>CAXTUR010000081.1:0-13934 GCA_964247455.1 uncultured Acidobacteriaceae bacterium | reverse complement strand
CTCCATGGCTGGCCGCAAAGCCTTCGCCGCCGATGCCCTCATTGCCCTTGGCGCGTCGACCGGCGGCACGGAGGCCATCCGCGAGGTGCTCGAGAAGCTGCCCGCCGCCAGCCCCGGCATCGTCATCACGCAACACATCCCGCCGGTCTTCTCCGCCGCCTTCGCCACGCGCCTCAACCAGCTCTGCGCCATCGAGGTCCGCGAGGCCAAGAACGGCGACGAGGTCCGCCCCGGACTCGCCCTCATCGCTCCCGGCAACTTCCACATGATGCTCCGCAAGACCGCAGGCGGCTACTGCGTCCAGGTGCAGGACGGCCCCCGCGTCTGCTATCAGCGTCCCTCGGTCGACGTCATGTTCTC
The DNA here is from genome assembly GCA_964247455.1 of uncultured Acidobacteriaceae bacterium. Classification (GTDB taxonomy): domain Bacteria; phylum Acidobacteriota; class Terriglobia; order Terriglobales; family Acidobacteriaceae; genus Edaphobacter. The sequence goes on along the minus strand of CAXTUR010000081.1, from coordinate 13,574 downwards.
CTCCGTAGCCGCCACGGCCAAGGGCCGCGCCGTCGGCGTCATCCTCACCGGCATGGGCTCGGACGGCGCCGCCGGCCTGCTCGCCATGAAGCGCGCCGGAGCCAAAACCCTGGGCCAGAACGAAGAGACCTGCGTCGTCTACGGCATGCCGCGCGAAGCGCAAAAGCTAGGCGCCACCGACCAGATGCTCCCCCTCTCCGGCATCCCTAGCGCCATGCTCAATCTCGCCTCCATGCTTTAGCGGCCAGCCTCTTGTCTTAATGCTCTAGCCGCCAGCCTCTGTTGCTTCGTTGTAGCCGCTGTCCCTTGTTTATCATTCCGCAGCGAAGCGAAGGAATCTGCTTCTCGCCTTTGCCGTTCTTATTGTCATTCCCGAAGGGAATCCGCGTCTTCGCACGACCCACCCACCCTGTCATCCTGAGCGAAGCGGATCGCGGCCTTATCGCGATCCGCGCAGTCGAAGGACCCGCGGTTCCCCGCCACACCCATATACTCCCCCTATGGACCGCCTCTGGACCCCATGGCGCTACAACTACGTCAGCCAGGCCGAACCCGATGCCCGCAAAGGCGTTCCACCCGAGCTCGCCGCCTGGCCCGCCTCCGAGGATAAGCACTGCGTCTTTTGCAACTTAATCGCCTCAGCCGACTACGCCATCGCCCACGGCATGGACCCCCTCGGCGCCGACGAGGCCGCCCACATCGTCCATCGCGCGGAACACAACTTCATCTGCCTCAACGCTTTTCCCTACGGCACCGGCCATATCCTCATCGTCCCTCATGAGCATCGAGACTCACTCGCCAACCTGCCCGAAGGCGCCGCGATTGAGATGATGCGCCTCGCCCGCCTCACCGAAACGGTTCTCCGCGAGGTCTACCACCCGCACGGGCTCAATTTCGGGATGAACCTAGGTGCGGCTGCCGGTGCGGGCGTCGCGGACCACCTGCACCTCCACGCCCTTCCTCGCTGGACCGGCGACACCAACTTCATGACGGTCGTCGGCGAAACCCGCGTTCTTCCGGAAGCACTGGCAACGACCTGGGAAAAACTCCAAAAAGCTTTTGTTAGCAATACAACATAATTGCGGTGAGGTACATCTCGATAAGTTGGGCGTAGTTACGCACTGAATTTACAGTGGTAACTGACACCTCTATACTCCGGAGGACTGATGCACACTCCAACCAATCTCCCGTCTTCAACCAGCCGCGGAAACTACCGTGAGACACCATTGTCACGCCTTCAGGCGACCGGTCTTTTCCAGCGTTCCCTTCGTCACAAACAACCCGCAACCGCAGCCGTTCGACCGCTTCTAAGCTCCTTTATCTGCCTCTCCGCGGAGCCCGAAGACGCCAAGATCACCGGAGCCACCCGCTCCCTCTCGCGCCGCCTCCTCGCCCTCAACATCCGCCACGACAGCTAACAGGCCTGCTAAGTTAGCAGAGGCATCCTGCTCTCTGTTTGTTATTCCCGAAGGAAATCTACGTCTTCAGCAGCCGTAAAGCAAACAGATCAGGAGCGGGAGTGCTCCACCATACTTAGTCCATCGCTTGACAGCCTTGATATGCTGCACTTAGAGACAAATAGATTCTAAGTCTGCAATCGCCCTTGCGTGCGCTAGGCTATCTCGTTTGTTTTGAGGATTTTAGCTGTAAACCCCTTAGATGGAAGATCTTGCAAGGTGCCCGTCAGCTAAGCGCCCTGAAATGAAGAGTTTGAGTACAGAACTCCCGCGGGGGGGGGTGGCTCTTAGGCTGAGACAGTGTCAAGCTCTGCGTCATGAGGATATAGCTGTTAGCTATTTAGATTATTTCGGATTCCGGTCTCTACGTCCATCCGGCACTCGCGTCGCCTCGAAGTTTGTCGTCTTCCACGTTCCCGAAGGCAGCCGCTGGTAAACCCGCGTATAGCGGAACATACCCTTCATCGCCGTGCCTTCGTTGATGCCCTCCACCTGTGCCAGCGAGGTGACGATGGCGACCGGCCCCACCAGCTTGATCTTTCTGTCCGAAAGGTCGACGCGCGAGATCACCAGCTTCCGCTTCCGAAAGCGGTCCAGCTGCTGCGCCTTATCATTTGCCTGACCCGTAATTGAAATGCCTACGAAGTCGTCCGACATCAGCCGGTCCATCGCCGGGAGATCGTCGGCGATCTGCGCCGTCCGCCACTGCTCTTCCAGACCTTCGATCACGTGCTTGGCGTCCCGTTTCGACCCCGGCTTCAGCTTCCCCGCGGTATACGCCTCGCTGGGAACGACAGCGCACAAAATCGCTAACAGCAGCCAGGCCGGGACGCGAAGGGGAAAGTGGACGGGAGAACGCATCGTTCAAAGCGGATAGTAATCTCCGCCGATGTCCGCGTCAAAACAAACGCACGATTGTCACACTCCGGAAGGTCGCAATGGAACCAGTTCAGGCGACGGCAGTGAGATTCTCGATGCTGCGGTCCTTCATCAACTGATACAGTCCGCCGATCGCGTGTTTGGCGAAGTGCGCCGTCCCGCGATGATAGTCCAGCGCCGTTTCGTCCGCGTACTGCTCATAGATCAGCACCGCGCCGGGATCGTTCTCGACCAGATGCGGCACATAGCTGACGCAGCCCGGCTCCAGCCGCGACGCGCTCGTCAGCGCGACAAGATGCTCCCGCGCCTCCGTCTGGTGCTCCTGCTCGAACCGCATCCGCACAATAAAGCTGACCATCGTTTCCCCTTATGCCTGCAACGCCTGCTCGAACTCCGGCAAGGTCATCGTCTGCGCCCGGTCCGGCCCAGTCGAGACCATGCCGATCTTCGCCCCGGACTCCCGCTCCAGGAAACGGAGATAGTCCTGCGCTAATGGTGGCAGCTTCTCAAATTCGGTGATGCCTTCCGTCGGGCAGTTCCAACCCTTCAGCGTCGTATACACCGGCACAATCGAGTCGTACCCGCGCATATCTGCCGGAATCGTGTCCGTCAGCTTGCCGTCAACCTTGTAGCCGGTGCAGACCGGGATCTCCGCGCACTCGTCCATCACGTCCATCTTAGTGACGACCAGCCATTCGGTGCCGTTGATCATGTTGCTGTAGCGCAGCAGCGGCAGATCGAGCCAGCCGCATCGACGCGGTCGTCCGGTGACCGCGCCATACTCTTGTCCGCGTGCCCGCAGCAGGTCGGCCGAGTGGTCCTGGATTTCGGTAGGAAAAGGCCCCTCGCCGACGCGCGTCACGTAGGCCTTGGTCACGCCGATGACCGTGCCAATCTTGGTCGGCCCCACGCCCGTACCCGTCACCGCGCCGCCCGCCGTCGCCGAGGAAGAAGTCACAAACGGATAAGTTCCGTGGTCGATGTCCAGAAGAGCACCCTGTGCGCCCTCGAACATCACCTTCTCGCCCTGGTCGATAGCCTGGTTGAGCAGCACCGCCGTGTCCGTCACGAAGGGCGCGATCTGCTCGGCCGCCCGCGCGTACTCCTCGTACATGCTCTTCGGGTCCAGCGGCTCGGTCCCGAATAGCGCGTGGGCGATGGTGTTCTTCTCAAAGCAGGCATTCTGGATGTGCGTCCGCAGAAGCGCCGAGTTCAGCAGGTCGATCACGCGCAGACCGCTGCGGTGCATCTTGTCTTCATACGCCGGGCCGATCCCGCGGCTGGTTGTGCCGATCTTCGTTCGCCCGGGCGCGTTTTCGGCCGCCAGCTCGATCATCCGGTGGTAGGGAAGAATCACCTGCGCCCGGTTCGAGACGAACAGCTGCCCGTCCGGTCCGCTCGGCAGCGGCAGCCCGGCCTCGCGCAGTTTGCGGACCTCGCTGAGGAACGCCATCGGATCGAGCACCACGCCGTTGCCGATCACGGCCTTGCAATCCAGCCGCAGCACGCCGCACGGGATCAGTTGCAGAATGAACTTCTTGCCTTCAATGATGACTGTGTGCCCGGCGTTATGGCCGCCCGCGTACCGTACCACTAGCGAGAAGCGCTCCGACAGCACATCAACGATCTTGCCCTTGCCCTCATCGCCCCATTGGGCACCCAGAATCACTGCCGATTTGCGTTGCGTCACGATGAAAGAACACTCCGGGATGAGGTCGGCCGGCGTCGCTTGCGGAACCAGGCCACCTTCATCATACCGTGTCGGTCTTCGGAACCAGGTGGCGATCAGGTATCGTTACCTAGCGCACATACCGCGCTTTGAGGCTTCCGTGGAACTCTCCAGCTTACGCACCCTTGGCCACTCCGGCCTGCCTGTCACGCCGCTCGCGCTCGGCACCATGACCTTCGGCAACAAGGCCTGGGGCTCATCCGACGATACCTCGCAGGCCATCTTCAACGCCTACATCGACGCGGGTGGCAACTTTATCGACACCGCAGATGTCTACGCCGGCGGCCGCAGCGAAGAGCTTGTCGGCGCGTACCTCGCCGAGCGGAAGCTACGTGACCGCGTCGTCCTCGCGACCAAGTTCAGCTTTAGCGGCGGCAACGGCCGGAAGAATCTCCACCGCGCGCTCGAAGGCTCCCTCCGCCGCCTCGGCACCAACCACGTCGATCTCTACTGGATGCACGTCTGGGACATGGTCACGCCGGTCGAGGAGATGCTGCAGTCCCTGGGGGACCTCGTCCGCGCGGGCAAGATCCGCTACTTTGGCCTCTCCGACATGCCCGCCTGGTACATGGCGCGGATGGCGACGCTCGCGCAGGCCTACAACGTTCCCGGCCCGATCGCCATGCAGATGTCGTACTCGCTGGCCGACCGCTGGGTAGAGTACGAGCATCTGTCCGCCGCGCAGCAGCTGGGCATCGGTCTGGCCGCCTGGAGTCCGCTGCGCTTCGGGTTTCTCTCCGGCAAGTACAGCCGCACGCCCGAAGGCCTTGCCAAGACCGCGGGCGGCAGCCGCCTCGACGCTAACGTCCCCATGTTCCAGCGCTTCACGGAACGCAACTGGAAGACGCTCGACGTGCTGCGCGAAGTCAGCGAGGCGGCGGGTGAGTCGATGGCGACGATCGCGCTGGCTTGGCTGGTTAATCGGGCGGGCGTCTCCTCGACCATCCTTGGCGCGAATACGGTCGATCAGCTCCATGCCAACGTGCGGTGTCTGGAGGTCACGCTCGCGCCCGAGCACCTCGTTCGACTGGAGGAAGCAAGCGCGCTCGACCCGTCGCCCTTCTTTACGGGAGATCTACAAAGCGGCATCTTCGGCGGCAAGCGCGTTACCGGCTGGTCCACTGAGAACCTCCTGTAGGCAGCCTTACGAGATGACGTTGCGCGGCACGCCGGCCAGGAACGACTCGACGTTGGCGATCAACTGCTCGGCCATCGTGGCCAGGGCGTGCTCACTCGCAAAGGCCATATGCGGCGTCACGATCAGGTTCGGCAGGTCCAGCGCAAGCAGGGGATTGCCGTCCGCCGGAGGTTCCTTCGCGAGAACATCGAGCCCCGCGCCTCCCAGGCGGCCTTGACGCAACGCCTCCGCCAGCGCGAAGTCGTCGACGATGCTACCCCGAGCGCAGTTGATCAGCAGGGCAGTTGACTTCATCTGTGCTAACTCCGCCGCGCCGATCAGCCCGCGCGTCTCAGGCGTCAGCGGACACGTGATGCTCACCACGTCCGAGGTCGCCAGCACCTCCTCGAACGAGTATCGCCCGGCGCGCACCGGTTGGCCCTTCCGCTCGGCAATCACCGGACGCATCCCGAAGGCCGTGCCGATCATAGCCATTCGCTGGCCAAAGTGCCCGTTGCCGATGATCCCCAGCTGGCTGCCGTAGAGATCGCCCGGGATCGGGTCGCGCAGCAACCCATAGAACTCTGACCGTTGCCACTCGCCTGCCTCGACCATAGCCCGGTACAGCAGCAGCTGACGGCGCAGCGCGAGCATCAGGCTGAACGCATGCTCGGCCAATGCGGTCGTGCTCCAGTCGCGGAGGTTGGTGACGGTGATCCCGTGGCGGCGACACAGGTTGAGATCGATCGAGTCGTAGCCGGTGGCCGCCATGGCGATCAGCTTGAGGTCGGGAAGTCGCTCCAGCTGCTCTTCGGTGAAGCGGGCGCGGTTGGTGATCGCCACGGTCGCGCCTTCCAGACGGGCCATCAACTCTTCCGGTGCTGTGGTTGGGTATTCAAACCACTCGTGCGCAAGATTGGGCCTTCGGATCTGCGTCCGGATGGCGACGCGATCAAGAAAGACGATCTTGAGCGGTTTGTTTGGCGTGATTGTCGAAGGCGGCATGGATCTCCCAACCTTAGTTTAGGGCGTAACGCTCGTTGTTCTTGAGATGAGAGTGCGGGCGGTGGCGTTCGTTGACAAACCTGCCTGTGACCATAGAGTGGAATCTTCTAAGAAGCGTGCGCACATGGCTTTAGCCGCATCTACAGTTGTGTAGGCACGCAAATGCGCGGCAATGTGGACTAGAAAGCCAAGAGCAAAGAACTTCATTGACAGCGGTCGGCGTTACGTTCTAACATTGCGCTATGTAAGAAGTAACCCAAAGTGGTTACTGACATGAAATTTCACATTATCTTTACGGCGGACGGACGAAGACCGGTATACTTGTCGCAGGACAGTCGATCCACCATCTTATTTCAGAGGTCAGCATAGTATGAGCACACAGCAGACAAACACCAACGTGAAAGCCGCTTACACGAAGCCCACCCTGATCGAGTATGGTTCGCTCGCCGAGCGCACCAAGATCTTCGGTCTCCCCCAAGGCCCCTCGCCCGACTTCATCATCGGACCCATCATCACCACCGGTTCGCCCTCCGTCACGACCATTATCGTCTAAGGACCTTGCTTGCCGGTCTATGCCGCATATGGGGTGGGCATCGAAAGCGGATTTCCTTTCGGCGCCCTTCCTGTCTTTAGCGGAGACGTTGCAGCCGAGCTGCGCGTAGAGCGAAAGAGCGCCCTTCCTTCGCCTTCTTCATCGCTTACTAGCCTCTGTCGCGCGCAGGGAAGAAACATTTACGTCGAAGTCATCGGCGGCCTGATCTTCATCCGCATTGGGGCCTTCGCTTCATTTGTGATCGATACAGTGTCCGGGCGTATCACGTGTGACTGCCTGGACATCGTTCCCGATCCACTGCTGCGTTATTGGATCGTTCAGCAGGTGCTGCCAATGTTTCTGCTTTGGAGTGGGAAAGCGGAGTTCCTCCACGGGATGGCGGTCAGCTCCAGAATAAACTCGGGGGAATGTGCGGGGTTCCTTGGCGACTCGCACGCGGGGAAATCCACCTTGCTCAACCATTTCCTCGCCGCCGGTCACACCCTAATCAGCGACGATCATCTTGCGCTGTCCCGGGAAAACTACAGCGACGTGCTTCCAGCCACCCCCTACTACCGGCCGTATCGCGCTGGCGAGGACCTCGGGCATGTCGCGGAGCGATTTTCACCGGCGCCCGCACCGCTTCAGCGGCTTTATCTGCTGGAGCCTACGTTTGCCTACGCCCCCGTAGAAGCCCATGCGGTTCAGGGGATGAAGGCCATGGAAGCGTTGCTGCCGCACATTCAGTACAACCTGCACAATCCGAACCTGCCGCAGCTGTTTCCGCTGGTTGCGGAGCGGTTTACCGGCCTGAATCGGCTCGTCCGGCAGGTCTCGATCAAGCGTCTTCATGTGCCACGCGACCTCAACCGGCTGCCCGAGGTCTATGCTTTTATACAGAACGACTTAGCGAGCTGACCCCATGATCCAATATGAAGTCTTCGGTCTCCTCTACACCCGCACCTGCCCGCTCTCCTGCCGGCACTGCATCATTGAGTCTTCGCCCAAAGCCGAAGGCAAGATGACGCCCGAGCAGGCCAGCGCCTACATTAAGGTCATCCCGAAGTACTCTGAGCAGCTTTGTTTCACCGGCGGCGAGCCGCTCCTCTACTACAACGAGATTGTTCCGCTCATCCGCGAGGCCAAACAGATCGGTCTGCTCGTCTCGCTCGTTACCGGAGCCGGATGGGTCAGCCAGAAGAAGCCGGAGATTGCCCGCGAGCGCGTCAGAAGTTTGAAGGACGCCGGTCTCGACACGCTCCTGATCAGCTGGGACGACTACCACGAGGAGTGGTCGGCGCCCGAGAACGTCGAGCTGCTCCTCAGCCTCTGCAAGGAGTTTGGCCTGCCCGCTTACGTGCGTGGCGTGATGGCCGCGTTCGGTCCGAACCCTCGCATCGAAGAGAAGCTCGTGCAGATCGAGGTGCCGTATCAGAAGATTGGAGTGGTGCGCCTGGGCCACGCCGCCACTCTGCCTGTCGATCACTTTACCTTCAGCGAGATGCCTGGGCCTGGCGGCTGCGGCACGATCTTCCAGCCGGTGATCGAGCCCGATGGCTATGTCTACGGCTGCTGCGGACCTTCGCGGAGTAGCCATCGTACCTCGCCGCTTGTTCTCGGGAACACGTTTGACGAAGACCTCGACAGCATTCTTCATCGCGCTGTCCGCGACCCCTTACTCGAAGCGATCAGCACGATCGGGCCCTTTGGTCTGTTCCAACTTATTAAAGAAGACTCCAACCTGCGCGACCTTCTTCCCATACGAGATCGCTACACCGGGGTCTGCGAGCTTTGCCTCGACATGAACGATGTTCCCGAGGTGGTAGCGGGGCTCCGTAGGCGCTTAGGCGATCACGACATCATGACCATGCTGACCGCCGCCAGCCTTTTTCACGGCTCCAGTCCAGAGCTGCGCGCCCTCGCCCGCTGCTCCATGTGATGGCATCCGTCAGGGTGGACGATATACCCTCTAACCGGTAGAGTATCGTTGACGGAGATACAGATGATCCCTGAAGCGACCATTACCATTCCGAAGTATGTGCTCTCCGAATCGCTCAACGAGGAGACTGTCGTCCTCGACATGAGCTCCGGGGTCTACTTCGGCCTGTCACCGGTTGCCAGTCGCTTTTGGAAGCTGCTGGGCGAGGGAACGGCCCGCCCTCAGATCGAAGCCGCGCTGCTCAGTGAGTTTGAAGTGGAGCCTGAGACCCTGCGCGCCGATCTCGACAGCCTCCTCGCCGATCTGGAAGGAAAGAAGTTGATCGTTCGGGCTTCGAGCTGAGTCTCGATCGATGGATGGCCCAGCCATGCACGCCAACCCTGAGATGCGTTTTCTGACGCAGTGTCTGCCGTCCGCGAGCTCAGAACCTGTCTTGCCCGCACCTTACGGCGTTCCGTTCGATTGGAACAGGCTGACGGAACTCGCCGGGTTCCACGGCATGTTCCCGTTGCTGGCCACCAAACTCCTCACGCCCGGGCCTCTGCATAACGTCGCTCCGCCCGCCTTACTCTCGCGCCTGCGGGCCAGCCAGGCGGCGTACATCCACCGGGCGATCTCTCAGCTGGGTACACTTGCGGAACTGCAGCGGGAGTTCGACCGTGAGCGTCTGCGCATCGTCGTGTGGAAAGGTCCGTCGGCCGGTCTGCTCCTCTACGGCTCGGCCGCCCTCCGTGAGTCGGCGGATCTTGACTTCCTCTTCCTCGAAGAAGACCTTCAGCCCGTCCTGAAAGTCGCCCGCCGCCTCGGTTTCCATCTGCTGGACAGCCGCGACACCGAGAGCAAAGACCTTTATATCCTCACCCGGATGCGTGAGTTTACCTTTGGGCGTAAGTCCGACCAGGCGGTTCTTGAGTTCCATCTGCAGATCATGCCCTCCCGGTTTACGCTCTGGCAGGACTCGCAGGCCGACATCGGTCGCGCCAACGTGCACTACTCCCTGGGCGACGTAACCCTCCTGCTCCAGCGTCCGGAAGATCTTCTCGTCTCGCTATGCGCCCATGCCACCAAGCACAACTGGGACCGCCTGAAGTGGTCGGCCGACATCGCACAGTTCCTCAAGCGCTATGCCGGCGAGCTCGACTGGTACGCTCTGCTGACTAACCTGGAAACCACGGGCAAGCACTTCGTCGTTCTGCTCGGTCTCGCCCTGGCCGCGCGGCTCTACGACATTAGCCTCCCGGCGGCGGTTGCTGGATGGATGGAGCGGACCCCGGTCATACCTAGTCTGGTGCAGGACGTCGTCGACCACGTGATGAGCGGCGAGACCGAGCCCTCCGCCACTGAAAACCGCAAAGCCCTCGTCGACCTCCTCTGCCCGCGCCTCCGCGATCGTCTGGCCTACACCCTGATCCCGATCGTCGAGCTCAACTATGAGGATCTCTTTATCCCCGTCCACAATCGCTTTCTCTTCTTCATCAACTATTTGTTCCGGGTCGTCCGCCTTCTGCGGAAGTATGGTCCCCAGCGGCTTGCGGTCAAAACAGCCGGCTCCGTCCGCTCGGTGCATTAACTTGGAGCGCGTCCTCCGTCCTCTGCAAACCATCAGCCGCTTCATGCAGATGGAGCAGGCCGAACGGTGGCTCATCGTCGAAGCCTCCTTCTATATGATCTGCGCGAAGGTTGCCACGCTGACGACTTCGGCGCGCACTCTGCTCGCGCTGGGCGGCATCTCCGCACAACCTGCCACGTTCACCGCGCCGCTTCCGCAGGATGTGCGCGAGGCCACCGAAGCGGTCGAGCAGAGCAGCGTCTACCTGGGCTTTGAGAACTGCCTCGTCCGCGCCCTCGCCCTCCGGATGCTCCTCGCCCGCCGCGACATCCCCACCGAACTCCATATCGGCGCGCGCAAGGACGAACAAGGCGAGTTTGCCGCCCATGCCTGGCTCACCTACCAGCACGCTATCCTCGTTGGAGGCGACGACGCACCCGCGCTCTACCGCGAGCTCGTCGACCCACAACGTTCCTCTCAGCCATAAACCATGCCTGAACTCCCCGAAGTCGAGACCGTAGCCAACGGCGTCCATGAGCGCGTCCATGGCGACATCATCCAATCCGTTTGGACCAGCAACAAGCCGCAGACCTTCAAGTCTTCGCCCGAGCTCATCGCGGAGACGCTTACCGTAGCAAAGATCACCCGCGTTCATCGCGTAGGAAAGATGATCGTGATGGACCTCGCACGGCCCTCGCCTCCGGAGACGGCACAGTTTCTCATCCATCTCGGCATGACCGGACGCCTTCTTGTCTCCTCCCCTGAGACGCCGCACCCGCCTCATACACATGCCATCCTGTCGCTTGCGAGTGGCCGCGAACTGCGCTTCGTCGACGCACGACGCTTTGGCCGGCTCTCGGTCCATATGCCCGAGGAGCGTTATGGAGGTCCTGGACGGGAACCGCTGACTATCTCCGACGAAGACTTTCGCGCGCTCTTCTGCGGGCGCAAGACGCCGATCAAGGCCGCTCTGCTCAACCAGACGCTCCTTCATGGCGTTGGCAACATCTACGCCGACGAGAGTCTCTTCCGAGCCGGCATACGCCCTCGTCGCCAAGCTGCGCGTCTTACTCGCGCCGAGCTGCAACGCCTTCGCGAGGCCCTGCAGATCGTGCTTCGCCATGCAATCGAGCTTGGCGGCTCCTCAGTCTCCGACTATGTCGACGCTGACGGGGTGCGGGGGTTCTTCCAGCTGGAACACCGCGTCTACCTGCGTGGCGGCAAGCCTTGCCTGGTCTGTGGCACGCTCATTCGGCGCACGGTGCTCGCCGGACGGGGGACCCATTTCTGCACCACGTGCCAAAAGTAACAACAGGGTTGACGCCCAGCCCTGCGCTTGCTATCTTCATAAGTGAGCTACTGCGTGTGGGAACTGAAAGCAGCCGCTCCTCTGCCAGAACAACCGCTACATCTCGGCGCGTCCTTTCCGGACCGCTTTTTTGTCTGCGATGGACTGCCGCCTGAGACGGAAGTATCCGGTTCCGGAGTACGCATCGATCATGGTAGACCTTCATCCCAATCACCCCGAGAGCCAACCCCTGAACACCCAACTGGAAACCCTAGCGCCTGAGGCGACAGCGGATCAAACCGCCCTGTCTTCTGAATCCACCCACAACCCCGACTTCGCTCCGGCCACCCTCCATTCTTCAGCGGAGGAAGATAACTCCGCGCGGATCGCCCTGGCAGCTGCCGCCGAGCCCGAAGAGGAAGAACCGAACTACGACGCAGCCGACTTTGCGGCCGCCCTTGCCAATTTCGACCGCGAGCAGGCAGCCGAATCAGCCGCCGCGCAGAACCTCACCGCGGAAGAGGTCATCGTCACGGGTACCGTCGTCAAGATCACCGACAAACACGTGGTGATCGACATTGGGCTCAAGTCCGAGGGTCTGATCCCGATCGAGCAGGTTGTCGATGCGACCGGCGTTGCGAAGTTTCAGGTGGGCGATTCGGTTGAGGTCGTCGTGGAGCGCGAAGAGGCCGAAGGTGGCTATCTCGTCAGCTATGACAAGGCCATGAAGCACAAGGTGTGGGACAAGCTGGAGCAGGCCTCGATCGACAAGGTTCCCGTCAAGGGCATGGTGCTTGGTCGCGTCAAGGGCGGGCTTACCGTCGACATCGGCATCAAGGCGTTCCTTCCGGGCTCACAGGTTGAGGTCCGTCCCGTCCGCAACCTCGACGGCTACATCGGCACTGAGATTGAAGTTCGGGTCATCAAGCTCAACAAGAAGCGCGGCAACGTCGTTATCTCGCGCAAGGAGTTGCTTGAAGAAGACCAGAACGCCAAGAAGTCCGTTACGCTGGCCACGCTTGAAGAGGGCAGCATCCTTACCGGAACGGTCAAGAATCTGACCGACTATGGCGCGTTCGTAGACATGGGCGGCCTCGACGGCTTGCTCCACATTACCGACATGAGCTGGGGCCGCCTCACGCACCCGCGCGATCTGGTGAACGTCGGCGATGAGATCCAGGTCAAGGTCCTCAAGTTCGACAAGGACAAGCAGCGCGTCTCGCTCGGCTTTAAGCAGCTGACACCCGATCCTTGGCTCGACGCTACAGAGCGGTACCCGATTGGCGCACAGGTTCGCGGCCGCATTCTCTCCGTTACGGATTACGGCGCGTTTGTCGAGCTGGAGCAGGGCATTGAAGGGCTTGTCCACGTCTCCGAGATGACCTGGTCCAAGCGGATGAAGCATCCGTCGAAGATGGTCAAGCCGGGCGATGAGGTAGACACGATCATCCTCAGCGTTAACCCAAACGACCGCCGTATCTCGCTGGGCATGAAGCAGCTTCAGGACAATCCCTGGGAGCAGCTTGAGGATAAGTACCCTATTGGTGCCATCATTGAAGGCCGCGTCCGCAATCTTACCGACTTTGGTGCCTTTATCGAGATCGAGGACGGCATCGATGGGCTCGTTCACGTCTCAAACCTAAGCTGGACCAAGCGCATCAAGCATCCCTCTGAGGTTCTCAAGAAGGGCGAAAAGGTTCGCGCCATCGTTCTGGGTGTGGAGCCGGAGAATCGTCGCCTGTCGCTCGGGGTCAAGCAGCTACAGCCCGACGTTTGGGACACATTCTTCGCGCAGCACCGCATTGGCGATGTCATCAAGGGTAAAGTGCTTCGCACCGCTCAGTTCGGCGCGTTTATTGAAATTGCCGAAGGAGTCGAGGGTCTCTGCCATGTCTCCGAGGCCGTCGACGACACAGGCAAGCCGGTCAAGCTAGAGGCCGATCAGGAGCACGAGTTCAAGATCGTCAAGATGAACCAGGAAGAGAAGAAGGTCGGTCTCAGCATCCGCGCTGTCGGCGAAGAAGCTAGCCGCGCCGAGGTTGAGTCGTACAAAGAACGCGAACAGCACCATGGTGGCGG
>CAXTUR010000080.1:0-13962 GCA_964247455.1 uncultured Acidobacteriaceae bacterium | reverse complement strand
ACAGCGCCCGACACACCAACAGCATCTTCAACGAAGGCGCGAACGCCGACGCCAGCTCAAACACTGAATAGCAAAGGATATTCACCATCAGCGTGGGCCGCCGCCCGTATTTGTCCGCCATCCGCCCAAATAGAAACGCTCCAACCGGCCGCATTGCCAGCGTTAGAAACAGCGCCTCCGCCACCTGCGGCACCCCCGCGTGGAAGTCCTTCGCAATCGCGCTAACGCAAAACACCAGAATAAAGAAGTCGAACGCATCCAGAGTCCAGCCCAGAAAGCATGCAAGAAACGCGTTCCGCTGCGACGCGGTCAGCCGTCGTACCTGTTCGGCAAAGCCCATCGGTTCGTCTCCCATTGTGTGGTAACCTACAACACGCAGTCTAGAGGGCTGGCGCTAGAGCCGGAAGCTGCGGCTGATCTTCTATAAAGATTTACCTTTTCTTCGCCCCACCTGTGGTTTACACTACACGTAATCCACCCTCAGAGGCGGATTTCAACCGGCGTTTTCTGTCGATCTCTCTGCCAGCGTTGTTGTCGCGAAGCTTTCATCCGTGTACGCCCCAGACCCTAGGAGACCCCTTGAGCAAACTCAGGATACGCACCCTCGTCGCCATCACCGCTCTTTTGTCGTCCACCTCGTTCTTCGCGCAAAGCCCCACCATCCCGCGCTCCCTCGTCACCGAACGCGTCGACACGGCTCGCCTGGTCACCCTCCCGGGCAACGTCCGGTCAGCTGCGCTGAACCCCGCCAACGATCTCGGCCCCGTCTCCGGAAGCCTTCCGCTCGACCATATGCTCCTCCAGCTCCAGCGTTCCCCCGAGAAGGAAGCCGAGCTCGCCGCCTTCATCGACCAGCTCCACACTAAAGGCTCGCCCAGCTTCCACCAATGGCTCACCCCGCAGCAGCTCCGCCAACAGTTCGGCCCCACCGACGCGGACCTCGCCGCCGTCACCTCCTGGCTCACCTCGAGCGGCTTTGCCGTCAACAGCGTCTCTGCCAATGGGATGGTCGTCGACTTCTCCGGCACCGCCGGCCAAGTCCACTCCGCACTCCACGCCGACATCCACCGCCTCAACGCCGACGGAGTCGAACACATCGCCAACATGCAGGACCCGCAGATTCCTGCTGCACTAGCCGGCGTCGTTAAAGGCGTCGTCTCGCTCCACGACTTCCGTCCGCACATGCTCCACAAATCCATTGCAGCCACGCACACTGATAAGAACACCGGCGCAACGGTCACGCCTGGGTACACCTTCACCTCAGGCACCAGCACCTATCAGGCCGTCGTGCCTGGCGATCTCGCAACCATCTACAACCTGAACCCGCTCTTCTCCTCCGGCATCTCCGGCCAAGGCCAGACCATCGTCGTTATCGAAGATACCAACGTCTACAACACCGCCGACTGGACCACCTTCCGCAGCACTTTCGGTCTCTCTTCCTACACCGCAGGCAGCTTCGTCCAGATTCACCCCGGCTCTGGCTGCACCAACCCCGGCGTCAACGGCGACGACGGCGAAGCCATTCTCGACGCCGAGTGGGCCTCCGCCGCCGCGCCCTCCGCCACCATCGAGCTCGCCTCCTGCGCCGACACGCGCACTACTTTCGGCGGCCTCATCGCGCTCAACAACATCGTCAACGCTGCCAACCCACCTAAGATCGTCTCCATCTCCTATGGCGAATGCGAAGTCGAAAACGGGGCGTCCGCCAACGCCGCCTACAACTCGGCCTACCAGGCCGCGGCCGCAGCCGGCATCTCCGTCTTCGTCTCCTCGGGAGACGAGGGCGCGGCCTCCTGCGACGCCAACCAAACCAAAGCCACTCACGGGATCAACGTCAGCGGATTTGCCTCTACGCCGTATAACGTAGCCGTCGGCGGCACGGACTTCGGCGACAGCTATGCCCGCACCAACGCCACCTATTGGAACTCGACCAACACCAGCACCTACGCCTCGGCAAAGTCCTACATTCCCGAGATTCCCTGGAACGACTCTTGCGCCAGCTCGCTCCTCGCCAGCTATAACGGCTACAGCATCACGTATGGCTCCTCCGGCTTCTGCAACTCCACTACCGGCAAGAAGTATTACCTGACCACCGCCAGTGGCAGCGGAGGCCCAAGCTCCTGCGCAACCGGCTCCGCCTCCACTACGGGTGTCACCAGCGGCTCCTGCAAGGGCTACGCCAAGCCCAGCTATCAGTCGCTTCTCGGCGTTCCTGCCGACGGCGTTCGCGACATCCCCGACGTCTCCCTCTTTGCCGCCAACGGTGTCTGGGGTCACTATTACGTCTATTGCTACACCGATCCCAATAACGGCGGCACACCCTGCACCGGCGCTCCGAGCACTTGGTCCGGCGCGGGCGGCACCTCGTTCGCTTCGCCCATCCTCGCCGCCATACAGGCCTTAGTCAACCAGAAGAAGAGCGCTCCCCAAGGCAATCCTAACTACCGGTACTACCAGCTCGCCGCCACCGAGTACGGCTCCACCGGCTCCGCCAACTGCAACTCCACCAACGGCAACGGCATCTCCCGCTCTTGCATCTTCTACGACACCACGCAAGGCGACATGGACGTCAACTGTACCGGTACCCACAACTGCTACATTCCATCCGGCACCAACGGCGTCCTCTCCACCTCAAACACCGCCTACAAAAAAGCCTACGGAACGACTACGGGCTGGGACTTCGCGACCGGCATCGGCTCCCTCAACGCCACTAACCTCGTCAACAGCTTCTAACCAAACGCTCAAGTTCCATCCTCATGACAGCTCGTCACCATGAGGATGGAACTTAGATATTCACCGCCCGGCGCGATCTAAATTGGCCACTTCCAATTTCGTATCTCCGGCTTGTCTTGCCCCTCTTCATGCGCGTACGCGATCGCCTCGGTGATCTGGTCTTTCAACCACTCCCGCGTATGCGCCCCTGTCAGCTCAAGCGACGGCACCCGATCGATCACATCGATCGCCTGGTTGTACCGGTCTACCTGGTTTAAAATCGCCAATTCCAGCGGCGTGTTGATGTTGCCTTTCTCCTTATACCCGCGCACGTGGAAGTTCGCATGGTTCGCTCGGCGGTACGTTAGCTTGTGGATCAGCGAAGGGTAAGCGTGAAAGTTGAAAATGACCGGCTTGTTCCTGGTGAACAAGCCGTCGAACTCCTTCTCCGTCAACCCATGCGGATGCTCGCTCGCCGGCATCAACCGGAACAAATCCACCACGTTGATAAACCGTATCTTCAACTCCGGGCACCGTTCCCGCAGAATCGCCACCGCTGCCAGCGACTCCGAGGTCGGAATATCCCCTGCGCACGCCATCACCACATCCGGCTCCAGCCCCTGGTCGTTCGAGGCAAAGTCCCAAATCCCGATCCCCTTCGTGCAGTGTTTCACCGCCTCATCCATGTTCAGATATTGCAGGTGCGCCGCCTTGTCCGCGACAATCACATTCACATAATTCTCGCTCCGCAAACAGTGATCGCCTACGGAGAGTAAACAATTCGCATCCGGCGGCAGATAAATCCGTGTGATCTCCGGGCTTTTATTCGTCACCACATCCAAAAACCCCGGGTCCTGATGGGTGAACCCGTTGTGGTCCTGCCGCCAAACCAGCGAGCTGATCAGTAAGTTGATTGAAGAGATCGGCGCCCGCCAGCGCTGCTCCAGCTTTGACTTCTCCAGCCATTTCGCGTGCTGGTTAAACATCGAGTCAATAATATGGACGAATGCCTCATAACTGGAAAAGAATCCATGCCGGCCGGTAAGCACATACCCCTCGAACCATCCTTCGAGCGTATGCTCCGACAGCATCTCCATGACCCGCCCGTCGACTGCGATCTCCGTTCCATCCGCGTCTTTCGGCAGGATCTGCTCCACCCACGTCTTCTTACTCGCCTTGTAGATCTCCTGCAATTTATTCGAAGCCGTTTCATCGGGTCCAAACACCCGGAAGCTCGTTATGTTCTTCCGCATCACGTCCCGCAGCAGGTGCGCCAGCACATCCGTCGACGACACCTCGATCTGCCCCGGCGTCCCCATCTTCACCGCATAGTCTCGAAAGTCCGGCATATCCAGCGGCTTCCGCAGCAGGCCCCCATTCGCATGCGGGTTCCCCGTAATCCGCCGCGTCCCTTCAGGAGCCATCGCCCGCAGCTCCGCTCGCAGCGTTCCCCTTTCATCGAATAGTTCCTCCGGCTTATAGCTCTTTAGCCACGTCTCTACCTGCGTCAACTGCTCCGGCTTCGTCTTCGGCTCAAGGATCGGGATTTGGTGCGCCCGCCAGAACCCCTCGACGATGTGCCCGTCCACCTCCTTCGGCCCCGTCCATCCCTTCGGGGAGCGCAGCACCACCATGGGCCAGCGTGGCCGCGTCGTATCCCCCGTCTCGCGCGCATGCTGCTGGATGGCCCTAATTTCCAGCACGCATTTCTCCAGAGTCGACGCCATGAGCTGGTGCATCGTCGCCGGATCGTCGCCCTCTACGAAGTGGGCCTTCCATCCGTACCCCGTAAACAGCGCCTCCAGCTCCTCATGCGGGATGCGCGCCAAAATGGTAGGATTCGCAATCTTGTAACCGTTCAAATGCAGCACCGGCATCACCGCCCCGTCCCGCACCGGGTTCAGGAACTTGTTCCCATGCCAGCTCGTCGCCAGCGGCCCGGTCTCCGCCTCACCATCGCCCACTACAACCGTCACGATCAAATCCGGATTGTCGAACGCCGCCCCAAACCCGTGCGACAAGCTGTATCCTAGCTCGCCCCCTTCGTGGATCGATCCCGGCGTCTCCGGCGTGCAATGGCTTCCGATCCCGCCGGGAAAGGAGAACTGCTTGAAGAACTTAAGCATTCCCGCCGCATCCTGGCTCTTGTCGGGGTATACCTCGCTGTACACGCCCTCCAGATAGCTGTTCGACAACGTCGCCGGCGCCCCATGCCCCGGCCCGGAGAGATAGATCATGTTCAAGTCATACTTCTTGATCAGCCGGTTCAGATGCACCCAGGTAAACGTCTGTCCCGGGTCTGATCCCCAGTGACCCAGCAGCCGATTCTTGATGTGCTCCGCCTTCAGTGGCTCCCGCAGCAGCGGGTTCGCGCGCAGATACAGCATCCCCGCGCACAGATAGTTGCAAGCCCGCCAGTACGCGTCCATCCGCCGCAACTCATCCGCGCTCAATGCCTGTTCTTCGCTCACTACAAAATCCGCCACACTCATCGAAGTCTCCCCATTGAACGTTCTACTAATCCTGATAGCTTGTTGTCGTTCCGCTGCGAAGCGGAAAAACGTTTTTGCTCCCTTTGTTTGTCATTCCCGAAGTGAATCCGCGTTTCAGCCGCAAGCTAATCCTTACGCCAGAGCCATCGCGCTACATGCCGGGCAATCATCAAATCCTCTTCCGCTGGAACCACATACACCGGTACCTGCGAACCCGCCGCACTGATCTCCCGCATGCCACCTTCGGTACCGTTCTGTCGGTCATCAGACAGTACGATGCCCAAACCCTCCATCCCGGCCAAGATCTCCTTCCGCGACGCCGGATCGTGCTCGCCGATTCCCCCGGAAAACACCACCGCATCCAAACCGCCGAGAAGCGCCAGATAGCTCCCCATCGCCTTCCGCACGCTCCGTGTAAACACCTTCAGCGCCAACGCCGCGCGAACATCGCCGGCCAGCTCCGCCTTCCGCACCGCCCGCATGTCCCCCGTCCCCGCCAGCCCAGCCAGCCCGGCGTGGTGGTTCAGCATCGTCTCCACAGCATCTGCCGAGCTCTGCCGCACCAGCCATAACATCAGCCCCGGATCGAGGTCACCCGGCCGCGTCCCCATCACCACCCCGCCCGTCGGCGTCAGCCCCATCGATGTGTCCACCGACTTGCCTTCCACCAGCGCCGTCATACTGCATCCACTTCCCAGATGCGCAATCACCATCCGCTTTGGAAAGGAAACGCCCGCCTTCCGCATCTGCCACACCACCGACTCACAGGCCAGGCCATGAAATCCATAACGCCGGACACCCTTCGCCGCATACTCGTCCGGCAGAGGATACCGCGTCGCCGCGTCTGGCATGGTCTCGTGGAACACCGTATCAAAGCATGCAAAGTGCGCCGCCTCCGCAAACCGTATCTGCATCTCTTCGATGATCGTCACCGCCGTGGGATCGTGCAGTGGCGCAAACGCACTAGCCTCCTTGAGCTGCCCCATCACCTCGCCCGTGATCCGCACATGGTCCTTCAGCGTCGGCCCGGGATGCACCACCCGGTACCCGATCGCCTCGACCTTCGGCATTTGCGGCCCGTTCACCAACTCCTCAACAATCGCCACCGCGTCGGCGATCGACCCAACCGGATGCTTCGCCGCGCTCCCCGCCAGATCGTTCCCCTCGGCATCCGCAAACTTGACCTTCGCCGAAGACCCACCAATCCCGCTGACCTCACCCTCAAACAGCGCCCGCGGCATGGGATTTGCCCGCAGCATGGGATTTGCCCGCGGCTCCACCGCCTCCGCATCGAAGAACGAAAACTTGATCGACGACGATCCGCTATTGATCACCAAAATCTGCATCGAGCCCCACTCCTCCGTCGTTCGATCGACGGATGCAGTGCTCCGACTATACGCCGCCTCCGAAAAGGTTAGATGAATCAGCCTTGACTTTATGTTTCCAGCCCTTGCGCTCGAGCAAGCCTCAACAAAGCACGAGCGTAGAGCGCTTCGCAGCAGAGGACAAGGGAGACGCGGGCGTGACGTAGGGAGACAAAGAGGGACGAGGCGTAAGGCATAGAGTGGATTTACGCTCGTGTGGAAGGGGAGAGATAACGGCTTCGGCACTTATAATCTGTCTTCTATGGGGGAAGCACCGCAGGTTGGGATTGTGATGGGCAGCCGCAGCGACTACTCCGTGATGCGGGCGGCAGAGGAGGTTCTGCGCGAGTTTGGCGTAGCGCATGAAGTGCGTGTGGTATCGGCGCACCGGACGCCGGATTTGTTGTTTGAATATGCGGAGGCGGCGGTGGAGCGCGGGCTGCGGGTAATTATCGCTGGTGCAGGCGGGGCGGCGCATTTGCCGGGGATGATGGCTGCGAAGACGGTGGTGCCGGTGCTCGGGGTGCCGATCGCGGCGACGGCGTTGCAGGGGATTGACGCGCTGTTCTCGATTGCGCAGATGCCGAAAGGGGTACCGGTGGGGACGCTGGCTATCGGCGCAGCGGGGGCGATGAACGCCGGGCTGCTGGCGATCGCGATGTTGGCGACGACCGACGCGGCGCTGCGGGAGATGCTGATTGCGTGGCGCGCGACGCGGCGGGATCAGGTGCTGGCGGAAGTGGTTGGGTTTGAGGTGGAGGCGTGAGCGCGATCTTGCCGGGCGCGACCATCGGCATCTTCGGCGGCGGACAGCTGGGGCGGATGACGGCGATGGCGGCTCGCGGAATGGGATACCGCATCCAGGTGCTCGACCCCGACCCCGCGTGTCCGGCGCGTTTTGTGGTGGACAACTGCATTGAGGCGGGGTGGGACGACACGCGCGAGGCGGCGAACCTGGCGCGTGGATGCGACGTGGTGACGCTTGAGATCGAGCAGATTTCCATTAGCAGCATGAACGCGGCGGCGAACTTTGCGCCGGTGCGTCCGGGCGGCGTCATGCTGGCGGTGATTCAGGACCGGATCGAGCAGAAGAACTGGCTGCGCCGGAATGGATTTCCGCTGGGGGAGTACCAGGCGGTGCAAACGCTTGACGAGGTGCACTCGGCGGTCAAGGATTTAGGGCGGTGCTTCTGCAAGAGCGCGCGGGGCGGTTACGACGGGCGCGGGCAGGGCAAGGTGGGGTTTGATCCCGCTGCTTCGTTTGAGGCCGAAGTGCAAGGCGCGTGGGACGCGTTGGGCAAGGGGCCCGGGGTGGTGGAGCGGGCGGTGGAGCTGGAGCGGGAGATTTCGGTGATGGTTGCGCGCAGGCCTTCGGGAGAGGTGGCGGTTTATCCTGCGGCTTGGAACCATCACGAACGGCAGATTCTGGCGTGGAGCGTGATCCCGGCGGCCATTCCGCCTGCGCTTGAGGCCGAGGGGCGGCAGATTGCGGAAAGCATCGCCGACACGTTCCAATTGGAGGGGCTGCTGGCGGTGGAGATGTTCGTGGCGACGGATGGGCGGCTGTTGGTGAACGAGCTTGCGCCGCGCCCGCACAACAGCTATCACGCGAGCGAACGGGCGTGCGTGACGGGGCAGTTTGAGCAACTGGTGCGGGCGGTGTGCGATCTGCCGCTGGGGTCTGTGGAGCTGGTGCAGCCGGCGGCGATCGCCAATCTGCTCGGGGATTTATGGGTCGATCGCGAGGGTGGGCCGGAGTTCGACGCGGCGCTGTCGGTGCCGGGGGTGCGGCTGCATTTGTATGAGAAGCTGCGTCCGCGGCGGGGAAGGAAGATGGGGCATCTGTCGTCGGTGGGGAAGACGCCGGAGGAGGCGGTGGAGCGGGTGCGGGAGGCATTGTCTCTGCTTTAGAGCTGTTTGCCTGATGGCGTTGAGGCGGGAAACGCGGACTCCCTTCAGGAATGACAAATAAGAGCGAAAAAACGCCTTCACATCACAGGCGACCACGGTAGGTGAAGGCGTTGTTACGAAATTCGGAATTAACGCGAGCTCCTCCGCATCGGCCAGGTCTCGCAATCTTCCAACCTGACGCTTGTTTTCACTCAAGTTCGACTTCGAGATGAAGGAGACGGAATCCCATTCACCGTTGCCTCGACACGGTTCGCCACACCTGGCGGAAGGGCATTTCGACGATGTACGCGAGGATGCCGATACGGTCTTCTGCGCGGCCAAAGCGGAGGTTCTCCTCGTCGTCGAGAAGATCGCCGGTTCGAGACCCTCAAGCGGCACGCCAAGCCGACGCAGCGCTTGGAAAGCCGCTATGCATTTCGGTGGTGGGCTGGATGAAGAGGGCAATGTCGTTCGTGACGCGCATTTTCAACTCAGGCGGCGGATGAGGGTCTCGTCCGCGGTGAGGCGCTCCTCTTCGACGAAGCATATCGAGGTATACGGCATCGAGTCGTTTAATCGATTGCAGTTACGCTTCGTCAACTCTACGCAGGCTCCGGAGGGGGGACGATTGGCCGGTCCAGCCATCGGAACTCAGATGGCGACGGCAATAGTCAAGCGATCTCCATGTGTCGACAAGCAGCACGCATACAGAACGGAACGAGCGAACGTGATTCGAACGCAAGCTTTGATCGTTGGTGGTGGACCCTCGGGATTGGCGGCGGCCATTGCTTTGGGACATAGAAAGATCGATTGTGTGGTTGTGGACGCGCTCTCCGTCGATGCCGATAAGGCGTGTGGCGAGGGTCTTATGCCGGACACCCTTGCATCGCTGGCCGAGTTAGGGGTGGTGGTGTCACCCTCCGACGGCTACACGATGCGTGGCATCCGTTTCCTCAACGAGACCAGTCGCGTCACGGGCAAGTTCCCCCGTGGGGAGGGGGCTGGCGTCCGCCGCCCATGGTTCCGCCGTAGATTGGCACAAGCCGCCAGCGACGCCGGTGCCACGGTTCTCTGGAACACACGGCTTCAACTTATGTCGCCACGCACTGCCATCATCGACGGCAAAACGCTTCAATACGACTGGCTGATCGGCGCCGATGGAAACTCGTCCGCCGTCCGCACCCGTGCGGGTCTATCTCCCGTTGTTGAAGAACACGAGCGCTACGCCGTTCGGCGACACTATCGAGTGAGACCGTGGAGCAGCTTCGTCGAGTTGCACTGGGGTAAGTCCGGCCAGGTCTGTGTAGCCCCTGTTGGAGACGAATGCGTCAGCGTGATCTTCATGTCGCGACATCGCGACGCTCTCCGTCGCGATCCATTTTCGGAGTTTCCCGAGCTGACGGAGAGACTGAGAGGGTCCGAAACAATGACGTCTCAGTCCGGCGCCGTCACCGTGACGCGCAGGCTGCGGCGGGTCACGGCGGGAAACACTGCGCTTATCGGCGATGCGTCGGGCTCCGTCGATGCCATTACCGGCGAGGGGTTGGGAATGGCTTTCCGCCAGGCAGTGGCCCTTGCCGAGTGTATCCAGACGAACCGCCTAAGTGCCTATGACCGAAAGCATCGCGCACTTGGCGGAATGCCGCATCGAATGGGAGCGCTCCTGCTGATGCTCGATCGTTTTCCGGCTGTTGCGTCTCTGGTGCTGTCCTCACTGGCAAAGCACCCGGAATGTCTCGACGATATGTTGGCTGTCCATCTGGGCGAGGTATCTGCGGCCAAAGTCCTGGCAAGGCGCGGTCCCCTGTTTGCCCTGTCGTTCTTGGCGACTCTCGCAAGGCAAACGACGGGTTGATGCCGGTCGAATCGCGATTGTCACTGCAGGCCGAACTCGAACAAGCTGCGGCCGACTTATCGTAGCCAAGTTCCGAACCTATGCACGGTGTTGCCGCTCTCCGTGGCGACGCATTCGAGTGGGCAGCAGATTGGCGGAGCGGTATGGATACAACATCTACGATTCGCTGATTTTGGCTTCGGCGCCCGAGGCGCGCTGTGATGTCGTCTACTCGGAGGATATGCAGGACGGTCAGCAGATTGAGTCGTTGCGCATCCGGAATCCGTTTGTGTAAAGTGTTGAGACGAACTTTCTGAGTGTCGAAGCCGATCAGCGCCGCCGCGCCACTCCCATGCCATAGGCCCCACCGCGCGCTGCCGCTAAGCTGTATGCATTCAACGCCCCATCCGCGCCGATACGGTAGATAGTCACGGACGTCGTGGCTTCGTTCGACACATACGCCAGTTCGCCGGAAGGATCGACAAGGATTTGCCAAGGCAGACCGGAGTCCTGCACTACAGGGATGCTCATCGGCGTGAGACTGCCTCCGGGACCAACAAGAAATTGCGAGATCGAGTGCCCTGTGCGGTTTGCCACGTAGAGGAACCTGCCTGACGGATCGAGCGCGATAGAGCTCGCCTCCTCTCCCGCCGGCACGGACGGGACCGCAGCCGGAGACAGCGCACCGGTCGTGGGGTTAATCGCCAGCACCTCCAACTCGTTCAAGATAGAAGACGGAATATAGAGAAATGTACCCGACGGATCGATGGCCGGAGCTCTGTTGACCGCACCGACAGGCAGCATGGGTCCGACCGGAGAGAGGAGACCGGTGGCTGCGTCCACGGCAAATGCTTCCACCCTCTCGCCGACCGCGTACAGGAAATTTCCCTTCGGATCGACTACCAACCCAACCGCCCCTTTACTACAGCCGGAAGGCGAAGCAAGAACTGGGACCGTCGCCGGTACGGTCGCGTTCAAGGCTCCACTGGTCTGGTCTATGCGAAAGATAGAGATCGTGCAATCGGCCGTGTTAGCGGTATAGAGAAAGCGACCGAGCGAGTCGATGGTCAGCCAATTCGGACGAATTCCTGTAGGCATGGTGGCTGGGCTGTTGGGAGCCAGCGCACCCGTGGAAAGATCGATGACGTACTGCGAAACGGTATTGTCGGCGGAATTCGCGGCGTATACAAAACGACCCGAGGGGTCCACAGCCAGACTGTACGGCAACCCGCCGGCCGGAACGCTATCGGGAGTAGTAGCTGTCCATAGTCCTGCCGAAGAGATTTGAAATTGGGAGACGCTACCGGGATAGAAGGCATTCGCTACGTACCCGAACGCCAGCTTAGAGACCGGCGGATGCGGTGCCGCGGGCGGCGTGGTGTAAGGAAAGCGGACATAACCGCAACCGGCGAAAAACACAAGAGTAAAGAAGATCGCCGCTCTCGCGGCGATCTTAGAAGGGCTGTGGTAAGTCATAGGACCAGGCTCTTTGAAGGAAGGACGATCCACCGGCTGCGGAGAGGGTGGGCGGTTATCGCAGGATACCGATAACCTCGAACTTCTCCGTCTTTCCATCTGGATAAGTGAGGATGTAGCTTTCGTCCACACGGTAGGAGATATTTGTCTTACCCGAAACCCGTTGCCCTGGATAAGTTCCCAAGGCAAGCAAGGCTTCAGGTTTGTTTTCGTAAAGCCGCAATTCTAACTTGCGGTCGCCGACAGTGGCTATTATCTGCTGTGTGATGGTGCAACGAGTGTCGCATACGATCCCATGTCGCGATTCTGTCACGATGACATTTTCTACTGTTGCAGGAACCGGCTGCTGTGCTCGAAGCAAGGCAGAAAACAGCAACATGCTGAAAATTTGGATTCTTCCGCTCATGTGCAAGCCTCTTTCCGGACCTGACTAAGGTTGAAATTCAAAAGTTCCATAGATGTTGTCTTGGAACACGTTCCACTGTATCGGACCGGTGTATGCGGGCACGCACACGGAACTGCCATTGCAAGCGGGGTCTACGATGGTAGCTGTGTCCGTTTGCGTGTTGGTGCTGGTCACGGACGTTCCAACGGTGTCTGTCCAGGTAAAGGTCTGCGTTGTGCCGATGTTGACGACGAGGTTCCCTAGGAATGATCCGCCTTCGTACTTTTGATCCACGCCGAATGCTTCCTGGTATGTTTTTGTCGAGCTCTGGCCCAGTGTGCTCATGTTCGTGTAGACGTTGGTCAACACGGTGCGATTCGGCTGTTGTCCTGGTTGAGCCTGGGAGTAGGTGAAATAGTCATAGCTGCCGTTGACATCTCCCGACAAAGTGAAGCGGCCGTCAGTTGTAGTGATCGGATAACTCTGATTAGGAGAAAAGACATAGTTCGTATTCGAGAACGGGTCCAAAGCCGCGATTGCGTTGAAGTCGTCTTGTGTTAGCGCCGGACCTTGTCCCGACGCGAAGACCTGTTGCCCATTCGCCCAGCTGCGGTTCAGTTCGTTTATATATTGCTGACAGTTCGCGGCGGGAAAGGAACCGTTGAGGCAACCGAGAGGCACTGGCAGTATGTCGAGGCCCTGCACATTCGAGTCCGCCTGATCGTATCCGTAGCCGTTGAATTGGACACCAGGCTGGTTTGGAAAGACGCTGAGAAGCAGTACCGGATTGAGCCAAACTAAGACCTGATCGTAGTTGTGGTCGACGGGCGAGTTGAAGGACGGAGTGCCCGCATATGTGTTTTGCACCGTCTGTCCGAAGCTCTTGGTGATGGAACTCGTACTGGTGGAGCTTTGGCTCGCCGAGGTCGTCGTCGTACCTGTAACAGTAGCTTGGAAGACGCCTTTAACCCCGGTCTGTCCAGATATGCTTACCGACACCTGTGTGTTGCTGCCGAACAGTTGCGAAACATTGCTTGTCGAAGAGAATGTGTTGCTCGTCGAGTATGCGACCGTGCTGGACGCTCCCGGCGGCGCATAGACGACGCCCACAACCAGGTACTTAGGGTTGATGTAGCCGGAGACAGCGGGGGAGGACACGTTTTCCTCGACCGTGTTGGTGTTTGCGTTCTGGCACGGAGGTGTCGAGGTTCCACTGGCTAAGACGGCGAAGGTTCCCGATTGTGTCGGAGTGTAGGTCGTACCGAAGGACTGTTGCGACCCTTCACTAAAGATCTGTTGTCCGTTATAGTAGATTTTCCATTGGTTTTCAGCGCATCCTTGAGGCAGAGACACCGATATGGTGATGGGCTGTCCCGAGACGACCGGGTTTGGACTAACGCTCAAGGTCTGACCCAACAGGGGGACGCTGATCAAGCCAGCCAGAAGAAGGACGGAAATCCGGGGGGGGGGGGTTGGTTTTCATTTTGGGTCACCAGGTTGCTCGGATTGGACGACGCAGACACCCTAAACCCCGGAGGCGAGAATGGTCAAATGAGATGAACGTTGCGGCACGGCGTCCGCCTGATGACGGGGAGGAGGAAGACGCAGATTCCCTGCGGGGAAGACGCAGATTCCCTACGGGAATGACAAACAAGAAAAGCAAAGGCAAAAGCGGATTCCTCCGCTGCGCTGCGGAATGACAGATATTGAACGACGCGTTTCAGGTTTAGCCGATGTCTTCGGCCCAGTTTTCGAGGTAGGCTTTGAAGTCGGACATGAACTTGCCGGCGTCGGCACCGTCGACGATGC
>CAXTUR010000079.1:13762-14008 GCA_964247455.1 uncultured Acidobacteriaceae bacterium | reverse complement strand
TGCCGCCCCCACCGCCGCCCTTACGCTTGAAGCCGCCCCCGTTGCCCGGCTGGTGCGAGTTTGCATCGCGGAACGGGCGCGGATTGCCGCCGCCGTTATTCTTCTGCTGGGAAGCCGCGCCCGCTGCGAGGTTGACCGTTCCGCCAGACCCCTCGGAGCTACCCGCCGGTCGTCCCTGCCGTTCGCGGTCGCGGAACTTATTCGTCCACCGCTTACCCGAGGCCGCGCCGCCGCCGTTCTGCTGAT
>CAXTUR010000079.1:2488-13752 GCA_964247455.1 uncultured Acidobacteriaceae bacterium | reverse complement strand
CGCCAGGCTGCGACCCGTGCTGACCCTTCCCTTGAAAGCCACTGCTGGCCGGGCTAGCTGCCGGGGCTGACGCTGGCATGGCCGGGATAGGAGCCGATCCAGCCTCGCCGCCCGTCTCCGCCTCGTGCCCTTCGCCCGCACCGTCAGGCCCCTTGCCCTTGCGCTTGCGGCGACGCCGGCGGCTGCTCTTCGAAAGCCCCATGCCATGCTGCACATGCTGTCCGTCGGAAGAAGAGTTCGAAGAGTGCGGCGACGACCCATCGTGATCGCCTAGCGGGAGTTGACCTTGGTGCGTTGGCACCTCGGACACGGTCTGCTCTACATTCATGGTTCCACTTCCTATTGCGTCGATCTCGCGTGTCAATCCGTTGCTTCGACGCCCATGCTACTCGGTACGATCTGGCTCACGCTTACGCCCCACGCTCGTGCTCCACACGCAAATCCGCCCGCGCGTTGAACCCTTGGGGAACCAAGCGCGGAGCAGACCGGGAGTCGAGCGTCGGAGAAAGCAAGATCAAGTTGTACTCGAACGGACGTTATAGAGATCTATCGGATGCGGCAGCACGGTTCAGTACCATGGTGCGCAACAAAGATCGCCACCGGCGACCAGATCCGTAGTTCCTCACCCAAAGTTCCAGCGTGGTAAGCCATCCAGCCTACCCTCATGCTCGGCGTGCATCCAGTTTACTCTTTAGGATGCTCAAGCAGAGATACGGGCGACTAGTTCTTACGCAACTTTTACCCTACAGAAACTCGCCGCCGGTTGCAAGCGTGAAGTTGCAAACATTGACGTCGCGCCACAACCGTACGGCTTCGTGCAGATGGCCAGTCACGGCCTCCAAAATGATCGCTCCTCTCACGGCAAGCACGGCCTCCATGGGCCTGGGCTCTTCCGGAACAGAGGCAAACCGGGCAATGCCGCGGCAACGAGAGGCTCTGGAGCAATCGACGTGCCACCCCTGCAAGCAAAGGACTGCGCCCAATTCGTACGACACACTAAACTCCCTTCTTTAACAAACCATACTTCGTGGCCGCCTTGCTCCCGCTTTATGGAGGCCCGAGTGCCGATCTGTTGACCGGCCCGAAGCCGCGCCCTATAATCTGAGGAGTTGCAGGAATCCCGCCTCCGTCTGTTCAATTTAGGCCGGTTCCTCGCACCTTCCGGCAAGCTCCCGGCAAGCCAACGCACCTATTCAGTACCTAGCACGACCTCTGAAGGAGCTTTACACCACCCATGAATCGCACCCTGATCCTCCTCTCCGCGCTGAGCGCCGGTTCGATGACGGCTGTCGCCACGGCGCAGACCGCAACTCCCTCCGCTACCCCCAAGGCGCCCGCCACCACGTCCGCTCCGGCCACGCAAACCGCCCCTACGCCTCAGGCAGTCCCCGCCAAGATCGCGCTCATCTCCTTCGAGCAGGCTGTTTTCGCCACCAACGAAGGTCAAAAAGCCGTACAGGACGTGCAGAAGAAGTACGAGCCAAAGAAGGCGCAGATCGACACCCTGGCACAGGAAGTCGACACGCTGAAGAAGCAGATGCAGACCGCGCCCGCCACCCTCTCCGATGAAGAGCGCGCCAATCGGCTCAAAGCGATCGACACCAAAGAGAAGACCCTGAATCGGGACGCCGAGGACGCCTCGCAGGCATACCAGGCCGACCTTCAGGAGGTCTACGGTAAGATTGCGCAGAAGGTGAACGGAACCATGCGCCAATATGTCCAGCAGAACGGCTATACGCTTCTGCTAGATGTCAGCAGCCAGCAAACGCCGGTGATGTGGGCCGGCAACGCCAACACCGATGTGACGCAGGCCGTCATCGATGCTTACAACACGAGTTCAGGCGTCGCCGCTCCCCCACCCTCGGCTCCGTCCGCTGCACCCCGCCCGCGGCCAACGACCACAACTCCGCGCCCGGCAACCGCACCCAAACAGTAGCTTCTATCACCATCAAGCCGAAGAGCGATCATCACGCCCTTCGGCTTTTCTGCGCACGAGAAACACGGCTACTTGTGGATAAATCTGTGCATTTCCGCAAATGGTTCCTGACATGTGCGTAGAGAACCTTAATGCAGGTTGCGCGCCACCCTTGCTTCATGTACGTAAGTGTTGCAAAAGAAGGCTTAGGACGTATAGAGCAGTTGATCTCTGCAAGTTCCCGCCCGTCCTCGACACATTCTGACATTCCTTGAGTTTCCACAGATAGAGATTACGAGACGCTTACTCTCGTCATGGTCTTTGACGTGCTTGCTACTCTTCACCCACCTTCAGCACCGCCAGGAAGGCCTCCTGCGGAATGTCCACTTTGCCGATCCGCTTCATCCGCTTCTTGCCTTCTTTCTGCTTGTCGAGCAGCTTGCGCTTGCGGCTAATGTCGCCTCCGTAGCATTTCGCGATGACATTTTTACGGATCGCCGTCACCGTCTCGCGCGCGATCACCTTCGCGCCGATGGCCGCCTGGATCGCCACCTCAAACATCTGCCGAGGGATAAGTTCCCGCATCTTCGACACCAGCGCCTTGCCTCGGTCATACGCAAAGTCCCGATGCACGATGATCGAGAGCGCGTCCACCGGCTCCCCACCGATCAGGATGTCCATCTTCACCATCGGCGAAACCCACGTTCCCGCCAGATTGTAATCAAGCGACGCATACCCGCGCGAGACCGACTTCAGCTTGTCGTAGAAGTCGAGCACGATCTCGTTCAGCGGCAGCTCATACGTAAGCATCACGCGCGTCTCGGAGACGTACTCGATGTTCTTCTGGCGGCCGCGCTTATCCTCGACCAGCTTCAAGATGTTGCCGACATACTCCTCGTTGGTAAGGATCTTTGCCGCGATCACCGGCTCCTCAACCGTCTCCACCTCGGTCGGGTCAGGCCAGCGCGACGGATTATCGACTACCAGCACACTGCCATCGGTCATCGTGATCTTGTACCGCACACCTGGCGCGGTCGTGATCAGGTCGAGGTTGAACTCGCGCTCCAGCCGCTCCTGAATGATCTCCAGATGCAGCAACCCCAGAAAGCCGCAGCGAAAGCCAAACCCCAGCGCCACCGACGACTCCGGTTCAAACGAGAAGCTGGCATCGTTCAGCCGCAGCTTTTCAAGCGCGTCCCGCAGCATGGCGTGCTCGTGCGTATCCACTGTGTACAGCCCCGCAAAGACCATGCTCTTGATGTCTTCAAAGCCCGGCAGGGCCTCCGCGCAAGGCCGCGCCGCCTCGGTCAGCGTGTCGCCCACCTTGGTGTCGGCGACGTTCTTGATCGTGGCAACGAAAAAGCCCACCTCGCCCGCGCTCAGCTCGGCCAGTTCCACCGGCTTGGGCGTCATCACGCCCATGCTCTCGACATCGAACAGCTTGCCATTCGACATCACCTTGATCTTCATCCCTTTGCGGAGACGCCCGTTGATGATGCGCGCCAGCACAATCACGCCGCGATAGGCGTCGAACCAGCTGTCGAAGATCAGCGCCTGGAGCGGGGCCTCGGGATCGCCCTTCGGCGGCGGCAACAGCGTCACGACCGCTTCGAGAATGCTCTCGACGTTCAGGCCGGTCTTTGCCGAGACGGCAATGGCGTCGTCCGCCGGAAGCCCCACCGACTTCTCGATCATCTCCTTCGTGCGCTCAATATCCGCGCTTGGCAGATCAATCTTGTTGATGATCGGGATGATCTCCAACCCGTTCGAGATCGCCAGATACGCATTGGCCAGCGTCTGCGCCTCCACCCCCTGCGATGCATCCACCACCAGCAGCGCGCCTTCGCAGCTCGCCAGCGACCGCGACACCTCATACGAAAAGTCCACGTGCCCCGGCGTGTCGATCAGGTTCAGCTGATACATCTCGCCGTCCTGCGCCTGGTATGCCATTCGCACGGTATGGGCCTTAATGGTGATGCCGCGTTCGCGTTCGAGGTCCATCGCGTCGAGCACCTGCGCCTGCATCTCGCGCGAGGTCAGCGAGCCGGTCAGCTCCAGCAACCGGTCCGACAACGTCGACTTTCCATGATCGATGTGCGCGATGATCGCGAAGTTGCGGATGTGGCTTGGATCCATGAAGAGTGCGGTATGCCTCAGAGATCCATATTAACACCCGTACCGGAGACGATCACCGTCCGCCTAAAGCAGGCTTACAACGCGATCTCCGTTCGTTTACCGTCTTACAATAGACAACGTACGAAGGGTGCGAATGACTCGATTGAACTGGACGCGGCGCGTGGCGCTGACGATGGCCGCCGCTCCGCTCCTGCTGCTCGCGGGATGCCCGAGCGACCAGACTGCCGCTCCCGGCAAGGCCGCCCCCCAGGCCACCGCGCCTGTCCTCATGGCGACGCAAGCGCCCGCGGCATTCGCCTCCGTGACCGCGCCCGCACAGACTCCCGACACTGCCGCCAAGGCGCAAAGCCTGATCGCCCGCGCCGAGGCCAGCTATCGCTCCGGCGTGGCCAACTACCAGGCCAACCGTCTCGACGCCGCGCGCATGGACTTCGACACCGCCGTTGACACCATGCTGTCGAGCGGCCTCGATCTCAAGACCGACCCCGCATTGTCCGACGAGTTCGAGCATCTCCTCGATTCCGTCAACTCGCTCGAAATGGCCGCGCTCAAACAAGGCAACGGCTTCTCGCCAAAGATCGAAGAGGCTCCACTCGAGTCCGTCGGGGACCTCACCTTCGCGCCCAATCCCGAGCTCACCGCGCGCCTCCGCTCGGAGCTGCAGATCAAATCCGACCTCCCGCTTGTCATCAACGACGAGGTGGCAGGCTACATCGGCGTCTTTTCGAACTCCAGCGCCTTTCGCGCCCACATGGTCCATAGCCTCGCGCGCGCCGGCAAATACAAGGCCATCATCCAGAAGGCGCTCGCCGACCAGGGCCTGCCGCAGGACCTCTTCTATCTCGCCGTGGCCGAGTCAGGCTTCCAGCCACAGGCCCTCAACGCCAGGTCGGGCGCGGGCGGCATGTGGCAATTTATGCCGACGGGAGCCTACGGCCTCGCACGCAACGGCTATGTCGACGAGCGCTTCGACCCGGAAAAGTCATCCGTCGCCTATGCCAAATACATGAAGACCCTCTACAACCAGCTGGGCGACTGGTTTCTCGCCATGGCTGGCTATGACTGGGGCCCGGGCAACATCCAGAAGGTCGTCATGCGCACCGGTTATGCCGATTTTTGGGAGCTCTACCGGCGCAACGTGCTCCCTAAAGAGACCCGGGAATACGTTCCCAAGATTCTGGCCGCCGTCATCATGGCGAAGAATCCCGCGAAGTACGGCCTCGACAAAGTCGTCCCGGAGGCCGCCGTTATCGCCGATACGGTGCGCACCGACTACGCCATCGATCTCCGCCTCGTCGCCGACTTGACCAACGCCACGCTGCCCGAGATCGTCGCGCTCAATCCCAGCCTGCTTCGGATGACGACCCCATCCGACACCGCCTTCAATCTGCACCTTCCCGCCGGCACGCGCGACGCGTATGGAGATCGTCTCAAGACCATCCCCGAAGAGAGGCGCACCAGCTGGCGCTTCCACGTCGTCCGCGCGGGCGAGTCGCTCGACACCATCGCCTCCTCCCTGCACGCCCATGCCAGCGATATCGCCGAGACCAACGGCCTCAAGCCTGGCGAGTCCCTCGAAGAGGGCGACGAGCTGGTTGTGCCCGTCACGGTTACATATGCCGTCGCCCGTCCGCGTACCTACAAAGTACGACGCGGCGATACGCTCGTCTCCATCGCCGACCGTTTGAGCGTCTCCGTCGCCGACCTGCGCGCGTGGAATGGCGCGTCAACCAGGGCTTTCCGCGCTGGCCAAACTCTGCGCGTCAGCGAACCCGTCCACCTGGGACCCACCATGCAGAGCCGCCGCGCGGCCTTTCGCGGTACAAGATCGGAGCGCAGGGGCGGTCGTTATGCCGTCGCGCGCACCTCGTCACACAGCGCTTCCCGCAGCACAGCAGGGCGCGCTCACTCCTTCACGCAAGCGAAGTCCTCGCGCGCCACAAGCTCTCACAGCCGCGCTGTCCCCACAAAGAAACGCAAAGCTGCGCGATAAGCCGCACACGGCAAAACAGTCCTTGCCATCGCTAGCAAAGAGATGCACTCTATTGCTAGAATCCGTGCGCGTCGCATAGTGTAACTTCGTTTGCATCAGACTTATTTGTCCGCCGCATGCAAGGCGGAACGTACATGGCCCAGAGGATAAACGATGACGATGTTTGACGGTGCGGATGACAGGAACGAACACAGCCTCAAGGCGGGAACTGACCAGGACGAAATGACCATGAAGGCCGCTGGACACGATGACGACGAAGAGGAAGAGGAGGTTACCTTGCCCTCTGGCTCCGAGGCCGCCTTCGATGACGATGAAGACGACGATGAAGAGGAAGAGGACGATGAGAGCGAGCTCGAAGGCCAGCTTGACCCCGACCTCGATCCCGAAGACGTGCAACAACCCCATCGCGAGGAAGCGAAGCTGAAGACCGCGCCGCCATCCCCCGCCGACATCTACACGCCCGCCACCAAGCTCTCGAAGAAGCCGAGCAGCATGGAGGAACCAAGCGAAGCCGCCGATAAAGATGCCGTCGAAGAAGAGGACGACATGGATCAAGACGAGGACGACGGCATCGATCTAGACGCTGAGGAATCTAGCCTGCTCGACGGGATCGACGAAGCTCCTCGCAAGCAGGCCAAGAAAGCTCCTGCAAAGAAGGTGCCCGCAAAGAAGTCCGCCGCGAAAAAGGTACCGGCTAAGAAGGTCCCAGCCAAGAAAGTGCCCGCAAAGAAAAGCCCCGCCAAGAAGTCCGCCGCCAGATCCATTCAGGCGACGGGCGCGCTAAAAAAATCCCCGGCCGGTCGTGGCGGGAAAGCTGCTCCCGCAAAGGCAGCCAGCAGAACAAACGCTAGAAGCAGCAGCAAAAAATCCACCACGAGAGGTACTACCTTGGCAACAACGAAAGCCGCAGCAAAGAAGTCCGCCTCGACCAAGAAGGCGACCGTCACCAAAGCTCCCGCGAAGAAAGCGGCGGCCAAGAAGACAGTCGCAAAGCCGGTAGCGAAGACAGCCCTGAAAAAGGTCTCGGCTAAGGTGGCACCGGCAAAGAAGGCAGCTGCGAAACCTGTCGCCAAGAAAACCGTCTCGAAGAAAGCACCCGTGGCTGCCAAGACCTCAACGAAGTCCGCTTCCAAGGCCGTGACAAAGCAGGCGACCAAAGCAACGGCCAAGAAGTCCGCTACAAAGAAGAAGTGAGAAAAGGCCCACGCCTCATCTATCCAAGACGTGGGCCCTCAATTACTTAGCTCTTCGCTGCCGCCGCAATCGCCGCTAATACTTCTTCGCTATGCGTATTTGGATCGACCTTGGTCCAGGCCTTCACCACCTTGCCCGAAGGATCGATCAGGAACGTGTCGCGCTCGGCAAACTTGATCGGCCCCATCCCCATGATGTGCACCCCGTACGCGTCGACCACCTTGTGCTCCGGATCGGCAAGCAGCTTGAAGGTCAGGCTCTCCTGCGTGCAAAAGCTCTTATGGCTGTCCGCCGTATCCAGGCTCACGCCTAGCACCACCGCATTCATCGCCTTGTACTTGGCCAGATCGCGCTGAAAGTTGTGCGCCTCAATGGTGCATCCAGAAGTCTTATCCTTCGGGTAGAAGTACAGCACCACGAACTTGCCCTTATAATCCGTCAAGCTCACAGGCGTATTGTCCTGCGAAGGAAGCGTAAACCCCGGCGCCGCCGTCCCAGGCTGCACCACATCCGCCGCCATCGCGCCCAGGCTCATCGCGCCCGCCGCAGCCGCTAACGCCATCATTCTTACCGTATGAGTCATGCGAAATCTCCTTTAAAGCCGAGCCGAAGCTGAAGCACTCTCGTCAGCAATACTATCCGCTTCCGCATGGCTCTTGTTGACAGCATCGCATCAAGCCTCCACGACCACCGCAACCCCCGTCACATCCGCCGCCGCGACGATCCCTTCACGATCGAAGAGCAACGTCCGCCCCGCCTCCACACAGAGGCACGTCGCGCCCGCCTCTCGCATCGCCTCGATCGTCGCCACGCCCACCACCGGCACATCAAAGCGCATGTCCTGATTAGGCTTTGCCACCTTGACCACTGTCAATCCCCGCGATAGCACCCCCGCTTCGCCGCCGGAATCTCTCATCAACGCGCCCGCCCGCGCAATCGTCGCGTCCGTCCCTTCCATCGCCTCCACCGCCACACACGCCCCCGCCGCAATCACCACCGTCTGCCCCAGGTCAAAACCCGCGATCCCGCGCGCCACCCTCTGCCCATACGCGATATCGTTCCGCTCATTGTCCGTCGGCCCTCGCCGCGTCAGCACCCCCGCAACCGCCAGCAGCGGCTCCAGGTACGCCGTCGACGACACCAATTCGATCCCCTCGTCGCCCAGCACCTTTGCCACCGCTCCCAGCAGCATGTCCGTCGACCGCGTCCGCAGACTCAGCAGCAGCTTCGCCAGCCGCCAATCCGGCCGGATGCTCGAAAAGATCTGCTTATGCCGCACCTGTCCCGCCATCACGGCGCGCGTCACCCCCTCGGCCTGGAAGGTCTCGATCAGCCGCGACAACTCCCCCAACGACATCCAATGCACCCAAACGCCTGGATCAGCAGCCGCGCGAACGTCGATCTCCGGATCGGTCTCTTCTTTGATCGCCGCCACAATCACGCGAAGCCCATGCGCCCGCGCTGCGTCGAGTAGCAAAAACGGAAACCGTCCATTCCCCGCAATCAGCCCGAGCTTGCCGTCCGCATCCCCCCGCATCGGCGACTACCGCCCCGCCGCCACTTCATCTGCAAGCCGTATCGTCCGCCCAGTCTGTGCCGACCGTCGAGCCGCGTCCAGGATGCGCACCACCACCACATTCGTATCGAGCGAAGTCAAGTCGCGCCGCGGCTCCAGCGTCCCCCGCAGCACCGCTGCCAGGTAGCTCAGTGAATCGTTCTGCGGCGCAACCAGCGGCTTGGCCGTCTCCATGTGCTCGGCCGTCTCTCCCGGCAACCGCTCGCGCAGCGACACCCCCGGCGCGCCGTCTCGATACACCGTGTCGACATACC
This sequence comes from uncultured Acidobacteriaceae bacterium, assembly GCA_964247455.1. Classification (GTDB taxonomy): domain Bacteria; phylum Acidobacteriota; class Terriglobia; order Terriglobales; family Acidobacteriaceae; genus Edaphobacter. Next base: position 4,684 of record CAXTUR010000079.1, on the reverse strand, counting down.
CGGTCGCGCCATAGACCTCAAGGTCCTTACGATCAAACGGCCAGTTCCACGAGCCCTGCACAATGGCCTGCGCGTGCGGATACGTCAATACGATCGTGCTGTCGTCGTCAACATGCGGATAGGTCTCCGGCTTGATCTGCAGCGTCACCGCGCTCACCGTCAGCGGCAGCGCGCCGTGCGTCATCCACGTCGCTAGATCGACCCCATAGCAGCCAAAATCGAACAGCGCGCCGCCCCCATTTAGCTTCGGATCGGTCAGCCACGTCAGGAACTCCGGCCCAACGCCAATCTCTTTCGGTCCGCGGTGTCCGTCATGGACCACCAGCTTGCGCAGCTCGCCAATCTTGCCGCTCTCGAGCACCTCGTGCGCCGCCGTGTTCGACGCATACCACGTGGTCTCATAGTTCGTCAGCACCGGCACCTTGTACCGTTCCGAGAGCGCCTGAATCGCCAACGCGTCCTCGACGGTAGTCGCCAGCGGCTTCTCCACCATCGCCGCGATATGGAGCGGCGCAGCCTCTTCAATCGCCGCCCGGTGTCCCGCAACGGAGGTGTACACCAGAATCGCCTGCGGATGCGTCGCGGCCAGCATAGCGGCCTCTGTAGGAAAGAAGAGGTTCGCCGGCAGATGCGAGCTGTCAATGTAGCGCTCCCGCAACGCCGCCTCAGGCTCCGCGATACCCACCAGGCTGATCTCCGGATGCGCGGGAAGGTTCCTCAGAAAGCCCTGCACATGTCCATGGACCAAGCCTACGACTGCCACACGAACTGGCACCTGAGCCGGTGCCGCTTGGATGGCCATCCATACCGCGACGCAAAGAAGGCTTTTCATTGAAGCTCCATCCTTTTCAAATTAAATGAAATATCGAGAATCAACCCACGCTGGAACTTCTACATATCCCTACGAGAGTCAGCTACCCACACCACAGCAACGTTACGCCACATTGGAAAGAGGTGGACTAAACCCACGATTGATGCTGTCGAAGCTGTTCACCGCTGTCAGCAACTTGGGGTTTCTCGCGGAGAGTTTGCTGATCGGCACGGATAATTGTCCATTGGATGTATCCGGTCGGCCTTCCAGCAGATCGACAGGGAACTGTCCGTTATAAATTTCCATAAACCCCGTTTCATTGAGTTTCAGCGCGATCAGAACATCTGCGTGCTTCACCTTCCGCTGACTGGACCAACGAATGCCAAACGACCTTCCGTTCGCCCCCGTTAACTCGATTTGTACCGAACGGCCGTCGTGTGTATCTGCGTCAATCTGAGGTGTGCTTGCCTTTCGCAACTTCAGATCGTAGATGTATTCAGCTACCACTTCGCCAATGCTGCCTACAAGATATCCATCCGGTGTAAATGGCCGACCTGTAACAAGTACATTAAGACGCTGAGTCGTCTTGAGCAAGTCGCCAATCAGAGCCGGTACTTCCTCAAATCGGGAGGGCTGCCGCTTAGGGACCTTCAGCAGCGTCCGCACTGAAATATCTTCATCCAAATCTGGCCAATGGATGCCATCGCCTCGCCCGATCAACCGCCAGTTGTTCCGCTGGCTCGGTGTTCCTTGCAAAAGACGCGGAAAGCGCGATACAGGCGTGGAAAGTTGCAGCCCTCCATTGAAACTTACCGTGAGCAGCCGTTCATCGACGGTGACCGCCGTCGGAACAAGATCATCGCTGATCAACGAAGAAGTCATGCCAGGCCTCCAAAATCAGATTAAGGGTAGCGGCAAGGATGCGCTCGATCGTCCGAAGCTCACTAGACCTGAAACCATCATTCCACGTCTTCGCGATGGGCGTCAGCCAATACTTCGCTCGCCGTTCCGCCGCTTCGATATGAAGATGCGGAGGCTCTTCACCCTCTTCGGCTTAGAAGAAGAAGCGGTATGCTCCGAAACGAAATACCGTCGGCATCGATTTACTTGATGATCCCGCGCTGACTCGTGGCTACGAACTCCGCCAGGTACGCCACATGGTCATTCTCCGCTCCGTCGACCAGCTCTTCCCGAATCGCCGCCAGCGCCTGCGTCGTGTTCATCTTCGATGCCAATAGCAGCCGATACGCCGCGCGCAGTCGCTTGATCTCCTCCGGCGTAAATCCGCGTCGTTCCAACCCCACCTTGTTCAGCCCATACGCATGGTTGTTGCGCTCGATCGATGTCAGCGAGTACGGCAGCACATCCTGCGTGATCGTCGTGCC
>CAXTUR010000079.1:0-2388 GCA_964247455.1 uncultured Acidobacteriaceae bacterium | reverse complement strand
ACCTTGTTCCCGCGTCCCAGCGTCGTGTGCCCGTCCAGCACCACGTGCGACACCAGCTCGCATCCTTCACCCAGCACCACATGCGGCCCTACCGTACAGTATGGCCCGACCATGCAGCTTCCCGGCACCACCGCACCCGCCGCCACGATGGCCGTTGAGTGGACGCTCACTCCGCCGCAGCCTCGACGACCGGCACAGCCTTCTTCACCGTCCGCGAGGTCAGCGCGCACATCACTGTCGCCTCACACGCCACCTTGCCGTCCACTGTCGCCACGCCACGCATCTTCACGGCGGAGGTCCGCCAGTTCAACACCGTCACCTCGATCCGCAGCTGGTCGCCCGGCACCACCGGCCGCCGGAACTTCGCCCCGTCGATCGAGGTAAACACCATCAGCTTGTCGTCGCGGTCCGTATATTCCGTCAGCAGCAACGCTCCGCCCGCCTGCGCGATGGCCTCAACCATCAACACGCCCGGCATGATCGGAAATCCCGGAAAGTGCCCCTGGAAAAACGGCTCGTTGATCGACACGTTCTTCAACGCCACAATGCGCGTCTTTCGCTCCGCCTCCACAATCCGGTCGATCAGCAGGAACGGGTAGCGATGCGGCAGCACCGCCATGATCTCGTTAATGTCCATCGTCTTCGCCGCCGGCGCGCTTACCACTATCTCACTCATCGCAGACCCGAGTATAAACGCCGCAGCTCAGCCTACTTTGTCATTCCGCAGCGAAGCGAAAAAACTGCTTTTTCGCATGCTACCTTTGTCATTCCGCCGCAAAGCGAAGGAACCTGCTTTTCGCCCTACCCCTACACCAGGTTATGCACCTTCTTCACCGGCCTATCCGGATCAAACAACTCCGGCCCCATCGGGTTGCCATACTCCACCTTCTTCAGAAAGAGCTGCGCCGCCATGTCCCCATTGTGGTAGCGCGTGATCGACAAAGCCGTCGGCAGCCCCTGCACCGTGTGGTAGTCCTCGTACTCCTCCACGTCCTCGTCATGGTCCTTGAAGGTCTCGTTCCGCCACTCGAACGTGCGCCGCAGCGGCAAGTGCGTCGTCGCGTCCAGCTCAATTGTCACCGCGTCGTTGTTCGCCCCAAGCACCGTCACCTTATCCGCCATCCGCCGCTCCACCATCGTCGTCCCCTCGGCCAGCACGACCACGCCCGGCTGCTTCAACCACACCCGTATCACCTCTTCAATCGTGTGGTCCTGTCGCCGCAGGCCCTCCTCCACCTGTAGCTTCGGCAGCGTCGTCTTGCCCTTGTACGTCACCTCGTACCCGTTCGCGCGCGTCCAGATATGCACCACTTCACGCTTCTTCGTGTACTCGATTCGCTCCACATCCGCCTGCCCATTGATCGGGAACTGCCGAAAGCTCCAGAAGTCCACCACGGCCCCCGTCGGCGCGCCGCGAAAGAAAGCTGCCGTATGCCCCTCGCGGTACATCGTCGCGCGGTTCAGCCACAGCGGTCCACCCAACGCCATCACCATCTGGTCGAGCAGGATGCGCCCGCGCTCCTCCGATGTTTTACCCGCCGTCTGTGTCGGCGCGGCGCTCGGAATCTCCGTCGCCTGCGCCAGCGCAACCAGCGGCATCATCAACACACAACTCAGCAGAAAAGCTTTCAAAACGAAATCCTCATCCCACCAACACCGCCCCGCCATTCACGTTAAACACCTCGCCCGAACAGAACCCCGCCCACGGCGTACACAAAAACAAAATCGGCCCAGCGATCTCCTCCACCGTCCCTGCGCGCCCTAACGGGATCGCCGCCATCACCCTCTTGGACGTCTCCGGATCGTCCAGGGCAGCCGCCGACATCTCCGTCCGTACCCAGCCCGGCGCCACGCAGTTACACAAAATCCCCTCGCCCGCCAGCTCGCTCGACAAGCTCTTCGTCAGGCTGATCAGCGCCCCCTTGCTCGCCGCATAGTCCGCATGGAACGCCTCGCCCCGCTGCGCCGCCGTCGACGCCACCAGCACAACATGCCCCTTCGCACCAGCCGCTGGTGCTTCTTGCGCCTTCATCTGCGCCACACCCGCCTGCACCAGGCCAAATACACTATCGAGATTGATCCCCATCGTCGATCGCCACTGCGCAGTCGTCATCTCCGCAACCGGCTGATCGTGCGACGGCCAAACCCCGTGGTTGACCACCATGCAGTCCAGCCGCCCGTACTCTGCCACCGCCGCCGCAACCAGCGCCTGTCCATCCTCCACAGTTCCCAGCTCCTGCCGTACCGCCCGGCAAACCTCCGCCCCGCCGCACTCCGCCACCAGCTCCGCCGCCTGCTCCTCCGCCGCACGATAGCTGAACACCACCCGCGCGCCCGCCGCACAAAAAATCCGTACCGTCGCCGCCCCGATCCCCCGCGACCCACCGG
>CAXTUR010000078.1:0-14059 GCA_964247455.1 uncultured Acidobacteriaceae bacterium | reverse complement strand
GATCGAAGTTTGTCCAGACCATCAGCCTGTCGGCAGGGGATGCCGGTAATCGCGTCGAGTTCGCCAACGCCATCGACTGGCGCAGTAAGGCCGTCAATCTGAAGGTCGCCTTTCCACTGACAGCTTCCAATCCGAACGCAACGTACAACGAAGAGATCGGCACAATCGAGCGGCCGAATGCGACGGAGCGGCAGTTCGAGACCTTTTCACACCGTTGGATCGATCTGACGGATAAGAGCGGCGGCTTCGGCGCGACCATCCTGACCGAGGCCAAGAACGGCTCCGACAAGCCGGCGGACAACACCATCCGCCTCACACTGCTGCGCACGCCTGGTCTGCAGCCGCCGAGCAACGGAGGACCAGGACCATACTCCGATGAGGCCAATCAGGACTGGGGCCATCACGAGTTCACCTTCGGTCTGATCGGCCACGCCGCAGGGTGGCGCGAGGCGCAGACAGACTGGCAGGGATACCGGCTTAATAACCCGCTGCGGGCATTCTCCACCGCCAAGCATCCCGGGACGCTCGGCAAGAGCTTCTCGCTGCTGCAGGTAAGCAACGCCCGGGTGCGTGTTCTCGCGTTGAAGAAGGCCGAGGCAAGCGATGAGACGATCGTGCGTCTGGTGGAGTTGAACGGCAAGTCCGCGCAGGACGTACGCGTCTCGTTCGCCGCGCCGATCACTGCGGCACGAGAGGTCAACGGGCAGGAACAGCCCAAGGGCCAAGCGACGATTCTCAACGGAGCGCTCGTGACGTCGTTTGCTGGATACCAGCCCAAGACGTTCGCTCTCAGGCTTGGCGCGGCCAAGGCTGCCGTCCGTCCCATCACTTCCAGCAGCGTCGACTTGCCCTACGACCTGGCTGCGGCGACCAACGACGACACCAAGACACCCGAAGGCGGCATGGACGGTAAGGGCAATGCCTTCCCGGCGGAGATGCTGCCAGCGCAGATCGCCTTCCGGGGTGTCGACTTTAAGCTGCCCTCCGCGGCGACAGGAACACGCAATGCTTTGGTGGCCAATGGGCAGACCATTCAGCTGCCAGCCGGCAACTACAACCGGGTCTACCTGCTGGCGGCGTCTGCGGGAGGCGACCAGCAAGCGGAATTCCAGACGGGCGAGAGCGCGACCAAGATCAACATCCAAGACTGGAGCGGCTTCATCGGCCAATGGGACACGCGTCTGTGGAAGAACGAAGATCACCGGGACTGGGCGATCTCGGCCCATCATCCGGAGTGGCCAGGCGACTTCAAAGCGCGAGAATCGGCCATGCCATCCCCTCGGTATCCAGAGGACTACGCCGGTCTCCGCGCCGGCTACACCAAGCCCGCCGATCTCGCGTGGTATGCCTCGCACCATCACACCGCCGACGGGCTGAACGAGCCTTACCAGTACTCCTACCTCTTCGCGTACGGCATCGATCTACCGGCACATGCCCAGGCGATCGTCCTGCCCCGCAATGAGAAAATCCGCGTCTTCGCTATCTCGGTTGCGAACGAAACTCCAGCCGTACTTCCGGCGCAACCCCTCTCCGACACGCTGGGGCTTACCGCGCTCCCCTCCACGGTAGAACCTCCGCAGTAGCGATCAGGCACGCGTGAAGGAGCGTATATCGCACGATGTATTGGCAGGAGACATTTGCATAAACTTTTCTGTACAGTGGATTGCTGGAAACGATTCCATCTCTAAGGACCACCATGTTCAAGTTCCACGCTTCTGTTAGGAGCCTCTCCCGTGCCAGTCTCACACTCGCCGCTGTGCTTTTGGCCCGGCCAGCCTTTCCTCAGCTGTTCGAGGCGCAGCACGGCAGGCCTGGTCAAACGGCTCTCTCGCCGGAGCAGGAGACGGTGCTGAAGCGGCTGGGAACGCTGCAAACGCTGCCCGATGGCCCGTGGCGTTTCCACGCCGGAGATGTAGCGCATGGTGAGTCGCCGACGCTGGACGACAGCTCTTGGCAGCAGGTCAGCGCGAAGTCCAAGGCCCCTAAAGAGGCCGTCTGGTATCGCCGGACCATCGAGGTGCCGAAGACGCTCGGCGGATACGACCTGACCGGCACCAGCATCAGCTTCCAGTTCCGAGCGTACGCGAACGGCCCGATGCCGGAGATCATCTACTTCAACGGCAGCCGGGTGGCCCTGGGCGACGATCTTGAAGAGATACGGCTATTTGAGAACGCCAAGCCGGGCGACAAATTGCTGGTCGCGGTCAAGCTGCTGGCGACGGTCGATGATAAGAACTTCGACCATGTGGAGATGAAGATCAACTTTGCGCCGAACCGTCCTAACCCGGAGATCGTGCGCGAAGAGCTGTTGGGCGCGGCCTACCTCGTCCCTTCGATCGCGCCGGGTGCAACGCCAGAGAGCAAGACCTTGTCGGATTCGATTGCCGCAATCAGCCTTCCGGCGCTCGACAAAGCCGATCAGGCCGCTTTCGATGCATCCTTAGTACGCGCCCAGACGATCGCCACCGCATTGCGTCCAAAGTTGCAGCAGAACACATTTCATCTGACGGGGAACTCACACATCGACGCGGCCTGGCTGTGGCCGTGGACGGAAACGGTGGACGTGGTGAAGCGGACGTTTGGGACCGCCGCGCAACTGCTGAACGAGTACCCGACGTACACCTACACGCAATCGGCCGCTGCCTACAGCCAGTGGATGGCCGATAAGTACCCGCAGATGAACGAGCAGATCAAGCAGCGCATTGGCGAGGGCCGATGGGAGCTGGTGGGCGGAATGTGGCTCGAGCCCGACCTGAACATGCCGGACGGTGAATCGCTGGTGCGTCAGATCCTGGTCGGCCAGTCGACCTTCCAGAAGCTCTACGGTAAGACGACACGCATCGGCTGGAATCCCGACTCGTTCGGCTACAACTGGCAACTGCCGCAGATCTACAAGCGCTCCGGCATGGATTACTTCGTCACGCAGAAGATGACCTGGAACGACACCAACCCGCTTCCATTCAAGCTCTTCTACTGGCAGTCGCCGGACGGCAGCAAGGTGCTCAGCTACTTCCCGCACGATTACGGAAACGATCAGCTCGATCCGGTCCGCCTCTCGCGCGACCTGGCCACGGCGCGGTCGTACTCGCCGGGAATGACGAATATGCTCGACCTCTATGGCGTAGGCGACCATGGCGGCGGTCCGACACGCAATATGCTTGACCAGGGATTGCAGTGGATGGAGGCCGATAAGGTCGACGCACATGAGGAGTTCGGTACGGCGCAGCCTTACTTCAGCAAGGTGGAGCAGCAGATCGCCGCCAATTCGCCTACTTGGAACTACGCGTCGCTAGCCAAAGGGGACCACACGCTGCCGGAGCCTGCCGCCGGGCAGATTTCGATTCCGACCTGGAAGGACGAGCTCTACTTCGAGTACCACCGCGGCGTTTTTACCACGCAGGCCGACCACAAGCGGAATATGCGCGACAGCGAAGAATGGCTGCTGGACGCGGAGAAGTACGCGTCGCTGGCGTGGCTCGACGGGCAGACCTACCCGGCCACGCGGCTGACGGATGGCTGGAAGCACGTCCTCTTCAACCAGTTCCACGATCTTGCGGCTGGGTCGGGTATTAGCATCATCTATAAAGAGGCCCAGAAGGACTACGACCAGGTGCGCTGGTCAACCGATGAGATCAAGGCTAACTCGTTGAAGACGCTGGCGGCCACCATCGACACCCGCACCAAAGAAGGCGTGCCGGTACTAGTCGTCAACCCCTTGGCGTGGGAGCGCGGCGGCTTGGCGGAGGTCTCCGTACAGCTTCCAGGCGGTTCCGGTGAGTCGGTCTCCGTGCTCGACAGCAAGAACAAGGTCGTGCCTTCGCAGATCCTCTCGAGCGATCCGCATACACATAGCTACAAGCTGCTGGTCGCTGTCGACGCCGTGCCTTCGATGGGTTACGAAGTCTTGCACGCGGTCGAAGGCAGCCGCTCCTTTCCCACCGACCTGAAGAGCACCGCGACCACCATCGAGAACGCCAAGCTCCGCATCGTGGTCGATCCGCAGACCGGATGCATCACCTCGCTCTTCGACAAGAAGGCCAATGTGGAGACGCTGGCCACGGGCGGTTGCGGGAACGAACTCCAAGCCTTCAAAGACACGCCAAAGGATTACGACGCCTGGAACATCGATCCGGGCACCTACGATGTCGCGCCGACGCTGCTGCACACGGTCGATTCCGTCAAGCTGACCGAGCAGGGCCCGCTCCGCGCCGTCATTCGCGTGGCGCGCACCTGGCAGAGTTCGAAGTTCACGCAGGACATCATTCTCTATGCCGGGGCCGATCACGCAGTCGTCACCAACGACATCGATTGGCACGAGACGCATATTCTCCTGAAGGCCGCCTTCCCGCTCGCAAACTCGAGCGCCATGGCGACCTACGAGATTCCGTACGGCTCGATCCAGCGACCCACGACACGTAACAACAGCTTCGAGAAGGCAAAGTTCGAGGTGCCGGCGATGCGCTGGGCCGATCTCGGCGACGCCTCCCACGGGTTCTCGCTAATCAACAACTCGAAATACGGCTACGACGCGGCCGGTAATGTGCTGCGGCTTACCTTGCTGCGTTCTCCCACCTGGCCTGATCCGGACGCTGATCGCGAAGAACATCACTTCAGCTATGTCTTGTATCCTCATGCCGGGAGCTGGAAAGACGCCGGTACTGTCCAGCACGGCTACAACTTCAATTATGCGTTGAAGGCGATGCAGGTGGAGGCGCACCCCGGCGAGCGCAAGGCCGAGCACTCCTTTGCTTCGGTCGATAGCCGCAACGTGGTGGTTACGGCGGTCAAGAAGGCGGAGAGTGACGATGCGCTCATCGTTCGTTTCTACGAGTACGCGGGACAGAGCGGGAACGTCACTCTGACGGTGCCGCCCGGTGCTACCGCCGCCACGGTCACTAACCTGATGGAGAAGCCGGAGGGCGGCGCATTGAGCGTCTCGGGCAATCAAATCTCCGTGCCAGTGACGCCGTTTCAGATCCAAACCGTGCGCGTCGAGTACAAACCCGGAAAGACGCTATAGGCGACGCGTTCCACTGGCTAACGGTACAAGGATGGGCTAAGGCAAGCTTTTTCCACCCGCAGGAAGTGGGTGGAAAGAGCGATCTTGAGGATGGAAGACTTGCGTGATCCCGCGTACCTGATCCACCGTATAGATCGCATCGACGGCAGTGTGAAGCACCTTCTGTTTCCCCCCGTCGGGCCACTCGATCTCGATCGCGCTAACGGTCGTGACGTCGCCTAGACCGAAGAAGACCCGGGGATCGTTCGAGGACGCAAAGCTGCCGCCACTCAGTACATCCCCACGTTGCCGCATACCGTTAGCCATAACAAACACCTTTGCTCCGACAGCGTCCTTCGGCGATTTTGGACCGCCGACAAGCCTGAACTCGATCCAGTGATGTTGATCGGGAGACACATTGCGGAGCAGCGTAGGCGGCCCCTCCTGGTTATTGATGACCACACCGATGCGCCCGTCGTTGAACAAATCTCCGAAGGCCGCGCCTCGGGCCGTAATGACGGCGGCAAGCCCGCTGCCGCGAATCGCCTCGACCGGAGCGAAATGCAAGCCATCAACATTGTGCAACAGCACCGGCTTTTCGCTGAAGCTCGTCCCCCAGTCGTTCCCGTCCGCTTGAGGATAGACGTGTCCGTTGACAAAGAGCAGGTCCTTGCGCCCGTCTCGGTCGTAGTCCAGGAAGCCCGTTCCCCAGCCAAGGTAAGGCGTAGTGGCCTTGACGATGCCCGACGAAGCGCTCACATCCGTAAAGCTTAGAGCTCCATCGTTGCGGTACAGGACCTTGTAATCGTCGGAAAAGTCAGTGCTGAAGATGCCGAGGCGGCCCGAGTTTGTGTAGTCTCCAACCGCGATGCCCATGGTGGCCGTTTCATGGCCCTCTCCGTTGACCGCGTAGCCTGACTCAAAGCTGCGATCCTCGAAGGTCCCATCACCTTTATTGCGGTAAAGGTAGTTCGGCGTTGAATCGTTCCCGACGAGCAGGTCCGGACGGCCATCGTCATCGAGATCCACAAAGAGGGAGACCAGGCCATAGTAGCCAGCCTTGTCGGCCACGCCCGCCCGTGCGCTTACGTCGGTAAAGGTTCCATCGCCATTGTTTTGGAAGAGATGGTCGGGTGCGCCAAGCAGTCCGCGCGGACCGCAAAATGTAGTCACGCCGTGAAACTGGCAGGTGTTCGACGCGACGCTATCCGAGCCGGGTGCGGGAGGATGCGCAAAGTCATAGGCGGTGTACCCCGGGACGAACAAGTCGAGGAGACCATCGCCGTTGAAGTCGCCAAAGGTCGCTCCCGTCGACCAAGCGCCCAGCGCAACGCCCGCTTTCTCCGCCACATCCGTAAACGTTCCGTCATGATTGTTGTGGTAGAGGCGGTTCTTGCCCACGTTCGTCACATAGAGGTCAGGCCAGCCATCGTTGTCGTAGTCGGCGGACACAGCGCCCACACCCCACCGGTCGTTGGCGACGCCCGCCTTCTCTGTGACATCGGTAAAGGTGCCGTCCCGATTATTGTGGAACAACGCCGCGTGCGAAGGCGGACTCGTGCCGGCCAGCGCGGTATATGTCAGGCTGTTCACGAGATAAATGTCCATCCAGCCGTCGCCGTCATAATCGAGCAGGGCCACGCCGCTGCCGAGCGATTCAACAATAAAGTCTTTGCGTCCGTCGCCAACATGGTGTGACCAGCCGGCTAATCCCGCAGCTTTGGTTGCGTCTTCGAAGACGATCGTGCCGTGCTCAACGAAGCCACTCGCCGTGATCGGCACACCGGTTGTCGCAGTGTTAGAAGGAGCAGATGTCTTCCCTGTGCCCATGCCACCGGTCTGCGCGATGCAATTGCCAAACCAAAGTGAGAACGCCGCAAAGCTCGCGAGGCTAGCGGGCCGTATTTTTAATTTGGATAACATCGCCCGCCCTCGCGGCAGTGGCTTCGCTGGCCTCGCGCTGCAAACGGCCGTAGGTCTCCAGCTCAACCCGGGCATCGTCGTTCTTGCCGAGCAACTTGTAAGCCTTCGAAAGCAAAAAGTGAATGCTTGGTTCCCTGGGGCTGTCCTTGACCGCCAATAGCAGGTCCTCCGTGGCGCTTTGCGGCTGATCGAGCTTCAACAGCGCGCTGGCGCGATCCACGCGGGCCTGCATCAGACCGGGGCATTGCTCAATCGCATGGTTCAGATGATGGAGCGCCTCGGACGGAACATGGTTCGCGGCTAGCAGCGTGTTACCGAGCTTCCACTCCGTCGTGCAGTTTCGCGGGTCATTCCGCAGGTCGGCCTCGAACTCGCCGAGGGCCAACTCCCACTTACCCTCTATCCAGAACGTATTTCCCAGCCGGTAGTGCGTGCCCGGCTGGTCCGGGGCGAGTTGGACCGCCCTATTATACTCGGCCAACGCCCCGTCGTAGTTGTGCATGCTCTCGTCGATCTCGCCGGCAACCTCATGTGCCGTCACTGAATCTGGATCGATCGTTCGTATCTTCCCCAGCGCGGCCTCCGAAAGCTGGAGGTAAGTCTTTCCTAGAAGGTAAAGCGCCGCCTGGTCTCTAGGATTTCTCTTCACATAGAGTTGCAGTTGATTCGCTGCCTCGTCATACTCATTAAGATTCAGCAGAGATCGCGCCAAACTCATCTGCAAGGTATTGTCCGTGGGACGCGCAGCCACCGCCACCTGTAGACGAGTTTTGGCCTCTTCGTTCCGCCCAAGCTTCAGATAAGTCATCCCTAACACGCCCGCGGCCGAAGTCATCTTGGGGTCGAGTGCAAGCCCGCGCTCCAGCGTGCGTGCCGCGGCGGTGTAATCTGCCGTGTCGAAGTAAAGCGCTCCCAGATTATTGTAAGCCGGTGCCAGACGCGGTGCGGCCTGCAAGATGGCCTCATACTTGGCGATGGCCAGAGGCACATCTCCCGCCTGCCGGGCCGCGCCTGCTTCAGCATAAAGCGTCTGCACACGGGGCGAAACGTCAGCCGATCCTTGTGCAGAAAACGCCGAATCACCGCAGAAGACGAGGCAAACGACAAGCAGCATCGCCGCAAGCCAAATCCCTCGAAGATGCCCCGTTACCTTCACGCTGACGCCAGTATAAAACGATGCTAACCTAGTCAAACGAAGAAGCCAGCCGAAGGTTTAGTTCCGGCTGGCCCTCGCAATACCACTAGAACTCCAATCGAACCTCCAGCTGGCCTCGTCGATTTCCGTTATTCTGGCCCTTGCCGATGGCTTGACCGAAGTTGGTGTCGCTGGCGTTGTTGTCTGGTCCGTTGAACTCTGTCCGGTTGAACGCGTTGAACAAATCGAACTTTAGAATTCCTGCGTAACGTTCTCCAAAGAAAAACTTCTTATGAAGGTCGAAATCTTCGTTGGCGTAGCTTGGTCCACGCAGTTCACTGTAGTTGCGCAGCGAGTTGCCTAACACGTAGGGTTGCGTGAGAGTAAAGGCTGATGGATTGAAAATCGGCGCATTGGAACGTTTGCCGAGGAAGAAGTCCCGCTCTATTTGGTATGAAGCGGTGCTCAGGCCAACGGAAGGATTGCGGTCTGGGCGATTGCCTCCGTTCGGCAGGCCGGCAACATTGCTACCCACACCGAATGGCGTACCCTGCTCATAGTCCAGAATAAAGCCGATCTGCCACCCGCCGACGGCCTGCCCGACTACGCCCTTACTGCTCAGGTACTTTTTGCCCGGTCCAATTGGTAGATCGTACACACCGCTTGCCTTCAACGTGTTAGGCGAATCCGCGCTGGAGATGGTGTACTCCACCTTCTGGTTGTATTTGTTGAGGGCACCGTTTGAGAAGCTTGAGAAGCCACTGCTCGCGTTATCGTAGCTGCGCGATAGCGTGTATCCGAGGAGGAACGAGAGCCCATTGGTATAACGTTTCTCGGCTTCAATCTGCGCGCTCTGGTAGTACGAAGTGCCGGAAGCCTCGAAGTTGTTGAAGATGTTCGAGTACTGTGGAAAGGGCTGAAGCGCCTGACCCACGAGAGCGGAACCGCCAAAGTCATTCACAAAGTTGGCATAGGGCAGTTTATAACCGGCCGCCTGAGCCTTGCCCGTTGCAAAGGAAAGTCCAAGATCGCCCTTCAGCGTTAAGTATTGTGGGTCTAGTTGGCTTGGCTTGTTGAGTTGACTAGGCAGGTGGATGACGCGGTTGCCCACCCACGCCACGGTGAGGAAAATATCCTTGGGCAATTGGCGCTGAAGGTTGGCGCTCCACTGCTGAGAGTATGGCGCATAGCCATCGTTGCGGCTGAACGCGTTGATCTGCGTACCCACACCCAGCGCCGGATTGATTGTCGAGGGCTGAGGATTTGGCAGCGGATTAGTGTCCCACGATCCATAAGCCGACTGGTTTGTTCCAGTACCGTTGCGGGTGAAGGAACCTACAAGCAGGTTGCCGTAGTTGACGGCGACTTTGCTGGTGCCGTACTCATACGCTCCACCGTTTAGGAACGCGATGCTAAACCCGCCTTGCACCACCGTCTTGTTGTTGACTTGATAGGCCATGCCGAGCCGCGGACCAAAGTGGGTGAAGTGCGTATCAGCCCTCGTGTAACCCGCGCATGCGGTGCAGTTGCCGAACTGTGTCGCCGCGCCGGGCAGGTTGTCCGCGTGCGGATTAGGTGCCGTGGGATTGAGGAATACGATGAAGTTATTGTTCTCGGTGAAGGGCACCTGAATGTCCCATCGGATTCCCACGTTGAGCGTCAACTTCGGAGTGAGCTTGATGTCATCCTGCACATAGGGCGACAGCGACACGTTCCGCAGACGCAACTCTTGGGAGTTCGAACGGTTGGCCGAGTCGGGTAGACCCAGCAGGAAGCTCGCGAAGCCGCTTCCGTACGTTCCAAAATTGGTATCGTTAGTCGGCTTACCCGTAGCTGGGTCAATGATCTGTGGCGTCGACGTCTCGTTGTGGCTGAAACTAAAGTGACCGCCAGCCGTCTGTTCTTCGTTGTCGTCCTGGTAAGTGCGCCGGAACTCGCCGCCGATGTTGAAGGTTTGGCGGCCCTTCGTCCATAGCCAATTGTTGACCGCCGTGATGCCCAATTTGCGGTTGACCGAGCCGGTGTTCGCACCGCCAGTTCCCCATGCCGTCGGCGCGTTCAGGCCGTCAAAGGTGATGCTTGGGGGGACGATGCTGCCTACGACAAGCGGGGTTGAGTACTTCAACAGGTTGAACTGGTTATTAATCTCGCCAAACCAGCCGACGCCAGCTGTCGTGACCAGGTTGGAGGTCACAGTATTCGAGTAATTCAGTAAGAAGCCGCTACCGATGGTCGGAAAGTGACGGAGGCTACTTAGAGGATTTGGCGCAAGGACAAAGGGAGCATTGTCGAATCCGTCGTTGACGTACGTGTTCCGCCACTGGCTGTAATGCACGCTCTGCTTCTTGGTGAGCGTGTGATCGATACTGAATCCAAACACGTGCTGTATGTTCTGAAGTGGATAGGACACATAGTTCTTGTTCTGATTAAGGCCGTTGCTTGGAGGAATATCGGGGTTTGGCAGATATTGCAGCAGCGCAACGGAGGTTGGACTGAAACGATTCGCGCAGATTACGTTAGCCACACCATTGCACGTGAACTGTTTGCCGGTAAGCGGATCGTAGATGGGGATTAGATTTCCTTTTCCGTCTATAAAATCCGTGAAGTTTCCCGTCTTTTCAAGTGACGTTGGCACCGTCGAAAGACCAGTGTTCTGGTTGACCAGCTTGAACCACTCCTGGCTGTAGTGAAAGAAGGTACGGTCGCGGGCGTCGTACAGGTGCGGAATGCTGAGCGGACCACCTACTGTAAAGCCGTAGTTGTTCTGCTTGTCGACCGGCGGCGCGCCGTTCTGTCCCCACACCTTTCCTTGGAAGAATCCAGGCGAGTCGAAGGCTGTGTTCTTAAGAATTTCAAATAGATCGCCATGATAGCGGTTGGAACCCGAGGCCATCTGGTACGTAAGCACACCTTGTCCCAAACCAAACTGCGCCGCAAACGTCGTTCTTTCTACACGAAACTCCGAGACCATCTCAAACGGCGGATTCACGTTTGTCGTATACCCTTCCGTCTCCGGCTGGGGAAAGGCAATCCCGTTGTAAAGAATCTCTTGCTCAAAGTCGACGCCGCCGCTGATACGGTGCGAGAACGTTCCGCCTGTTGTGCCGGGTGCCAAGAATTGCAGTTGGTCGATCTGCCGCCCGCGGCCGCTCACCTCATTCGGCAAGGCGGCAACCACGATCGGCTCGATCGTCGTGCCTAGCTGCGGCTGCGTCGTATTCAGCGCGATGGAGTTCGCTGTGACCTCGACCGTCTCGGACGCTCCGCCCGCCACGAGCGCAAAGTCGACGGTCGCCGTTGTACTCACGTCGATGTTGACGTTGTTCTGCACGCTCTTGCGGAAGCCGGAAGCCTCGACGGTCACATTATAACGGTCTGGTAGCAGCCCGATGACGGAGTACGTTCCTGCAGAGCTGGTGACCCGGGTCGTCGCAATTCCCGTTGCTTTACTGACGATGGTCACCGTCGCGCCGGAGACTGTCGATCCAGCGGGGTCGGTTACGGTCCCTGTAAGACCTGCGCTCGCTTGCGCGAACATCTTCGGCTCGGCAAGGTTGGCGAGCAGCAGAAGCCCCACACTGCCGCAAATGACTCCCGTTGCCATCACGGTCTTGGACATTACCCTGCAAACGTGCGCTTTCAGATTCATCTTCCCTCCCAAATTTGTGCTGCTCGGTGCTCGTGCTCGGCAAATGAGTTTGCCGATGCCGTACTGCGACTGTGCCGGTGCGCTCCATGGAAACGATTCCACACACACCGCTGTTTTCCGTTTTGAGCTACCGCAGAACAATAGACCGGCGATTTCCCCGATGTCAACCCGTTTCTTTGCAGTACAGGATTGTGCACCGGCAACGTCCCCGATCGTGCATATGCCCAGCCGTGTAGACTGTTGCCGACCCGCCAACTCAGTTTGGAGAACCCGCGCATGAAATTGCTGGTCAAGTTCAACCTGCTCCTGATAGCCGTCTTTGGCGTTGGCTGTTCCTCATCTCCTTCGCCGCGCGCTCCTTCCTTCAAAAACAGGCGCAGTCCGAAGTCCTCCGCGAGGCCGCTCTCATGTCTTCAAGCGCGCTCGCCAGCGGCTATACGGAGAAAAACATCTCCCCGTTGCTTGAGAAGACGCCTGCGCACGCCGGCATCTTCTGCCGCAAACCATTCGCTTCTTCGCCGCCACTAGCACCTTCGAGCAGCTGCGGCAGGACCATCCCGACTACACCTTGCGCGAGGCGACGCTCAACCCGACCAATCTCCGCGACCGCGCCACCGATTGGGAGGCCGACATCGTCAACCACTTCCGCAACACCCCCGGCGAGATGGAGCTTGTCCGCACCCGTGAGGGAGCCAACGGCCCCAGCCTCTATCTCGCCCATCCTACTCGCGTTGAGCAAGGGTGCCTCCAGTGCCACAGCATCCCCTCTGCCGCGCCTAGGGCCATGCTCAAACGCTACGGCAACCGCAACGGCTTCGGCTGGAACTTGAACGAGGTCGTCGGGGCGCAGATCATCGCCGTGCCCACCTCGGTCCCTCTCCAGATGGCCGCGCAAGGATTGCGGGAGCTGCTCATTGAGCTGTCCATCCTCTTCTTACTGGCCATCATCCTGATCGACGCCGGTCTTTACTTCATCGTCGTCCGTCCGCTTCACACCATCTCCGCCTCCGCCGACCGTATCAGCCAGGGCGAGATGGGCCTCGACCAGCTCCCCGTCTCCGGCAACGACGAGGTCGCACAGGTAACGCGTTCGTTCAACCGGAGCACACCAGCCTGAAAAAGGCGATGGACCTGCTGAATGGCTAAGCGTTGGAGGTCTACCAAGACCCGGGTGCCCCATCCTAACGACAGTTTCATCGTCGTTAGGGTGGGTTCTCTTACCGTGGCCGCGTCCGCAAGAACCGCTGCCGGTCCGCCTCGCCATCGATCTGCTTGGCCGCCTCCGCATACAACTTGTCCAAATCCGTATGCTGCTTCGCCCATCGGTTCACCACGATCTTCGCGATCGGCCCAATAAACGAAGCCAGGTGCTTGATCACCGCCTCGACCGGCAGCGCCACCGACGCGGTTTGCGGACGCAGCAGATCGTCCGTCCCGATCCTTTGCCACGTCCCCGCCGGAGCCGAAGTTACCGCAGCCAGCGACATCGGAGCCTCAGGCGTCCTCAGCGCCGCCTTGAACTCCGCCGCCGAGCCAAACCGCCGCGCCGGATCTTTTTCGAGCGCCCGCGCAACCGCATCCGACAGCGACACTGGAATATCGCCGCGCAGTTCACGCAGTGGTACCGGCACGGTATTCATGTGCGCTATCGTCAGTTCATAGGTCGTCGCGCCGTTCAGCGGCAGCTGTCCCGCGATCAGCTCGTACAGCGTCACTCCCAGCGAATAGATGTCCGACTGCGCCGTGGCCTTCTCGCCCCGTATCTGCTCAGGCGACATATGCGTCGGCGAGCCGATCAGCGACCCCGCCGCCGTGAGCTCCGCCAACTCCGAAGATTTCTGCGAGATGGCGATCCCGAGTCCAGCACCTTCACCGCCCCCGCCGCCGAGATCATGTGTTCGCCGGCTTGATGTCGCGATGCGTCACGCCGCGCGCGTGGGCGTACTCCATCGCCGATAGCACCTGCGACGCGGCCTCGATCAGCAGCGGCAGCGGGATGCGTATCCGGCGGCTGCACGAGCGCAGGTCCTCGCCCTCGACCAACTCCATAATCATAATGAGCTGCCCTTCAAGCGCAAACGCGTTGTGCAACGCCGCGATATTCGGATGGTTCAGCGCGGCCAGCAGCTGGATCTCGCGCCGGAACCGCTCCATCATGTCGGGCGTGCCCGTTTGATCCGGCAGCAGCACCTTCATCGCCTCGGCGCGCTGCGAGATCTGGTGCGTCGCCCGATAGATCGCCCCGAGGCCACCCTGCCCCAGCAGGCCCTCCACCTTATAGTCGCCGACGATCTGCACGGGAGAAAACGTCCTCGGCTCCATGATACGTCCGCCTTAGCGCCGCGTGGACGTG
>CAXTUR010000077.1:0-14299 GCA_964247455.1 uncultured Acidobacteriaceae bacterium | reverse complement strand
GGATGCGGCGGGGGTTCGACTGCGAGCTGACGGCGATGGTCTCGGAGGCGGTGCAGATTCCCGTAATCGCGAGCGGCGGCGCGGGTACGGCGGGACACTTCGCGAAGGTCTTTGGGCATCGTCCAGGAGGCGGGAAGGCGGACGCGGCCCTGGCGGCGAGCATCTTCCACTTCGGAGTGACGGATTCCCGCGCCTTGAAGGGGGAGCTACAGGCAGCAGGCGTGAGTGTGCGGCTGCCTTGCTAGCGCGCTTCCTTCCTACTGCGCCGCAACTGTAGCGTTGTTTGTCTCCGTAATCAGCCGCTGTACCCGTTCCCGAATCACCGCCACCTGCGCTCGCATCGGCTGCGCTCCCGGGAAAGCAAGATACTTGTCGAACTGCTCCAACGCTTCCTGCCACCGTCGCGAGATCTGGAAAGCGTTCGCCCGCAGCAAGATGGCATTCGCCATCGCCGATTCGGGAACCGCGTCCAAGGCCAATTTACTCCATTGCAACGCCGCCACCGCATCGCCCCGGCCGACCGCCGTGCGGGTCATCGCGTACTTTGCCTGCCATGTGCCGGCCTCGTTCGATTTCAGCGCATCGAGCAACGCGAACGCCTCATCGTAGTGACGCAAGCCGTTGCACGCCTCGGCATGGACGATGGCCGCCCAAGGGATACCCGGCTCCAGACGCTGCGCCGTCGAGGCATCCGCGATCGCCGCGTCGTATCGCTCCGCCATCACCTCTTGCGACGCCCGCAGCACGTACGCTTCGCCAAACTCGGGATCGATGGCCAAGGCTGCGGCCAATTCGCGCTCGTACTCGGCGCTCCGTCCGGCGATCAATGCTTGCCGTGCCTTCTCAAGATGCTGCCGAGCTTTGACAGGCACTCGCAATGCGGCCACGGACACCGTTCCTGTCCCGGTGAGCCTTTTTTCTTGTCCGCCTGCGCACGTATTTAGGCCTACAGCGATCACCGCCGCCACACCTGCCGCCACCAACTTGATCCGAAGTGAGACCATGGATGCGGACCTCCCGTCCGCCCGTGGAACGCATATCGGCAGTCGAAGAGCCGCCATCACACATCTCATCCGCGCGCCTCCACCATGGCGGGCAACACTCCCATCCTGATCCAGAGAAGCCGCGTTTTGTTACGATCAATCAGCAGCAATTGGGAGGCCAAGCCATGATCCAACTTGAAATCTCACCCGAACTCGAACAGCGCGTCATCGTCGGCGCCCGGGCCCGTGGCCTTGAGCCCAACGCTTATGCCAGCCAAATCGTCTCCAACGCAGTCGCCGCAGATTTTTACACCAGCCCAAAACGCCTTTCGCGAGAAGAGTTCCGGGCGGCCATGGACCGCCTCGCTGAGTTGGGCAAAGTCGTTCCCCCGCTCCCGGACTATGCTTTTACCCGCGAGTCGTTCTATGAGGATCACGACTGATCGTGCCGACGGCTTACTTGGTGGACACGAACGTCTTGCTGCGGGCCACACATTCTAGAATCGAGCAGCACCTTCTGTGTAAGCAGGCCATCGATGCTCTGCACTCCCGGAACGCTGCCCTCCACTTCACGTTGCAAAACGCGGCTGAGTTCTGGAACGTGGCGACTCGGCCCCTCACGCGAAACGATTACGGACGCTCGCCAGTCGAAGTTTCTGCCGCGTGGCAAGCCATTGAGCAATCCATGGTCCTGCTCCCAGACGACGAGAACGTCTATAAGGCTTGGCGAACTCTAGCGGAGACGCATCGTATCCAGGGTGTCCAGGTTCACGACGCCCGCCTTGCAGCCACCATGCTCACCCATCGCGTCCCGCACATCCTCACCCTGAACACCGCTGACTGCGCCCGCTTTCCCGGCATCCAAGCCGTCCATCCCCAAGAGGTCTGAGCCCATGTCCACCGCCACGATTCTTGCCGCCGACCTCCACCAACTCGCCGCTGATGTCCTCGCCAAAGCACTGAAGGCCGGTGCCTCCGACGCCGAGGCCGTCCTCTATGAGGGCGACGACTTCGAGACCCGTGTCCGCTTCGGCGAGGTCGAGATGCTCAAGGAGTCCACCTCTCGCGCCATCGGCCTCCGCGTCTTTCTCGGACAACACACCGCCAGCACCTCCTCCTCCGACCTCTCCCCCAACTCGCTCGACCGCCTCGTCAGCGGCGCCGTCACCTTGGCAAAGATCACCAGCGAAGACCCCTTCGCCGGGCTTCCAGAACCCGAAGCTTTTGGCAAACTCGACACCGACCTCGCCCTCTACTTCGACGACGTACCCCAACAATCGCCCGCAGACCGCATCGAGATCGCCCGCCGCGTCGAGGCTGCCGCCCTTGCCTTCGACACCCGCATCCAGAACTCCAAAGGCGGCGACTTCGACACCTCCACCTCGCACAAGATCCTCGTCAACTCGCGCGGCTTTTCGGGCGAAACCCGCCGCTCCTATTGCGGCTTCTCCGCCGCCCCCATCGCGCAGGATGCCTCCGGCTCGATGCAAGGCAACTACTGGTACTCCTCCGCCCGCACCACCCAGCTGCTCGAAGACCCCGAAGCCGTCGGCAAGATCGCCGCCCAGCGCGCCCTCCGCCGCCTCGGCGCACGCCAGGTGCCTACCCAACGCGTACCCGTCGTCTTCTCCCCCGAGATCGCCCGCTCGATCATCGGCAACATTTTCGACGCCGCCAACGGCGACAGCATCTATCGCCACGCCTCTTTCTTTGCCGGGATGCTCGGCGAGCGGGTCGCCGGGGAAAACATTACCGTCGTCAACGACGGCACGCTTGTCTTCGAGCGCGACGGCATCCGCTACGGCGGCTTCGGCACCGCCGCCTTTGACGGCGAAGGTCTCCCCACTCGCCGCACCGTGCTGGTCGAGAACGGCATCCTCAAGAACTACGTGATGAACACCTACACCGCCCGAAAGCTGGGCATGGCCTCCACCGGCAACGCCTCGCGCGGCCTCGCCGGCAATCCTGGCATCGGCGCGGGCAACTTCTTCCTCCAGCCCGGCACCCTCACGCCCGAAGCCCTGATCGCCGACGTCCCCTCCGGTCTCTACGTCACGGAAACCATGGGCTTTGGCGTCAATCTCGTCACCGGCGACTACTCCCAGGGCGCGGCCGGCCTGTGGATCGAAAACGGCGAGCTTGCCTACCCCGTCGAGGAGATCACCATCGCCGGCAACCTCAAAAACATGTACCGCAACATCTCCGCCATAGCCAACGACTTGGTCTTCCGCAGCGCCAGCGCCGCCCCGACGATCCGCGTAGAAGGCATGACCATCGCGGGCAGCTAACTACGCGGACGCCTTCTTCGCAGCCGACTTTTTTGCAGGAGTCTTCTCCTTCGCCGCATGATACTGCTTTAGCAACGCCCGCCCTTTCTCCGCCAGCTTCTTTGCCTCTTCCTCCGTCTTCGGCACCGGCTCGCCCCAGGCGTGGGCGCTCAATGCCAGCCGCGTCGGTTCACCATCCTTCACCATCGGTCCGCGCGGATGCGTAAAGTGCCGCGTCAGAAACGACCCCTTGCGCTTCATCTTTTCAGGAGTGACCGCAGCGCCGGTCACTCCCGGCTTCAGGTTTGATCCATCGCGCTCGTTGAAGAACTTCCGTCCCGCCGCCGTCAAGCCGCCTTTCGGGTCTTTCGCCTTCGCGGGCACACCCGCCGTCTTCTTGACCTCTTTCTTCGTCGCAACCTTCTTAGCCGCCGCTTTCTTTGCTGTCGTTATCACACACTCCCCTTTTCCGCTAGGAGTCTGCTTTTGCCCTACAGGTTGACTGGCGCTCTTAGCCTAGCCGGTACGGTGCCGTATAGTGCGTTGACCACTCCGGCCGGGCCGCATCCATCCACTTCACCGTGCCCTGCTTCGGATCGGCCTCCATCAGCATGAACGCGTTCTGGTCGTAGCGCGTCGATCCCATTACCGTATGCTGCGGCCCATAGGTGTGCGCGAAGTCGATCCACTTATGCCAGTGTCCGGAAATCACTACCGGGATCGTATCTTTGTACTTCCGCAGCAAAGGATGTGCGCCATAGTCCTTCACCTCCGTCGGCGCGACGATCCACAATGGATAGTGGATAAACACTACGGTCGGCTTCCGCTCGGCGAGCTGCGCCTCCGCCCAGTTCAGCTGCTCCTCACCCAGCGTCCCATACTGCCGCAGCCGCGGATCGCCCTTCTCATCCCAGCTCGCGCCCAGGAAATTATTCAGGTGCAGATAGCGAAATCCCTTGTAGTCGACAGCGTAGTAGGGCTTCGTCTTCAGCTTAGCCCCGAACAGCCGGTGCGACATCTCCCGCGACACCTTCCCGCCGCCCTCATAATCGTGATTACCCCACCCCATATGCACCGGCATCGAAAAACCCGCCAACAGGTCGGCAGCGTTGTCGATCCGCGTCTTATTCTTAAAGTAAAAATCGTAATCTGTAGACGGATAGTTATGAAAGACATCGCCTACCACAAACGTTTGCTCCACCTTACGAGCATCTGGCAGCTTGATCGCATTGATCGTGCCGCGCGTGGCCACCAGATGGTCCGTCGTCTGCAAGATCGTCGTGTTGTCCTCCACGCCGTTTTCACTCCCCTTTAGGTAGAACTCGTCGATGATGTGGGTGTCCGCAATGATGGCAAACAGATACGGGTTTGCAGCGGTCTTCTCCGTCACCGCTGCACGCAGCAGGGAAGCGGACGCCATACTCAACGACGCCGCTCCCATGGCCGCAAACTCTCTCCGATTCACCCTCATTGCCGCTCCTCTAAAAGATCAGCTTCGCGGCAAACTGAATCTGCCGCGCCGGAAACGCCGCGCTGATCTGGCCATAGGTACCATTGCTGCGATTCGTGTCCGGGTAGTAGAAGTTGGACTGGTTGAAGATGTTGAACGTCTCGGCCCTGAAGTCCAGCACCTGCCCTTCGCGGAACAACTGAAAACCCTTATGCAGGCCCATGTCCGTCTGCGAAAACGCCGGAGATCGGATGGAATTGCGCGCCGCGTTGCCGAACGGGTTTGGACCGGTGGGAGCCGCGACTCCCGAAGGATCGAGATAGTTGATCGAACCGCCCGCAATCGTCCGCGTCCGCTTCGCCGCCGGAAGCACGACGTTGCCAACGATATTCGGTCGATACGTATACAGCCCTGTATCCGTAAAGTTGCTGTTCACGTTGTAGTTCAGGTTCCCCGGCAAACCGCTCGTCAGCGACGTAATGTCCGTAAATTGCCATCCGCCCGCAAACGTCTTCAGCAATCCTTTGCTGCTGCGGAAGATTGGCAGGTCCCACACGATGCTTGTTGTATCGCTCAGCGGCTGATCATACCCGGAAGCGCCGTAATCGCTGGCGATATTGGCAAAGTTCACGCGCGAGTTATCACCGCCGGTTGTCTCCAGATGTCCCGACGCGTTGTCGAACCCTCGGCTATACGTGAACGAATTGAGTACATAAAGCCCTTGGCTGTAGCGCTTCTCGAACTTGGCCTGAATCGCGTTGTAGTTCGAGGTGCCCCCACCGAAGGCGATCTCGATCGTGTTGAAATTCGCCACCGGTCGCCGCGCCTGTAAGCTTAGGCAGCCCGTCGTCACCGTCGCATTGCACGTCGCTGTTACGGCATTCGAGGCAGCCTGGTTATAGTCCGCCAACACCATCAGGTGCACACCGTGGTTGCCCACATACGACACGTCCACCAGCATATCTCTGCCAATCTGCCGTTGCACGCCAACAAAATAGCTTTCGATATAACCCGTCGGATTGTTGCGTGGAATGTACCGCGACTGCGCTTTCAGGGGATCGAAAAACGCCGGTGTCACCAGTGTGGACGAGTAGCCCTGCTGCGTCGGACGGAAGCACGCCGTCTGATCCTGCGTGTCGTTGGTGCAGAGCGGCTGATTCGGCTTCTGGTCGATGCTCGCATTCACGATGTATGGTCCGTTATACGCCAGCAGGTTCTCGCCGCCCTCGCGGTTGAATTGCGTATAGGTCATCCCAAATCCACTCCGAATGACGGTCTTCTCGTTCGCGCTGTACGCCAAACCAAAGCGCGGAGCTACATTGGTAAGCGGCATATGTACCAGACCGCGATTGTAGAAGCCGCCGTCAGTTGCCTGCTGCAACGTGTTTGTCGAGGGATCGAAGTTGGCCAGATGGTTGCCATCAACATACTGCGGGCTCGCCAGCTCGTACCGCACCCCCGCGTTGATCGTTAGCGTGGGCGACACCTTGATGTCGTCCTGCACGTACATAAAGTTCATGCGCTGTTGCAATCCAATGACGCGGAAGTTGTTTAGGTTGTAGTTGTTGCGTAATCCGAAGATGAAATCCGCCACCCCGTAGATCTGGTTACCCAACGCGCCACTTACCGGCGTGCCCACGGCAGAAAACTTACCATTGTAGGTATCCTGTCCGTAGCTCGGATTGAAATCATTGATCTGTGTCGAGATCGACTGCCACTCATAACCAAACTTTAGACTGTTGATCCCTTTCAACAGCGTGTAGTTCACTTTCGGGTTGTAAACAGTCGGGTTCTGGAACTGCGGATTGCTGCTCTGGTCGCCCAACTGAGAAAAGCCGTTTAGGCTCTGCCCGTTCAGCGGACGCACAATGGTTGGGTCCGTCGGCAGCCCGTCCGTAATTCCAGCCTGCGTCAGCAAGCTCATTCCGCCCGCGCCAATTGGTGACTTCCCACCCTTGTTGTAGCCGATCCCAAACCGCGCGTCCAGAATGGAAGCGGGGCTGATCGTGTACGTCACGCCCATGGCAATGTTCTTGTTCTGGATCAGCACGTTTCCGTTATTATTGCCGCCCGCAATGCCCGCAATGTTCCCGGGCACGAACAGATTGGCCTGGTGCTCGCTATAGCGTCCGAAGAGTACAAGCCGCTGACTCAACGTGTAATCGATCCGCCCATCGCCTTTTTTGTCGTCGATGGTCGAGCGGGGCAGGCTTACATAGTTGTTAGCTGCCGCTACACCGGGGGGCGTTGGAACCACTTCGCCCGGCAGCGCGGCGAACACCGCTAGGGCCAGAGGCGAAAATGCCGATTGTGGCACCACGCCGTTCGCATACACCGCCCCAGTTAGCGGGTTTTGGACAGGCACAGGCACCACGATGCCCGCCGCGTTGGTCGCTGTAAACACGCCTGTCCGCTCTAGTGCCGTTGGGATTGATGCCGCTTGGTAGCTCTTATCAATCTCCTTTAATCCCTCAAAATCCGCAAAGAAGAACGCCTTATCCTTCAAGATCGGACCACCGAACGTGCCGCCAAACTGGTTGCGAATCAGCACCGGCTTCACCCCGCCTACCGGGTTGAACGGCCCGATCGCGTTAAGCTTCGTATTGCGGATGTACTCCCACGCGCGCCCGTGGAACTGGTTCGTTCCCCGTCGGATCGTCGCGTTGATCACACCGCCCGACGCGCGCCCGTACTCCGCCGAATAGTTGTCCGTGTCGATGCGGAACTCTTCCACCGCGTCCGGCGATGGCGGGATGTTCTCATTCGCAAACCCCTGATTCGACGTGCCATAGGTATTGTTGTCCAGCCCGTCCAGCAGGAAGTTGTTGAACGCGCTGCGCTGCCCGTTGATGTTGAATGAGGCCTCACGGCTGGTGTTGCTCTGGTTCTCCAGCACCGACTTCCGCACGCCCGGCGCAAGTAGTGCCAGATCCGCATACGAGCGCCCGTTCAGCGGCAGATTTTCGATCTCGCGCGTCCCAATCACCTGCCCGCGCGAGCTCGTCTCCGTCTCCAGCAGTGTCGCCGCCGACGTGACCTCCACCGTCTCGTTCGCCGAGCCGACCTTTAGTGCCACATCAATCCGCTGCCGCGCGTTGGTGGTCAACGTAAACTCCGGCGTCTCGCTCTTCTCGAAACCTGCGATCTCGGCCGTGACCTTATACGATCCAGGCGGCACGCTGACAAACGCGTAGTTGCCCTCGCCATTCGAAGTCGCCGTCTGCGCAATCGCCGTCCGCAGGTTAGTCAGCGTTACCGTTGCGTTCGGCAGCGTTGCGCCAGACGCGTCGCGCACATAACCCAGCACCGACGCGGTCTCAAATTGGGCCAAAGCCAAAGGGGCACGCAGACCGAGAAAACCGGCCATCAACAGTAAAGCAAGGGCAAGACGCTTCAAGGAAGACTCCATAGAGAAAATGGCGAACAAAACCCGTTCGATGAGCAACGGTAGGTTTACCTGTGTTTGTCAACCTTAGCGACGATGCCTTACTGGATCGTGTATCTCCTGTGACAAACGTGTAAATTGCGCTGCCTAGGTTGACGTACACCCCTGCAAGGTCGTCGCTACGAGCTATGCAACGGCGTATCCATGAGGCAACGGAGTCATGTTAAACACATAAGGGGACGCAGCACATGGCTGCATCCCCCTTGTAGTCACTCACTTCCAGCTAAAACGGATTGAGCTTGTCCAAACCCTTCTTCTTTTTGTGCTTGGAAGAAGACTCCTCGCTCTTGTCGAACTCCGGCTTTGGATTCTTCTTGCCCGTCTTCACCTGCGTCGCGGGCTGCGTCGCGGGATTGACGTCGTTGATCGCATCAGGAGCAGTGCCCGCCTTCTCCACCGGCGGCAACGGCGTAGAGTTCGCCGGACCCACGGCGGAGAGGCCATTATTTACCGCCGACGCCGGCGAACCCGGCTGAACGATCTCGATGCCCACCCCGGTCGTTCCCGTACCGTTGCCTGAAGACCCGCTCGAAGAAGCCCCCATCACATTGGTCATCACGGCCGAGCCCGCCCCAGCACCGGAATCCGCCGTGGGCACATCCTGAAGCTGAAGAGGCGCGGCAGGAGCAGACGGTGTGGCCGTATTGGCAGGCGCTGAATCCGTATCGATGACGGGAGCTACCGGCTTGGGCGCGGGCGCGGCGGCAGGATTCAGTGCGGTCACAAAATCGGTCTGCACCTGCCGCGTGATGGCGGGCGCGAGCGTCGGTTTCGGGTCGGCCATCGTCGGGGTACCCACCCGCGAGGCCAGCACCACGTCCGGCTTGCGGAACAAGATCAGACCGACACGGTCAGTCAACTTATACTGCGCGCGGCTGTTCTCGAGCGCCACCGAAGCCGCCATCTGGTCCGCGGTCGGCGTGGGTATCGCCAGGTTCATCGCGGCAAGACGGTCCTTGGCATCCTCTACATGCGGCGCGGCTGAGTGCTCCAACACTACCTTCTTATACGCAGCAATGGCCTGGTCGTCGTAGATCTTCTCCAAACGCGCCTTCGGTCCCTCGGGCAGCTTCAACGACCGCACATACCGCGCCTCCGAGGCAAAGGCGTCGCCGAGCCCAATCAGCGTGTCGTCCATATGGCTGTAGAGAGGATAGGTGTCGACAACAGTCTGGTAGCGGGCGATGGTCGCAGGCCAGTTGCTGTGCGTGGCGTAGAAGGCAGCAATGTCGGTCTCGCGGGTAGCCATCACCTCCTGCACCTCGCGAAGCCGCTGCTGCGCCGTCGGCACCAGCGTCGACTCGGGGAACTGCTGGAGCATCAGCCGGTACTCTTCTTCGGCATGCTTCGACTTTGAATAGTCCCGGTCCGGCTTGTCCATCTGCCGGAAATAGATGTCGCCCACGCGCATCTGGGCCTCGGCCGCCTCAGGCGCGTTCGGGAAGAAGGTGATGAAGTCCTTGTACTCGCTCTCGGCTTGCGTCAACGAGGCGGTGCCACCCTCCTTGTACCAGCTATCGGCGATGGCCAGCTTGGCGCGCATCTGATACTGGGTGTCCGGATAGGTGTTGAGCAACGTCTGCAAATCAAGGCGCGCGACATCGTAGTGGCCGCGCTTGGCCGCAATCAGCGCCTTGTCGTAGAGCTGCTTGTCCGGCAGATTGGTGTCCTTACCCGCGAGCGGATCGACCTTGGCCGTCTTCTTATCCTTGCGGAGCTGCTTGACGGTGTCCTTGGACGGAACAACCTTGGCCTCCTTCTTTTCTTCCTTGGTCAGCTTCTCCTTCTTTGCTGGAACCAGAGCTGGGTTGGTATCAACCACCTGGCCATCCTGCGAGGCAGCCGCAGCCGGAGCGGGCGTAGTCGCCGGGTTGATGGGCTCCTGCGCATACGCTGCGACAGACGCAATGGCAACTCCCGCGAGAACGGCGGCACGGAGCGAAGGAAAAAAGCTGTGCTTAGCGGCTTGAAGAATCAACGTGAAATACCCCGTCGCCTCGCGTCCTCAGATCGGCGCAAAGCTTGTTCCTATTTTAGACGGAAGCGGGCCGGGATGGCTTGCGGAAGTACCCGAACTTCCAGTTGCGGCTACTGGCGCAGGTCCCCTAGACCTGGATGGGAGTAGCGGCCTGCGCCGCTTGGAGAAACTCCCGCGCGTTCTGTTCCGTTTTACTCGGCGCGAATATGGCGCTTCCAGCGACCAGCATGTCCGCTCCAGCCTCCACCACCCGCGCCACCGTGTCGTGCCCGACCCCACCATCCACCTCAATACGAAAACGCAGCCCAAGTTCCTCGCGGAGTTCGGCGAGGTGGGCGATCTTGTCGAGGGTGAAGGGGAGGAACTTCTGGCCGCCGAAGCCAGGATTGACGCTCATGACGAGGACGTGGTGGAGCATGGGCAGGATGTCGACAAGGGTCTCGACGGGGGTGGCGGGGTTGAGGACGACGGCGGGCTTCATGCCGTGCTGCTCGATGAGTTGCAGGGTGCGGTGGAGATGGCGACAGGCCTCCTGGTGGACACCGATCATATCGGCTCCGGCGGCGGCGAAGTCGGGGATGAAGGCGTCAGGGTTCTCAATCATCAGGTGACAATCGAGTGGCAGCCGCGTGATCGGCCTCAGGGCTTTGACCATCGGCGGCCCAAAGGTGATGTTGGGCACGAAGTGGCCGTCCATTACATCGACGTGGACGATCGTGCCGCCACCGCGCGTTGCCGCCGCGACCTCGTCGGCAAGGTGAGCAAAGTCGGAGGCAAGGATAGAGAAAGCAAGTTCAATCACGGGAGCGGGGCCTCGGAGATGGGATGCGCGTTCGGGGAGAGTGTATCAGCGGGAGCCGGTTTCTTCCGCCTGCTCCTAAACGACGGAACCGTGCGCTCCACCTCAGGCCGCCCTTCATGCAGAGTCTTCGTCTTGACCGGCCTCTGCGCCGCATCCTCCGGATAACGGACGGCAAGCTCGCGCTGCGTCTCGGCCATCGGCTTGGGATCGCCAAGGACCAGACGTGCCGCTCCACGCAGTATCCGGCGCAGCGGCCAACTCCCATCCGCGTTCGGCAGAAACAACTCGCCCGTCCGCTGCTTCTCAGGCCGGTAGTACCAGCGGCGGAGCAGCGAAAGGTGATCGGAAATGAGCGCAGTATCTCCGGCGGCCACAGCCTGCCCGTGCAGACCCGCCAGCGTCGCAGCCGCCCGCGTCTCCGGCGACTCAGGCGGAGCCGCCGCACCATCCTCTCCCAGCAGAACCGCCTGCAGCATCAACGGCTGCGCAAACAGCGACGACCCCACGGAGGTCTGCTCCTTCACCGCCCTCACTCCCAGCGTAGACAGCGGCGCAGGCCCATACAAACACCCACCCTCCAGCAGAAACACTGCCGCCTCCTGCCTGTCCTCCCGGGCGTGGGCGGACGCCTGAACGATCACCGCCCGCAGCTGCGAAACCGGCCGCACCAACTCATCCGCAAGGCTGACCGCGCCTTTTACCTTGCTGTACTGAACATGGAGAGCGGCGGCCCGCTCAAAATCCATCTCGCCCGAGGCCTCATCACGCTCTTTGCCCACAGCCGCTAGCAGACTCCCGCCGCGCGTGTCGAAGAAGGCCTGCACCGCCTCAGCCTCGCCCGCGTACACCTCCGCGGAGCACGTCAGATTGCACGGCGCGAGACACTTCTTCATCTCGCCATATGCGCAGCCGGGATGCTCCGGAAACGGATGGAGGTCTTCATAACAGCGGCGCAGCTTGAACAGATCAAGCACCGCGTCACAATACCGCTCAGCCGCCGCCCGAGACGGAAACGGACCGTACGTCTGCCTCAATCCGCGGCGCGACAAACGATTGGTCGTGTACACGCGCGGATGGGCGTTCTCAACGGTAAAGCGCAGAAAATAAGGCGTATGCAGCTTAAGCCGCCGCCGCGCCTCGGCCGCGCCATAGAACGAAAACGCCGCGTCGTACAGTACAAGGTTCGACTCGAACTCCGAGCCGGTCACGGTATAGCCGATGCGCGCCACACGGTCCCGCAGATTCAACCGTTTCGTCTGCCCATCCGGCAGCGCAAGAATGCGCGTAATCCGTCGTCGCAGATCCGCCGCCCGCGTCAGATACGGCTGCGCGGAGTCGTCCGCACCCGCAAGCGCGAAGACCCCTGGCAGCGGCGGCAACCCACGCAGCGTGCTCGCGGCCCCCTCCGCCTCCATCGCGGAAAACGAAATCGTATGCTCGAACTGGAACGGCGCAGCCACGGCTCGATTGTAGCCGGACGCATCCAGCTGCGGCCTTGGCCCAACCTGGCTCTACCGCAACATCGGCACGTCATACCGTTGCCGTCGCACCAGCCACACCACCAGCCAGACCAGTCCAGCCAAGATCAGCACAGGAGCAAGCGCCACCAGCAGCAACCACTCAGGTCCCGGCAAAACCACCCTGTCCCCGTGGATCGAAGCGCCCTCGGCCTCTTCCAGTCGGCTGCCGAACGCCACCGCGTCTCCCGCCACGTTGGCGTCTTTACCCAACGCGATCCTGCCCCCAAACGACACAAGATCGCCCTGGATCGTCCGCCCCGGATCGACGTAGATCTTCCCAAAGAACATGACCACATCGCCGCCCGCGTCGCCATGCATCATCGGCTCCTCCTCTTCGTTTCGTGAATCAGCGTTCCGCCGATGCTACCCTTAAGCCGTGAGTCACGATCTTCCAAAAGCGTACGATCCCTCCGCCATCGAAGGGCGCTGGGCCGAGTTCTGGGTCCGCGAACGCCTCTTCGACGTTCCAACCCCGCCCGCCGGGGACGCGACAAAGAAGTTTACCCTCCTCCTTCCGCCGCCCAACGTCACCGGCCGCCTCCACATGGGCCATATGCTCAACCAGACGGAGATGGACATCCTCACCCGCTGGCACCGCATGTCGGGCTCGACCGCCGTCTGGGTCCCCGGCACAGACCATGCCGGCATCGCCACCCAGATGATGGTCGAGCGCCAGCTGGCCTCCGAAAACACCTGCCGCAAGCAACTCGGCCGCGAAGCCTTCGTCGACCGCGTCTGGCAGTGGAAGCACCTTTACGGCAACGCCATCCTCGACCAGATGAAGCGCCTCGGGGCCTCCGTCGACTGGTCCCGCGAATACTTCACCATGGACGAGCGCCTCTCCCCAGCCGTGCGCGAGGCCTTCGTCCGCCTCTACGAGCAGGGCCTCATCTATCGCGGCGCGTACATCGTCAACTGGGACCCCCAGCTCCAGACCGCCGTCTCCGACCTCGAAGTCGACTCCGAAGAACGCCCCGGCAAGCTCTTCCACGTCCACTATCCGCGCCCCGACGGCTCGCGCGGCATCGTCATCGCCACCACCCGCCCCGAAACGATGCTCGGTGACGTGGCCATCGCCGTCAACCCCTCCGACGAACGTTACCAGCACCTTATCGGCCAGGAAGTTATCGTCCCCCTCACGCGCGATCATGAAGACGCCACCGGCCACGCCCCACGCCGCATCCGCATCCTCGCCGACGACTGGGCCAAGCCCGAGTTCGGCACCGGCGCCGTCAAGGTCACGCCCGCGCACGATCCCAACGACTTCGCCATCGGTCAGCGCCACAACCTCCCGCAGCTCTCCATCTTCGACGAGACCGCGCGCGTCTCCTGCCCTGACTCCCCCTACCAGGGCCTCGACCGCTTCGCCGCCCGGGAGCGCATCGTCGAAGACCTCGAAGCTGGCGGCTTCCTCGAAAAAGTCGAGGAGCACACCCACGCCATCCCAGTATCCCAACGCACCGGGGCTGTCATCGAACCGCGTCTCTCCATGCAGTGGTTCGTCGCCGTCAACAAGACGCCCTTATCCGGCGGCAACACCCTCGCCGCCAACGCCGCCGCCGCCGTCCGCGATGGTCACATCAAGTTCACCCCCGACCAGTACCGAAAGACCTACGAAGACTGGATGTCTAAGATCTACGACT
The DNA here is from genome assembly GCA_964247455.1 of uncultured Acidobacteriaceae bacterium. Classification (GTDB taxonomy): domain Bacteria; phylum Acidobacteriota; class Terriglobia; order Terriglobales; family Acidobacteriaceae; genus Edaphobacter. The sequence goes on along the minus strand of CAXTUR010000077.1, from coordinate 211 downwards.
GGTGCATCTCGCGCCAGCTCTGGTGGGGCCACCGCATCCCTGCCTGGCACTGCGCTGCCTGCTCCAGGATTACCGTCGCCCGCGAGACACCCAGCGCCTGCCAGCACTGCGCGGCCACCGACATCACCCAGGAAACCGACGTCCTCGACACCTGGTTCTCCTCCGCCCTCCTCCCCTTCACCGTCTTCGGCTGGCCGAACCAAAATCTGTA
>CAXTUR010000076.1:0-14342 GCA_964247455.1 uncultured Acidobacteriaceae bacterium | reverse complement strand
GGCGTGTGCCCCGGTGTCCCCACCACCTCCCAGCCCGGCATCTCCGCCAGGGCTCCCTCCGGCAATGTCCGCAGCCAGTCTCCCACATCGATCGGTTTGCGCGGGTACAGCGGCGAAAGCAGGCTCATCATCCCGCCGCCCGCCCCCACGTTGGGCGGCGCATACTCCTTCTCGCCGGTCAGGTACGCAAACTCCAGCGGATGCGCATAGATTGGCACACCCCAACCCTCCGCCAGCTCCTTTGCTGCGCTTACGTGGTCAAAGTGCCCATGCGTCAGGATCAGCGCATTAGGCGGCCGCCCAAACTCCTTCTCCGCCCAAATCCGTATTCGCGATGCCGACAACGGCAGCGCCGCGTCGATCAAGCTCCAAGTCCCATCCGGATGCGCCACCCCAAACACATTCACAAACAAGATCCGCAGCCCCTTTACCCCGGGCGCAATCTCCTCCATCGCTACAACCTGATCGTCGTCAATCCCCACCCCATCCATAGGTCACCTCACGCGCTGAGATGCTCGACGGCTTACCTTTGTTTGTCATTCCCGAAGGAAATCTGCGTTGATCTTGCCGTCTCGTTTGTCGTTCCCGAAGCGGACCTGAGTTTGCGCACGTAACCACTACAGCCATGCCAAGGAGGCTTCATCCGCACCAAGCGCCAAAGGCGCGACAACATAAAAGGCTAGGCCGTAGGCCTAAGTAAGCCAGGGTAAGCAATCGAAGGCTGAAGGCCCGACACATAGCTCCGCTACCGCCAGTCGTCCCGCGCCGCCGTCCGCTCCGCAAACACCGCGTCGAACGCCTCCGCCTTCTTCACCAGAATGTCCTCCTGCGCCACGGGCTGATGCAGCAGCACCGCCTGCAACCGCACCAACTCCAGCATCGCCAGAAACAACGAGATCACCGCCCGCTCCGTATGCGTGGTATGTAGCAGCCGCCGAAGCGACACCGGACGATCCTCCATCAACAACCGCCGCTTCACATAGTCGATCATCTGCGCCACCGTCACCGCGTCCTCGTCGACATTCAGCACCGGCCGCTCCTTCAGCCGTTCCAGCACCTCCTGAAACACCCGGATCAGGTCGCCCGTATCCGCCGCAATCTCACGGCCTTCATCCAACCGGTCGCCCTCCGCCAGCTCCTCCCGCCGCAGCTGCCGCAGCCCCGGATTCGTCCACGTCGCCTCTTCGATCTGCTGCTTCTGCATCAGCATCTGCGCCGCCGCCTTGAAGCGCTCATGCTCCAGCAGCCGCTCCACCAGCTCCCGCCGCGGGTCCTCCGGATCGGTCTCGCCCACCCGCAAAGACGGGTCGCGCGGTAGCAGCGTCCGGCTTTTAATGTGGATCAACAGCGACGCCATGTAGATAAACTCGCCCGCCGCGTCCACATCCGTTTGCTTCAGATGGTGCGTATACTCCAGAAACTGCGCCGTAATCCGCGCAATCGGAATGTCATAGATGTCGATATTTTGCTTGCGAATCAGATCCAGCAGTAGATCGAAGGGACCGTCGTACACCCGCCCCACCGTCACCGAAAACGGCGACTGCGACGCCTCCTCATTCGCTTGCTTCTTTTCCGGCAAGGGCGGCGCAACCGGCCTCGGCTCCAACGTCAGCTCCGGCGGGTTTTCTTTCACCTTTTGAGGAACCAGGCTCTCGTCGCTCATCACCGCCCGATCCCCACAGCCCGCCGCACTTCAGCCATCGTGATCGCCGCCCGCGCCCGCGCCCGCGCCGCGCCCTCATCGAGGATCGCGTTCACCTCATCGGGGTGCGCTTCATAGTACTGTCGCCGCTCCTGGATGGGCGCAAGCTCCACCACCACCGCGTCCGCCAGCCAGCCCTTGCACTGAATGCACCCAATCCCCGCCGTCGTGCAGCCTGCCCGCACCTCTTCATTCTTCTCCGCGCTCGAAAAAACCTTATGCAGATCGCCCACCGGACACACCTCCGGATCGCCCGGATCGGTCCGCCGCACCCGCGCCGGATCGGTCACCATCGTCTTCAGCTTCGCCCGCACCTCCAGCTCCGGGTCGGAGAGCAGGATCGTGTTGCCGTAGCTCTTCGACATCTTGCGTCCATCGGTTCCCGGCAGCTTCGGGCTCGGCGTCAGCAGCACCTGCGGCTCTGGCAGAATGGTCTCCCCCGGCTCTCCCTGCGTCAACTCCGCCGCCAGCTTCTCCTTATCAGAAACCGCAGTCTTCAGCGCCACCGTCTTCTTCGCTCCAAACAAGTGGTTGAAGCGCCGCGCCAGCTCCCGTGTGATCTCGACGTGCGCTTCCTGGTCTTTGCCCACCGGCACAAAGTGCGCCTGATAGACCAGAATGTCCGCCGATTGCAGCACGGGGTACCCCAGAAATCCCAGCGTCGCGAGGTCTTTCTCTTTCAACTGCTCCTGCTGGTCTTTGTAGGTCGGCACCCGCTCCACCCAGCCCAGCGGGGTGATCATCTCCAGCAGGCTGTTCAGTGCAAAGTGCTCCAACACTTCGCTTTGCAGAAAGATCGTGCACAGCGCGGGGTCCAGCCCAGCCGCCAAAAAATCGAGGACGACGTCCATTGTGTTCTCGCGCAGCCTGCTTGTGTCTGCATAGTCTGTCGTCAACGCATGGTAGTCCGCGATGAAGAAGTAGCACTCATACTCATGCTGCAGCTTCACCCAGTTGAAGAGCGCGCCCATGTAATTGCCCAGATGCAGCCGCCCTGTGGGCCGCATTCCGCTCAGTACCCGTGCCCGCCCCGCTGTTGACTCTGAAATTAACCCGCTCAAAGAAAAAGTGACCATCCTATATACAACTTTGTCAATGACTAGTTTGTCATCACCAGCTAAGTGCTTTATTTTGTTAGATCACACTCGTTTTTACAAAATAGCAAGCAGCTGGTTGAAGATAGCTAGCAGCGGCGAGAAGAAGATCATCATCAGCCGGAATCCCAGAAACATGAAGCCGAACATCAGGTAAAGCCCGATGCTGTCGAACGTCCGGGCCGCATTATAAGGCAGGTAGTTCCGCAGGATCTTCCCTCCATCGAGCATCGGCAAGGGCACCATGTTGAAGACGAACAGCAGGAGGTTGACCAGCACGCCGAAGTACAGCACCAGCACCACTGGGAACATCCCCGGCAGCCCGTCGGTTGGCAACGGCACCCGCAGCGCCAGCAGCTCCGCCGCCTGCAACGACCCGCCTGCTCCCGGCACAGCGTGCTTGATCACCAGCAGGATGGCCAGACAGACCAGCGCGAACAGGAGGTGCGCCGTCGGCCCCGACGCATAGACCATCACCTCATCCTTAGCTGGACGCCGGAAGTTGTTCGGGGTGATGGGCACCGGCTTGCCCCAGCCCAGCACCAGCGGGCTCCGGAAGATGTAGATCAACGGCCAGATGCCAGTCCCAAACACGTCGAAGTGCCTGGCGGGATTGAGCGTCACCCGCCCCAGCATCCGCGCCGTCGGATCGCCCAACCGCGACGCCGTCCATGCCTGTGCACAGTCATGCGCCGAGATGGCCACCACCAGAACCACATACTCAAAGATCGCGAGAACGACATCCAAAGACATACAGCTTCGATGGTAGCAGGGCCTGTTTCAAGCGGCACCACATGAAGCATCTCTGCCCTCCTGGTTGTGCCCTTGGTTGTCATTCCCGAAGGGAATCTGCGTTCCTGCCGCGACCGGTTAGTAGCTGAGGAACTCGTTCCAGCCCCGGCGTGCGTTCAAGCCCATCAGGCCGAAGATGACCGACGCTCCACCGGTCAGCGCGTTCCAGTAGAACATCGGGTGAGCCAGACCGGGGGAGTAGGTCAGGTCCTGGCCAGACCAGAGCAGCATCAGCGTGGCCACAATGGCGCACTGGAAGCAGAGCACAAGGTAGAGCTGGCCACGGCGGCGGCGGCGATCGAGTGCCTCGACCTCTTCGGGCGTAAGGTTGCGTTCGTCAAACGGCAGCAGGGTGTTGGCCATGGCGTCTCCTCTCGCTTCATTACACCATATCGGCTGGCGCGGAGACCAGAACGCGTCGGGCAAACAAGAGATGCCGCCCATGCCGGTACGGGTTAGATGAAGGCTACGGACTGGATGCCGGTCACGTCGAAGCGCTTGCGGCAGCGGATGTTCTTGCAGCCGAGCGGATCGTCGCGCCGGACCATGTAGCTTTGCGCCTTGGCGAAGCGGGCACGGTCGCGGTCGTCGGCTCCCCGTGGTAGCTGGGCCTTCTTGCGGCGGACGATCCAATCGATCTGGTACTCGCCCGGCTGGCCGCAGTGGGGACAGCTCAGCGTATGGGTGCGCTGCTCCTGCTTTTCATCGAAAAAGTCGCGTTCTTCCATCGGTGCCTCGTGTCTCGTGGGTTTGAGCGCCACCTGGTTGGATGCGGCACGTATCTTTATGAGGATACGCTGGCAGTCCGCCAGCGGAAAGGAGCGCAATGAAGAAGGGGAAGAAGAGCGTATTCTCCGTCGTGAAAGCGGTGAAGGCGAATGCGCGGGCGCGGGTCGGCACGCCTTCGCCGGAGCGCGCGTACTGCCCGACCCAAAGCAGAAGGCGACCGACTCGCCGAAGCACAAGGAGACACTCGCAGAGTTGCTGAGCCGTACTGAGGAGTAGGGGCGAGAATCGACCTTAGCGATGATGAGACTGTCGCGAAGGTGGGGCACCCGAGGCGGGGTTCTCCGGGAGAGTAAGGAATGCTGATCCCTGCGGGAACGACAACAGAAGGGCCAAGGAAGAAGCAGCGTTCGAGTGGGTCTAGAAGTTGTAGGTGATCTCGCCCGTGACCGTCCGCGGCGTGACATAGTGGGTGCCCGAGAACGTTGAAAGAAAGTTGTAGAGGGCGTATTTGTTGGAGAGGTTTACCGCCGTGGCGCGCAACCCGATCCGGTGCTTGTCGCTGTGGAAGAGGTTGTCGTCGCCCAAGGCCAGGTCGAAGAGGCTGCGCGATGCGATGCGCGGCGGGTTCTTGTCATTGTCTTCGGTGTTGGGGGCGGGGATTTTGACGAGGTTGGAGGTGAGTCCAAGCGCGTCGCAGGCGGTGAACCCGCTGTAGGGGGTTGCCTTGACGCCATCGCAGGTGAGGCCGGCCTGGAACTGCTGGTCCGGGGTTAGCCCGCTCAGGTTGATGCCGGGCTGGCCGTTAGCAAGCGTGATGGAGTCGCCGGTACACTTGCTGTTTGCGCCGGTGGGGTTATAGCAGGGGACCGCGCCGGCGGTGAGACCGCTATCGTACCGCCAGTTGAAGCCCAGCCACATCGTCTTGCGGACGGGTAGGTTGTACTGGAGGTGCGAGGTCTGGTTGTATCTCTCGTCGTGGTCGATGCGGAAGGGAAGCGTGGAGCCGGGGGTACCGGGAGTTGCGCCCACGCCGCCGACCTGCGGGTTGAAGAAGCGGGCCGCCACCGACGACATGACGACGTAGGCACTGAGGCCGCGCGTTTCTGGAACGGAGACCCGGAGAGCGAAGCCAGGAATCTTCGAGTTGTGCCACTCGATGGGGAAGGTGATCGGCGTGGAGCCCAGAACGGAGAAGTCATAGGCGTTGCGGGTGTACTTCCAGATGTAGTCGCCGGAGAAGACGAGGTGGCGTCCGAAGGCCTGTTGTAGACCGGCGTGGAACTCGTTCCGCATGCCTGGGTTGAACGGAGCGGGCATGCAGGAGCCGAGTGTCTGAAAAATACCCTGAACGACTGGATCGTAGCAGCCTTTGACGGAGAGGACGAGGTTCTCGTTGAATGGGGTCTCCTGCGCACGGGCATAGGAAGCGCGGAGAACGGTGTTGGTCTTCTTAACGGTGTACGACGCGCCGACGCGGGGCTCGGCTTGACGCTGGATGGCAAGGCCGTTGTAGAAGTCGCCGCGGATGCCGACGTTGAAGAGCCACGGACCGGCGGTGATCTGGTCCTGTCCGTAGAAGGCAAGCTGCTTCACGTCCGTCTGGCCGTGAAACCCATAGACCCCGCCGCCACGTGTAAGGTCATACGGGAAGAGCACAGGACTGTAGCTCGGATTGGCTTGCCCGGCGGCGCAGGACGCGGCGGTGCTGCTGGCCGGGTCGGGGTTGCCGTTGGCCTCCAGGCAGGGCGCGTTAATGGCGGGATCGACCAGGCCGATCTGGTCGTTCTCGCGGAGGAAGGTCTGCGCGTAGTTGCCGCCGATCTTGATGTTGTGAATGCCCTTCACGTAGGAGATGTCAGAGTGGACCCCGGCATTGAGCAGGCTACGCTGCTGGGCGACCGTCTCCTGCTGGATGGGGCCTAAGTCTGCCAAGGCATTCCTGCTGGGATAGTAGTTGAAGCCGTCGCGGCGCACATAAGGGCCAAAGTTGAAGACCGTGTTGGTGTTGAGGACGTGGGTGTAGGTGGGGGCAATGTCGAAGGTCTCGATCTTGGCGCGCTGATCGGTCTGCCCGAACGGGTTGCCGTTTGCGTCGGTCGCGCCAACATTCAGGTTGTCGAAGGCATTTGGCGTCTGAAACCACGAGCGGGTGTACTGAAGGTTGGTGTGGATGGAGTTGTTAGAGTCGAACTGGAAGTCCACGCGGTCGAAGAAGTTGAGCTCGTTGCCCTTATCGTGGAAGACCTGGAACTCATTCGGATCGAGAAAGCGTCCGGTGTTCAGCCCACTGACGGAGATGAAGTTGCCCCAGTGGTTGCCACCGTACGCGAGCTGTCCGCCGGCGTTGACCGAGCCGAAGGTACCATAGGCGACATTGAAGCTGCCTGTCGGCTTGGTAACACCCTGGCCGGAGCGCGTGGTGACGACGATGACGAGCGAGGTCTTGTCACCGTACTCAGCCGGGGGCGCGCCGTCGATCACGCTGAGCGATTGAACCGCCTCGGAGGGAAGCTGGTTCGAGAACACCTTGCTTTGCTGATCGGTGATGGGCTGGTTATCGACCGAGAAGGAGTTTTCGGCGTGGTCGCCCAAGCCATGAAAGAGGCCATTTGAGTCCGCCGCCACGCCAGGTGAAGACAGTGTGATGAGCGAGCTGAGCGTGGACGAGGCGCTCTCGAGAGGCAGCTTGTCAATGGTGGAGCGGTCGATGTCGGTGTGGAAGGTCGCGTCGTTCTCGACCAGCTCGGAGCCGTTGTCGACGACCGAGATGGTGGTGTCGCCACCCGCGATGTCCAGCTTGACCAGCGAGGCGACCGGCACCACGGAGTTGACCTCGATGCCGATGGTGCTAGGCTGAAAACCCGTCGCCGATACGGCCACGCGATAGGGGTTGAAGGGCACGTTGAAGAAGCGATACTGGCCGTTGCTGTCGGTGGCGGTGTCTCGGGTGTAGCCTGTCGTCGCATTGACGATGCGGACGTTCGCGCCGGGGACTAGCGCGCCGGTCTTGTCGGTGACGGTGCCGGAGACGCTGCCGGAGGTGCCCTGGGCTAAGCCAACGGAAACGGTGAAGCAGAGCAGAAGGACGAGGAACAGAGACTTGAAGCGGTGCATGGGCAAAATCCTGTCGAGCTCATCGGGTCGTCCAAGACGGGTCGCTGAAGAACGGTCGCCGAAGACGAAGGTGCGAGAGCATCGTGCTGAAGAGGCAGGGTGCGGCTTTATAAACGCGGGCGTGCCGGGCAGCTAGGCTGCGGTCTGTTCCGGAGGCGGCCGGCTGGCAAGCTGAAAACGCCACCGGAAGAGCCGTTGCGCGTCGGCGGCCACAGAGTCAAGCGCCTGAATGCTGGCGATGGACTCGGGCGCGGCCTGGATGTCGACTGGAAGCGCGGAGTGCATGGCGACGCAGAGCGGGCAGTGGTCGGGTGCGGAGTCTGGATGGGGCTGCCCACCTGGCTGGCCGCTGTGCGAGTCGGCCTGACTGGGCAGCAGATCGTGCGTGTGGCAGACCTGGACGGTGCTCATCAGCGCGATCAGCAGCAGCACAAACACGGCAATCCAGCTCGGGCGAAAGCGCCGGATCGTGGGCGTAGCGTCGTATTGGAGCAGGCTGTGCATCGTTTGCGCGTAAATCCGCGTTGCGGTGTGCTTCAATTCTAGACTGAGATGGAGGTCTTGGCGCGGCTCTCCCTTCCGGGGCGAAACGCGTCTAGGTATTGGACGATGCAACAGCGAAGAAAGTTGAGGGTCGTGCGGTCGGTTTTGGGGATTCTGCTGCCGCTGTGTGCCTCGGGAGGCTGGGCGCAGCATACGGCGGTGCCCGAAGGCTCGCCCGGAACGCCTCACCGGACGCGGCTGATCCTGAAGGATGGCAGCTACCAGGTGGTGATGAGCTACCGGGTGAGGGGCGATCGCGTAGTGATCGTAAGCGCGGAGCGGGGTGGCGCGGAGGAGGAGATTCCGTCCGCGCTGGTGGACTTTGAGGCGACGCATCGCTGGGAGAAGCAGCATGCCACCCCCTCTGCTGACGAGCAGGGGCAGGTGCCGGCACCAGTCCTCGACCCGGAGCTGCTGAAGGAGGAGGCGGAGCGGCGGGCTCTAAGCCCGGAGGTCGCGCCCGACCTGCGGCTGCCGGAGCAGAACAGTGTCTTAGCACTCGACATCTACCGCGGGACAGAGGAGCTGGTGCCCCTGCCGCAATCAACGGGTGACCTGAATACGACGACCTCACACAACATCCTTAAGGGCGCGATGAACCCGATGGCGAGTTCGCACCAGATGGTGCAGCTCAGGGGTGAAAAGGCGAATGCGCAGCTCCACGTCAATCAGCCGGTGTTGTATCTGCGGGCCAACGACGAGTCAGGCATCCGCGCCGGAGGCACCCCGCTGACGGTCGATACGCACGGAGCCTCGACGGCCGAGATCAACCAGGTGCGCGGGCATAACGATAGCCAGTACGTGATCGTGCGGGTGGACGTGCGGCAGGGTGTGCGGGTGGTGGCGAGCTTCCAGGTGAGCCGTTACGGTGAGGTGAAGCAGCAGGAAGACCTGGTGGAGACGACGGCCGAGACGCTGCCTGGTGGCCAATGGGTGAAGCTGACGCCGCGCGCTCCGCTGCTATTTGGCGAATACGCGCTGGTGGAGGTGATCTCGGCCCGCGAGGTGAACCTGGGCGTTTGGGACTTTGGCGTGCATCCGACCGCGCCCGAGAACAAGGACGCGTTGAAGCCGGAGCCGAAGCGTCCGGTCTCGCTGGAGCGGCGGCGGCCGGAGTAGAGGTGTACCGAAACGCAGATTCCCTACGGGAATGACAAACAAGAGGGCAAAGACTCCTCTGTACCAACTGCGACTTGCTCCTACACCGCGCGCTTCATCTCGGTCACCCGGGCGTCGGTGCGCGGTTCTGGCAGGGCCCTGTCCATCACCAGGCCCATGCCTGCGACGGCGACGTTGTTGCGGGTGGAGTTCTTCGCCTCGTACATCATGGTGTCGGCCGAGCGGAGGATGGCGGAGACTGTGTCGCCGTCCTCGGGGAAGGTGGCGAGACCGAAGCTCCCCGCCACGTGAAGCGAAAGGCCGTCTTCTTCCAGGAAGCGGGTTTGTCGCAGTTGTTCGCACAGTCCCATGACGAGGGTCATGGCGGCGGGCTTGGTGAGGCTGGGCAGCAGGGCGACAAACTCATCGCCACCATAGCGGAACGCGGGATTGTTGGGGCCAAGGCAGCGCTTCAACAGCCCAGCCACCTCGCCGAGTAGCCGTGTACCGTATAGATGGCCATGCGTGTCGTTGACGTGCTTAAAGTGGTCGAGATCGAGGAACAAGAGGCTGAAGGGCGTCTTGCGGAGCGTTCCGGCGGAGGCGATCTGCTCGTCCAGCAGCTGATAGAGGTGTCGCGAGTTGTAGAGGCCGGTGCAATCGTCCGTAATGGTGAGTTGCTGGATGCGTTTGAGCGAACGGGCGTTGCGGATGGCGATGGCTGCGTAATCGCACAGGATGCGGAGGAATGAGACGGAGTATTCGGCGAGGAGGTCCATCTTGCTATTGAGCAGCTGGATGACCCCGAGCGTCTTGTTGTCGGAGCGGATCGGCAGGCAAGCGATGGACTGGATGTTGAGGTCGGCGTGCTTGCGCGCGAAGGCCGCCCAGTGGGGGTCGAGCGAGACGTTCGGGACGATCAGCGGATTGCCCGTTGCGGCCACCCAACCGGCGACGCCTTCGCCCAGCGGAATGCGCAGTGGCCGTAGGCTTTCTATATCTTCACCCAGGGCGATGGCGTAGAAGAGCTCCTCCGTTTCGGGTTCGACCATCAGCAGCGACCAGCGCTCGGGACCGAAGAACTGCGCCATGCGTTCCATGATGGCCCGCAGGATCTCTTCCAACTCCAGGGTCATCGTCAGCGCGCGCGCCACATCGTGGAAGATGCGGAGCTGGTCCATCTGACGGCTTTCGACGATCTCTAAGCTTCGCTTCTCTTTGTACCCAGCCATGCCTACGTTCCTCTTCGACATCAACATGACCTGCCGTGCCAGGTGCACTGACTGATGATGCCACGATGAGGTGACGTTCGGGTATTGATCTTGGATGGCCAGACGCAACTAAGGTAACTTAGCCGCCGATATGCACCATGTTCCGCGAGGGCTTGAGGAAGCCCGGTTCGCCGATGTGGTGACGTGCCTCTTTGCGGAGGATGATGCGGCGAATGTAGGCGCGTAGTTCGTCGTCGGACGCGCCGTGTGCCATCTCGCCATGGAGGTTGTGATCGGTCTGCGAGAAGAGGCAGGTGCGGACTTTGCCGTCCGAGGTGAGACGGACGCGGCTGCAGTGGCCGCAGAAAGGGCGGGAGACGGGAGCGATAATCCCGATCTCACCTAGGCCATCGTCGAAGGTATAGCGGCGGGCGGTCTCCGAGGCGGCGTTTGCGGCCAAGGGGACTAGGGGACGGTAGGCGTTGAGTCGGCGGACAATCTCGTCGAGCGTTACGACGGTCTCAGGCTTCCAGTTGCGGGCCTCGGCTCCCGAAGACGGTTCTTCGAGGGGCATCCACTCGATAAAGCGGACGATGACGCCTTCGGTCCGCGAGAACTCGGCAAAGCGCTCGATCTGGTCGTCGTTGAAGCCGCGCAGAAGGACGCAGTTGACCTTCACCGGGCCGAGACCGGCAGCCTGCGCGGCTCGGACACCGCGGCGCACCTTGTCGAAGGAGCGGGGAACGCGCGTGATAGCGGAGAAGGTGGCGGCGTCGACGGCGTCCATGCTGACGGTGACCCGGGTAAGGCCGGCGTCGCGGAGCGGCTGGGCGAGGCCTTCGAGAAGATGGCCGTTGGTGGTGAGGGCGATGTCGAGCGGGCTATCGTCGAAGGGGGAACGCATCCGGGCGATCTCTTGCACCATCTCGACCAAGCCAGCACGGAGGAGCGGTTCGCCACCCGTCAGCCGGACCTTTTCGATGCCGAGCGAAACGAAGACGCGGATCATGTGGAGGTAGTCGGCGATGGGCAGCTCGGAGAAGAGCGCGCCCTCATTGCCGGTACGGCAGTAGACGCAGCGATAGTTGCAGCGGTCGGTGACGGAGACACGAAGATCGGTGAGGGCGCGGCCGTGGCTATCGCGCAAACGTTCCGTCTCGCCTGGAAAGACGACGGGATGGACAACCGGGATGGGAAGAGCGATGGTCGCCATGATTGGCTATCTAGCCGATTGGATGCGCGTGGCTTACAGTCGGACCGAACGCGCGACGGGCTGCATATAAGTATGAGGCATGGAAGGGCCGCGGCATCGCAACGCGGTACCCTGAAGGCATGTCATCCCATCAAGCGGACGTGGCGCGGCTCCGCAGCCGTGTGTGGATCGCGTTTGCGTGCGTCTACTTCTTCTGGGGCTCGACCTACCTGGCGATCCGGTTCGGGGTGGAGGTGCTGCCGCCATTTGTGCTGGCGAGCACGCGCTTCCTGATCTCGGGTCCGCTGATGCTGGCGGCGTGTGCGCTGTGCGGGATGCGGCTGCGCGTGACCTGGCGGGAGCTCGGCCTGTTGGCGGCCATAGGCATCCTGATGCTCGGCTTCGGCAACACGAGCCTGGTTTGGTGCGAGCAGTATCTACCGACGGGCTTGACGGCTCTGCTGATCGCGGTGGTCCCGCTGTATGTGGCGGTCTTTGAAATGGTGTTGCCGCGCGGGGAGCGGCTGAGCGGCAAAGGGTGGATCGGCGTGGGGATCGGGCTGGCGGGGCTGGTGGTCCTGGTATCGCCGGGGCTGCGGGATGGCTTGCACGGCGACACGCGGCAGATGATCGGTATGGGCGTGGCCTTGCTGAGTGCGCTGTGCTGGACGGCAGGCTCAATCCTGTCGCGACGGTCGAAGCTGGCGCTCAGCCCGTTTGTAGCTGCCGGGTGGGAGATGCTCTTCGCGGGAGTCTTCAACTTTGGCGTGATGAGCCTGAACGGCGGTTATCGCGGCAGCCACTGGGGTGTGCGGGCGTGGAGCTCGGTGCTGTATCTGGTCACCTTTGGGTCGCTTGTCGGCTATACGGCCTACATCTATCTGCTGGACCATGTGCCGGTGGCGAAGGTGGCGACGTATGCGTATGTGAATCCGGTGATCGCGGTGATCCTGGGGGCGATCTTTCTGCGGGAGCGGATGTCGGGCATCGAGTACGTCGGCATGGGGGCGATCCTGATCGCGGTCTACCTGGTGACCAGCTCGAAGCTGAAGAGCGGCGAGCCGGCGGCGGAGATGGAGTGCGCGGCGACAGAAGAGCTGGCGTAAGCTGGGGGCATGACGGATCAGGAGATGCTGGCGGTGGCAATTGCCGAGGCGCGGGCGGGACTGACCGAGGGTGGGATTCCGATCGGGGCGGCGCTGTTTGCGGCGGATGGGCGGCTGCTCGGCGCGGGACATAACCGAAGGGTGCAGGAGGGCGATCCTTCGGCGCACGGGGAGACGGATGCGTTTCGCAGGGCTGGGCGGCAGCGGAGTTATCGCGAGACGACGATGGTGACCACGCTTGCGCCCTGCTGGTATTGCAGCGGGCTGATCCGGCAGTTCGGCATCGGAACGGTGATTGTAGGGGAGAGCCGGACGTTTTCCGGAGGCATGGCGTCTCTGCGGGAGTGCGGGGTGCGGGTGGTCGATCTGGACTCGGCCGAGTGCGTGGCGATGATGGAGCGGTTCATCGCGGCCAATCCGGCCTTGTGGAATGAAGATATTGGAGAGGAGTGAGGCGTGTCCTTTTCGCATACGCTCGGCGGCGTCCGGTTCGTCTTCGACGATCTGAAGACGCTGCTGGCCAAGGCGACTCCGCGGCGGTCTGGGGATGAGCTGGCGGGGATTGCTGCGGGGTCGGCGCAGGAACGGGTGGCGGCGCAGATGGCTTTGGCGGAGTTGCCGTTGACGGCGTTTCTGAGCGAGGCGGTGGTGCCGTATGAGTCCGACGAGGTGACACGGCTGATCGTCGATTCGCACGATCTAGCGGCCTTTGAGCCTGTGGCCGGTCTGACGGTGGGAGAGTTTCGCGACTGGCTGCTCTCGGATGGGGCGACCGGCGAGGTGCTGGCGGCACTTGCTCCGGGGGTGACGCCGGAGATGGCGGCGGCAGTGGCCAAGCTGATGCGGCTGCAGGACATGATTGCGGTGGCGCGAAAGATCCATGTGGTAACGCGCTTTCGGACGACGGTGGGGCTCCCCGGAAGGCTCTCGACGCGGCTGCAGCCAAACCATCCGGCGGACGATCCGCTCGGGATTGCGGTGTCGATGCTGGACGGGCTGCGAATGGGCTCGGGCGATGCCGTGATCGGGATCAATCCCGTTTCGGACGGCGCGGAGACGGTGACGCTGCTGCTGCGGATGATCGACCATGTGCGGCAGCGGTTCGCCATCCCAACGCAGAGCTGTGTGCTGGCACACCTGACGACGCAGATGCGGGCAATGACGCTAGGCGCGCTGGTCGATTTGCTGTTTCAATCGATCGCGGGAACGGAGGCGGCGAATGCGTCGTTTGGCGTGTCGCTGAGTTTGCTGGAAGAGGGTCATGCGATGGCGCGGGCGCAGCTTGCTCCGGAGTTGCAAGGCGCGAACGTGATGTACTTCGAGACGGGGCAAGGGTCGGCGCTGTCGGCGAACGCGCACTTCGGCGTGGATCAGCAGACGCTGGAGGCACGGGCGTACGCGGTGGCGCGAAGGTTCAAGCCGATGCTGGTGAACACGGTCGTAGGCTTCATCGGGCCGGAGTATCTGTATGATGGCAAACAGATACTGCGGGCCGGGATCGAGGACCACTTCGCGGGCAAGCTGCTGGGGCTGCCGATGGGCTGCGATGTGTGCTATACCAACCACGCCGAGGCCGACGGCGACGATATGGACGCGCTCTTGACGCTGCTGGGGACGGCGGGAGTGAACTACATCATGGGGGTGCCGGGCGGGGACGATGTGATGCTGCATTATCAGAGCACGTCGTTTCAGGACGCCTTGTACCTGCGGCGGGTTCTGGGGCTGCGGCCCGCGCCGGAGTTTGAGGCGTGGCTGGAAGGG
>CAXTUR010000075.1:0-14399 GCA_964247455.1 uncultured Acidobacteriaceae bacterium | reverse complement strand
GGGGGTGGGGGTAGGATGGCGGTCGAGGTGCAACGGGGCATGATGAGGCTCGGGGTGGTTTTGGTGATGGCGATGAGTTTAGCGATCGAGGCACAAACGGTGGTGAGGCTCTGGGCTGGGGCCGCGCCGGGCGCATTAGGTACGGCGGATGTGGATACGCCGACGATCGCCGTCTATCTGCCTGCCGGAACGAATGCAACGAAGACGGGGGTGGTGGTCGCGCCGGGAGGCGGGTATCAGAATCTGGCTATGGACCATGAGGGTGCGCAGGTGGCGCGTTGGCTGAACGAGCGTGGCGTGGCGGCGTTTGTGCTGAAGTACCGGCTCGGGCCGAAGTACCACTATCCCGTGGAGCTGGGCGATGCTCAGCGAGCGATCCGGCTGGTGCGGGCCCATGCCGCGGAGTATGGCGTGGCGACCGATCATGTCGGAATGTAGGGGTTCTCTGCGGGTGGGCACTTGACGGCCACGGCGGGCACGCACTTCGACTTGAGGCAGCCGGGCGCGGCCGATGCCGTGGAGCGGGAGAGCAGCCGGCCGGATTTTCTCGTGCTGGCGTATCCGGTGATCTCGATGATGGAGCCGGAGGTGCATCGCGGGTCAAAGTTGAACCTACTGGGCGAGCACCCGGATGCGGCGTTGGTAGAGAGCCTGTCGGCGGAGCGGCGGGTGACGAGGGAGACGCCGCCGGCGTTCTTGTTTGCGACGACGGACGACAACGTGGTACCGGTGCGGAACAGCGTCCTGTTCTACGACGCGCTGGTAAGGGCGGGGGTGCCGGCAGAGATGCACCTCTTCCAGCACGGATCGCATGGCGTGGGGCTTGCGCCGAAGGACCCGGTGCTGCGGATGTGGCCAGAGCTGCTGATCACCTGGATGCGGGCGCGCGGCTATGCGGCGGCGACACCTTGAAAAGATGGAAGACATTTCCGGATATTTGTGTAGAGTAGTGCTATCGCAGCAAGCAGTTTGATAGAACGACCTGGAGCCGGTGAGTGTTCATGGCGACGGGAACGTGTCTTCTCAGCCTGTAAGCTACTTCGTTTGAAGCAGGTGATGGGGCTATGGGTGTTAGGTCTATGGGTATCGGTTCTAAAGGGAAGTTCCGGTCTTTCTGGATTGGATGCCGCTGGATGGTGCTTTCGCTGCTGCTGATGATGGGGGCGAGCGCGTGGGGGCAGACAGCGGGAACGGCTTCGACTGACCGCGTCGCCGCGCTGGAGAAGCAGGCGGGGGACAATGCAACGGCCATCGCGGCCGCGCAGACAGCGGGCGACAACGCGTGGATGCTGGTGTCCGCCGCGCTGGTGCTGATGATGAGCGGACCGGGGCTGGCCCTGTTTTATGGCGGGCTAGTACGAAAGAAGAACATCCTGGGCACCATGATGCAGACCTTCGCCATGATGGCGGTGATTACGGTGCTTTGGGGATTGGTGACGTACTCGCTGGCGTTTGGCGAGGGAAACGCCTTCATTGGCGGTTTGCACAACGTTTTTCTGCGCGGCGTGGGGCTTGGGCCGGACGTGAAGTATGCGGCGACGATCCCGCTACAGACGTTTATGGTGTACCAACTCATGTTTGCGATTATCACGCCGGCGCTGATTACGGGGGCGTTTGCGGAGCGGATGAAGTTCTCAGCCATGCTGCTGTTCATGGTGCTGTGGGCGGTCCTCGTGTACAGCCCGATGGCGCACATGGTTTGGGGCAAAGGTGGACTCTTGAACGCGGCGCTGGGCGGCAGGTTCCCGACGCTGGATTTCGCGGGCGGAACGGTGGTGCATGTGACGTCCGGGGTGTCGGCGCTGATAACGGCGTTATATCTTGGCAAGCGGCTGGGCTACCCCAAGGTGCCGATGCCGCCGCACTCGGTGGTGCTGAGCTTCATCGGGGCGTGTCTGCTGTGGGTGGGGTGGTTCGGCTTCAATGCGGGTTCGGCGTTGGGAGCTGGCAGCCTCGCAACGTCCGCGTTTGTCGCCACGCACTTTGCGGCGGCCTCGGCGGCGGTGGGCTGGGGCGCGGCAGAGTGGCTTCGGCAGGGTAAGGTCTCGGCGCTGGGCGCGATCTCGGGCTGCGTCGCCGGGCTGGTCGGCATCACTCCGGCGGCCGGATTTGTGACGCCGATGTCGGCGCTGTGGATTGGGCTGATCGTCGGCGTGGGCTGCTATTTGATGGTGGTGAAGGTCAAGGCCGCCTTCGGGTACGACGACTCCCTCGACGCATTTGGGGTGCACGGCGCGGGCGGGACTATGGGCGCGATCCTAACCGGGATCTTCGCGAACAGCGCGATCAATCCCATCTTTGGGGCTGGAAAGGCGACGGGCCTGCTCGAAGGCAACGGGCACCAGCTGGTCAACCAGTTTGCGGGCATTGCCATCGCCTGGGGGCTCTCCATCGTAGGGACGCTCGTGATCTTGTTCGTAGTCGATAAGACGATCGGACTCCGGGTAAGCGAAGATCAGGAGCGCGAGGGGCTTGACCTGTCGCAGCATGGCGAGGAAGGCTATGATTGGGCACATTAGAGCAGGGAAGAGGGAATAGGTAGGGCAGGGAAGAGGGAATAGGGAAAAGAAAGCTAGAACAAGATTGGAGTGGGGATGCAGAAGATTGAGGCAATCATTCAGCCTTCGAAGCTGGACGCTGTGAAAGACGCGTTGGTGGAGGCGGGCGTGTCGGGGATCACGATCCTGGAGGCGCGGGGACATGGGCGGCAGAAGGGGCATACGGAGTTTTATCGCGGGCGGGAGTATTCGGTGGACCTGCTGCCGAAGGTAAAGCTGGAGCTGGTGGTGGCGGACGAGATGCTCGAGAAGGCCATCGAGGCAATTATCCGCACGGCGCGAACGGGAAAGATTGGCGACGGAAAGATCTTCATCTCGAAGATCGACGAAGCGATCCGCATACGGAACGATGAGCGCGGGGAGATTGCGCTGTAAAGCTAGTTCGGTGGCGGGTAAACTACGAGTCCTTCGACTCCGTCGATCACGGTGAACCTGTGAGCCGCTGCGCTCAGGATGACAGCTTTTGTGTAGAGATACAGGTTCGGATTGGCTGTATGCTGTAGGCACTTCAACGGCGAATCCCTATGCGGGCGAACGAACCTCCACAGACCGGGATGCGCGCGCGCTATCAACGCGGAATGGTAGACATACGGCGTGTCTTTGATGGGGGCGCAGCGGGATGCGCCTCGGTGGCGGCCCGGGCAGCCTTGGTGGATGACGTGGTACGGGAGCTCTGGGCGGGGGTCTCGGGCGTGGCGTTGGTCGCCGTCGGAGGGTATGGGCGAAAGGACTTGTTTCCGTTCTCTGATGTGGACTTAATGTTTCTCCTCGACGCGAACGTGGCAGAGAAGGACGTCAAGGAGGCCATCCGGCGGATCAGCCAGGAGCTTTGGGACTGCGGCATACGGCTGTCCCCGGCCACGCGAAGGCTGGCGGAGTGCGGCAAGTTCGATCCGACCGTACCGGAGTTTACGCTGTCGCTGCTGGACCATCGGCTGGTGGGCGGTGACGCCGCGGTGCACAGCCGATTTGCTGAGCAGATCATGCCGCGGCTATTGCAGCGCGAGGGGAACGCCATCCTCAACAGTCTCCTGGAGATGACGCGGGAGCGCCATAAGAAGTTTGGCGACACGCTGTTCCACCTCGAGCCGAACATCAAGGAATGCCCCGGCGGTCTCCGGGATGTACATGTTTGCGCCTGGATCACCACCTTGCGCGGAGCGGGCGCGACCCTGAGCGAGGAGGAGGACCTGCGCGCGCCCGTCGAGTTTCTGACGCGTCTGCGTTGTTTTCTGCACTACCGGCACGAGCGCGACGACAATGCGCTTGATTGGCAGGCGCAAGATGCGGCAGCGGTGGATCGGGTGGGGCTATCGATCGATAGCCAGGCGCAACCGGACGCGGCTTACTGGATGCGGGTGTACTTCCGCCATGCGCGGGTGGTTGACCGTCGTCTAAAACAGCTGATGCATACGGCGCCGGTGGAGCGCGCGCGCGGCCGGTTGCGGGCGTTCAAGCTGCGGCGACCGGTCGAACCAGTGCGTCGCGGATATTCCATGGAGCAGGGACGAGTGACCCTCTTTGCGGCAGCTTCCGAGACCGAGGCTGATCCGGCGCGGGACCCTGATGTAGTTCTGCAGCTCATGGCGGAGCTGGCGGCGAAAGGAACGAGTCTTGATGCGGCGTCGGAGGAGCGGCTGTCGCAGGCGCTGCCCTTGTTGTCGTCGCGGCTGGAAGAAGGGGCGGCGGTGTGGCTGCCGCTGCGCACGATCCTGACCGGCCGATACGCCGGGCAAACGCTGCGGGTGATGCACGCCATCGGTCTGCTGGAGCTGTTGATCCCGGAGTTCCACGGGATCGACGCGCTGGTGATCCGTGATGCCTACCACCGGTACACGGTCGATGAACATACCTTTGTGGTGATCGACACGCTGCATGGGCTGGCGACCGGGACAGGGACGGCTCTCGTCGCGGGTGCGACCTCCGAGTGGACGGCAAAGTTTATTGCCATGCTGCGCGACCTGGCGCATCCGGAACTGCTGTACCTGGCGGCCCTGCTGCACGATACCGGTAAGGGGCGCAGCTCGGGCGCGCACGCGGCGGAGAGCGTGCAGCTTGCGCGGAGCGTGGTGGCGCGGCTCGAGCTCGACGAGTATGAGGGTGGCCTTGTGCTTGGGCTGATCGGGAACCATCTGGAGATGTCGATGGCGTTGCGCCGGGACATCTTCGACGCCGAGACCGTCCGGGGGTTTGCGGGCAAGGTGTCGACCCCCGAGGCTTTGCGAATGCTGACGCTGTTTACCTACGCTGATATCAATGCGGTGAACCCGGACGCCCTCACGCCCTGGAAGGCGGAGAACCTTTGGCGTCTCTACATCGCGACGGCCAATTACCTGGATCGGAGCGTGGACGAGGAGCGGGTCACCGCGTCTGAAGAGAGCGAGCCGGTGCATCGTGTGGCGGCGCTGCTGCCCGGGGAGCGCGCGGCGATTGGAAGTTTTCTGGAGGGCTTTCCCGAGCGGTATCTGCGGACGCGCACACCCGACCAGATACGCACGCATTACCTAATGGCGAAGCGGTTCGCCGCCGATCCGGTGCAGATCGAGCTCCGCTACGCTCCGGGCGTAAGCGAGATCACGCTGGTCACGCCCGATGGGCCGCTGCTCTTCGCGACCATGGCGGGAACGCTGGCCGCCTGGGGAATGAACATCGTCACCGCGGACGGCTTTGCAAACCGCGCAGGCGTGGTAATCGACACCATGCGGTTTGCCGATGGCTTTCGGACGCTGGAGATGAATGAATCGGAGCGTGGCCGCCTGGTGGCGAGCCTGCACGATGTGGTCACGGGCAAGCTGTCGTTGGACACGCTGCTGAAGGGGCGGCGGCGCACGGCGCGGAAAGCCCCTATGGTGGTGGTCCCGCCTCGCGTGCAATTCAATGATGCGGCGTCTTCGCACAGCACCTTGCTCCAGGTGGTGGCCCAGGATGCGCCGGGGCTGCTGCGAACCTTGAGCGTGACGTTGGCGCAACATCGATGCAACATTGAGGTAGCCCTTGTGGACACGGAGGGAGAGATGGCGATCGACGTCTTCTACCTGACAAAAGCCGGGTCGAAGTTGAGCTCCGGGGAACAGGCGGAGCTTGGACAGGCTCTCGAATCAATCCTTGATGAGACGAGCGGCTGATCTACGAACAACCTTTGGTGCAAAATGGACATCCGTCTCGCTTGGCCACCATATTCAGGACCGCTTCTGTACGGGTGGCTTTATAGTTAGCTTATGAGCACACCGTCTGTAAGAACACCGGCAGAAGAAACATCGAGCAACGGGCGTCCCGTAGCCGGACCCAACAGCAGCGACCGGTACTTCTTCGGCGCGCTTGATAGCTTCGGCAAGAACCAGGACAAGCTGCGGGAAGTTAACTGGGGCGCGGAGCAGCCGGAGGGTATCGTCCTTGCGTCGCTCGACTCGGCGATCAACTGGGTGCGTAAGAACTCGGTATGGCCGATGACCTTTGGCTTGGCCTGCTGCGCGATCGAGATGATGTCGATGGGCGGTTCGCGGTACGACATCGCCCGTTTTGGCGCGGAGGTGTTCCGGCCCTCCCCGCGCCAGAGCGATCTGATGATTATTGCGGGTCGCGTTTCGCAGAAGATGGCTCCCGTCATTCGGAGACTCTATGAGCAGATGCCGGAGCCAAAATGGGTGATCTCCATGGGCGCATGCGCGACTTCAGGGGGAGTATTCAACAACTATGCGCTGCTTCAGGGTGTCAATCAGATCATCCCCGTCGATATCTATGTTCCCGGATGCCCGCCCCGGCCGGAGCAGTTGTTGTATGCAATTACGCTGTTACAGGAGAAGATTCAGCAGGAGCGCGGAACGCTTCGCAAGACTCTGAATATTGACTGAAGCTAGACCCTATGTGGCAGGTGATTGAAGAGTTACTAGCTGGGCACTTTTGAAGCGCAGGAACAGGCGCAGTATTCACGTAAAAAGTTCTCTGTTCAGGTTCGCCGAAAGAAATATGTGCTGCATTCGGTGAGAGTTACGGTAAACTGCATCGAATCGATTAAACAGAACACAAGGCTGGCAAACGGTACTTGTGAAGGAAGTAATTCAGTGGAGGACAGTCGAATGGTTTATCGCCCGTTACATAGTTTTGGCCGGTTCGTACTGGCTGCATGTGCAGTCAGCCTGGCTTCGAGCCTAGGTGCACAGACCGCACCCAGCCCCACCGCGCCGCCGGCGGGTCCGAAACTTTCCCGTGTGGACGTGTTTCTTGGGTATTCGTACTTCGGGACGCACTCCTACATCAAGCCCGCGGGCATCGCGTACTCTTCCGTGGACTATGGCGGGATTGCCAGCGGCGCCTTCTACTTCAACAAGTATGTCGGGATGGAAGTGACGGTCGGTGGGCACCCGAATGGGCGTAACGACCAGTTCTACACCGGATCTGCCGGTCCTATCTTCCGCGCGCATCTGCAGAATTACTCGGTTTTCGCACACGCAAACGCCGGTGCTGCGTACATTGGTGGACCAAACAGTAACGATGAGACGGGTGGTCCCACCCCGGTCTATTACAACCCCAATATGTGGGGTCCGACACTCGCGGTCGGCGGCGGTATGGACTACGATCTTCCGTTCTTCAATAACCGCTTCTCCCTGCGGCTCTTCCAGGCTGACTTCCGTTACATCCATGCCGACTTCGGTCCGGGCAACTATGGTTCCGGCGGTGCGCTGGTTGGCGGGCGAGCGAACATCAACGGTGCCGAGCTAAGCACGGGTATCGTCACCCACTTCGGCAGCATCGTTCCTCCTCCCCCGGTGACCTATAGCTGCGTGGTCAGCCCGGCAACCGCATACCCCGGCGATCCGATTACGGTTACCGGCACGGCACTCAACCTGAACCCGAAGAAGACGGCCAACTACACCTGGTCAGCTGATGGCGGCACGATCAATGGAACAGGCAGCACGGCAACCGTCGACACCAAGACGGCCGCGCCCGGTACCTATACCATCAAAGGTCACGTAACGGAAGGCAACAAGCCGATCGAAAGCTCGGATTGCACCGCCTCCTACACCGTGAAGCCGTTTGAGCCGCCGACCATCACCTGCTCGGCTGCGCCCTCTACTGTTGATCCAGGCGGATCATCCACCATTACCGCGAACGGCGTCAGCCCCCAGAACCGTCCTTTGACCTACAGCTATAGCTCGACTGCTGGCTCGGTCACCGGAACGACCAACACCGCCACGCTCTCCACCAGCGGCGCAACCGGAACAATCACGGTCACCTGCAACGTAGTAGACGACAAGGGCCAGACCGCTTCGACGACGACTACGGTATCTGTAAACAATCCGCCGCCGCCGCCGCAGCCGAAGACCTCCAACCTGTGCTCAATCAACTTCAATCGCGACCCGCGCCGTCCGGCCCGCGTCAACAACGAAGCCAAGGCTTGCCTGGATGACATCGCTCTCAACCTGCAGCGCAGCTCCGATTCCAAGGTCGCCTTGGTCGGTAACGCGGCCAGCGGTGAGAAGATGAGCACCAAGCTGGCTGGGGAGCGCGCCATCAATACCAAGGCGTACCTGGTGAAGGAGAAGGGCATCGACTCCTCCCGCATCTCGGTCTACACCGGCACCGAAGACGGAAAGACGGTCAACACGACGCTGATCCCAAGCGGTTCCACGCTGGATACGGGCTCGATCACTCCGGTCGATGAGTCGGCTCCGGCACCGGTCGCCAAGAAGAAGCACCACAAGAAGTAGTAGCCTGCCGCAAGCGTCAAGGGCTGACTGGAGTCTCCAGTCAGCCCTTGTGCTATGTACCGGCCGACTCTGAAACCACACACGTTTTGTCACCCGATGGATGGATATGCTGATGCGCTTTGCGAGATCGTCTTCGATCTTGATCCTTTTGACCGTCCTGATCTGCCCCGCTGCCGTATACGCCGTACCGTGGTTCCCCTTTGGTCCCGAGGGTGGGAGTGCGCGCTCGTTTGCGGTCGATCCACGCGACTCGCAGCATCTCTATCTCGGCACAGAGACCGGATGGGTGTACGAGACGCACGATCAAGGAAAGGTCTGGAAGCGTCTTAGCCGCATCGATCGCCGCGACGATCTTGTGCTGGATAATATCGAGGTCGACTCCGTAGACTCGAAGCATCTGCTGATCGGTGCCTTCACCGTGGACCGGCCCGACGGAGGACTCTTCGTCAGCAGGGATAGTGGAGCGAGTTGGGCGCCCGTATTGCAGGGCGAATCAGTACGCGCACTCGCGCAGTCCGTTTCCAACCCCAAAATGTGGGTAGCAGGAACGCTGACAGGAGTCCAGCGCTCTGACGACAATGGCGAACATTGGAAGTTGATCTCTCCGGAAAAGAGTACGGAGATCCATGAGATCGAATCGGTGGCAATCGATCCCGCCAACCCGCGCATCATCTATGCGGGCACCTGGCATCTTCCATGGAAGACGACCGACGGCGGCGCACATTGGACGAACATCAAGGAGGGCGTCATCGACGATTCTGACGTCTTCTCCATCATCGTAGATCCGGTCCATCCAAGCACCGTCTATGTGAGTGCGTGCTCAGGGATATACAAGAGCGACAACGCCGGCGGTCGCTTTCAGAAGGTGGAAGGCATTCCCTCCGAGGCCCGCCGCACGCGGGTGCTGATGCAAGACCCGAAGAACCGCGATGTGGTCTTCGCCGGCACCACCGAGGGATTGTTCCGCACCGGCGACGCGGGCAAGATCTGGATCAGGATGACCGGGCCGGACGCGATCATCAACGACGTCTTTATCGATCCCAAGGATTCGACCCACATTCTGCTGGCGACGGACCGGAGTGGGGTCCTGGCCAGCTCCGACGGTGGATCGAGCTTCCATTCTGCTAACGGTGGTTTTTCGGGGCGACATCTCTCATCGTTCGTGCAGGACGCGAAGGACCCCGCCACCGTCTATGTAGGCGCGTTGAACGACAAGCAGTGGGGCGGCGTCTTTCGGAGCACCAACGGCGGCTTGACGTGGGCACAGCGCAGCGAAGGGCTGGAAGGGAGCGACATCTTCAGCCTGGGCCAGGCGGCGGATGGTACTGTGCTGGCGGGGACCGGCCATGGCATCTACCGGCTCAAGGATGAGAGCTGGGTGGCCATTGGCGGTGTGAGTGCGGCGGTGCGCCCTCCTGCGCCTGCCAAAAGCAAAACCGCACGAGCGGTTCGTCCCGTAAAGCGCGCCGCGGTGCTCAAGCCGATCGAGGGCTCCGTCTTTGCGTTTGCCACTGACGGCGAGACGACCTTCGCGGCCACCGACCAGGGACTTCTGGCAAGTAAGACAAGCGGCACAGCGTGGGTTAGCGTCGGTTCCGGCGGAACGGACGCCCTCTACTTTCTGGCCGCCTCACGGGCCGGCATGGTGACGGCGAACCTCACGCAGGTTCGTCTCTCGAAGGACCATGGCGCTACGTGGAAGACGGTCGGCGGACCCCCCGGTGTGTCGCAGCTGGCAGCCGTCGCGGTCGATGCGAGCGGTAATCTCTGGGCTGGCGGGCGTGAGGGCGCGTTCGTCTCCACCAACGACGGCGCAAGCTGGGAGCCGGTGAACGGGCTGGCGATCCGCAACGTGAACAGCCTCTTCTTTGAGGAGCGATCACAGCGGATGCTCGTTACGGCCGGCGGACGCGCGACCATCGCCTACGCGGTGCAGCTGCCGGAGCGCCGGGTCACTCTCTGGGATACCGGCTGGAACCTTCGCTTCGTTCGTCCTTTGGGCGATCATCTGCTCGGGATCACGCCATTTGACGGGGTCGTGATCCAGCCCAGGATGGTGGACTCGGCGGAAAGCTCGCGTCAGTAGAACGGTTGGACGTTGCGGACGGGCATACAATTTACCTATGAGCTTCCTGTTTCGTCGCCCGCAACACTCGTTCCAAACCGATGATCCCGCGCTCCTGCCGATCGCCGCCAAGGTCCAATCCGGAGAGCGGCTGGGATTCGAGGACGGCGTGGCGCTCTATTGCAGCGGTGATGTGCTCGCGGTGGGCTGGCTGGCAAACCTGGTCCGCGAACGGATGCACGGCAACGTAGCCTACTATAATGTCAACCGGCACGTGAATCCGACGAACGTCTGCGTGGCGTCCTGCCGCCTGTGCGCGTTTGGCCGCAAGAAGGGCGAGGCCGGCACCTACACCATGGCGCTTGAAGAGGCGTGGGAGACGGCCGCCTCGGGGTATTCGGAGGCCATCACCGAGTTCCATATCGTGGGCGGCCTTCATCCCGATCTGCCATTTGAATACTTTATGGACCTGGTCCGCGGCCTCAAGCTGCGCTTCCCGAAGGTTCACATCAAGGCGTTCACCATGGTGGAGGTCGCGTTCCTGGCGAAGCGGGGCAAGATGACCATCGTCGAGACGCTGGAGCGGATGAAGGCGGCGGGCGTGGACTCGATGCCGGGCGGCGGAGCGGAGATCTTCGCCGACCGGGTACGGCACATCATCTGCGACCACAAGATCGACGGCGGCGAGTGGCTGGAGACGGCGCGGCTCGCGCACAAAATGGGACTGCGCTCAAACGCGACCATGCTCTACGGACACGTCGAAAATGACGAAGACCGGGTCGATCACCTGATGCGGCTGCGCGCGGTCCAGGAAGAGACCGGTGGCTTTCAGACTTTCATCCCGTTGGCCTTTCATCCGGAGCACACCGCGCTCGGACACATCCCCAAGACCACCGGGATGCTCGACATCAAGCAGATCGCCGTCGGACGGCTGATGCTGGACAACTTTCCGCACATCAAGAGCTATTGGCAGATGGTTTCGCCAAAGATGGCCCAGATTGCGCTGCGATTCGGCGCGGACGACATCGACGGAACCGTCGTCGAGGAGAAGATTTACCACGACGCCGGAGCGACCACGCCGCAAGGAATGCGCCGGGCGGACCTGATTCGTCTGATCACCGAGGCCGGCCGCGAGCCGTTCGAGCGCGATACGCTCTACCGTGCCGTTACGCGCAACGAGAACACCTTTACGGTGGCGGCCTAGGCATGGTGCTCCACTGAACCGGCGGAAGTTCAGCGTGATCGCGGCAGGCGCGGCTCTCTGCGGCGGCAGCGAAACGCGGGCGGTCGAGCCTGAGGTGCTGCTCTTGAAGCCAAACGGATGGGTGCCCAATAACCTGACGCTCCCGGTGCTGCTATACCGAGCGGCTTTCCCTTCTGCGACCAAAGACCTGGCAGGTACGATGGAAGCGGCGTTCACCCGCAACGGATGGCCACCTCAATGGCGCAACGGCGTCTACGACTTTCACCACTACCATTCCACCGCGCACGAGGTGCTGGGCTTTGCGGCTGGCCACGCGGAGATTATGATCGGCGGTGAGGGTAGCCGCGTCGTGACGGTACGGGCGGGCGACGTGGCCCTGCTTCCCGTAAGCACGGGACACTGCCGCATTGGAGCAAGCCCGGACTTCCTGGTTATTGGCGCCTACCCGCCTGGCGAACATTGGGACATCTGCCGCGAAGCGCCGGATGCGTCCGCCATCGCGCGTATGGTCCGGGTTAAGTTCCCGGCATCTGATCCAGTGCATGGCGGAGCAGGGCCGCTGAGCAGGCTTTGGACGAAAGCATGACCGGATCGATGCGCGGAGAAGGTACCCCAGGCACGAACGAGCTTGCCGCCGACAATGGTCCAGTACCAGCCGCGGAGCTCTGCCCGAAGTGCGGCGGCGGTGCCTTGCAGCGATCCAAGCGGCGCGTCCTTGAGTATCCGTTAAGCCTCTTCCACATCTGGCCATTCCGGTGCAAGGTCTGCCAGGCGCGTTTGCTGAAGTTCTCCCGGGCGTCATTCAAGTAGTGAGTAGCCCCGCTCTATCAGGCACCGTCGTGGCCGTGTCCGTCAATCCACGACATGGCATCGGCAAGCAGCCCTGCGAATCGATCAGGCTGTTAGCTAACCTCGGGGTGGAAGGCGACGCGCACCTGGGTGCTCTGGTGCAGCATCGCTGGCTGAGGAGAAAAGATCCTACCTTGCCCAATCGTACGCAGGTCCACCTCCTGCACGAAGAACTCTTTGCTGACTTATCCAGCGTCGGAGTCCACACCACAGCCGGAGAGTTGGGCGAAAACGTGACCACGCGCGGCATTGATCTGCTCAAGCTACCAGTAGGAGCTCGTCTACAGCTCGGTCGCGACGCGTTGGTCGAGATCACTGGATTACGCGAGCCTTGCTCTCAACTCAATCGCGTGCATCCTGGCTTGATGGGTCTGCTACGTTACCGCGAAGAAGGAAAGATCGTGCGCAAAGCGGGCGTGATGGGTATCGTGCTTCGGGACGGGATGGTGTATCCAAACGACGTGATCTCGGTTACGTTGCCGGACCCACCATGGCTACCGATGGGTCCGGTGTGATGGATATGATTATCAGCTGGTAAGCCGTTGCCGCCGCGCCCGCTCGCTGTCGAAATCGGTCATGCCAACTACTGCTCCTTCGACAAAAGCATTGGCTCGAAAGATGTTCGCCGCCGCTGTGCCTTCAAAACCGAAGATACCCGGAATCGCTGGGGAGAGCGCCGCGAAGCCGCCGTCAAGCGCGCCATGTGCCCCGAACGAAAGGACTGGCTCCGCGCCCAACGCATAGTCCGTGAGCAAGGATTGTGTCAGAACGAACGATCCGGTCAGGAGGGCAGCAAGCGCCGCGCGGGGATTGTTTTTACGGCAGACCAGCGCCATGCCTAGAAAGAAAGTCGCATGGGCGTAATCGATCATCCCATGCGTACGGGCGTCGATCACCTTCGGTAAACGCTTCGTGACCGCGCCGACTGCTTGGTCTGTGATGTACATACAAACTCCAGAGAAACAAGTGAAATGAGGCTCCCGAAGGAGCCTCTTGTAATGATTACATTGAGGAAGTCGGCGATGTGGTGATGCCCTTCTTCTGCGCGATCTGATCGATCATGTCCACGTGCATCTTGATGATCGGCGTACCCTGCGTTACGGCCGCCTTCAGGTCGGGGTCCTGGGTCGTATTCTGCTCCGTGGTGAACTCTCCAAGGTCCTTGTGGTGGTCGCCGACCATGGCCGTGATGTACTCCTTGTCGAACTTCTCGCCGGACATGCTCTTCAAACGCGCCGCCTCGGCCTGGTGCGACGGGTTGAGTTTGGTTGGAGGCTGCACGCCCATCTTGTCGGCGATCGGCTTCATGTTGTTCATCAGCGTAGTGTGGTCGTCGATCATCTTCTGCGCGTACTGCTTCACGTCCTCGTTCTTGGACTTCTGAAGGGCAAGCTTGCTCATGGTGATCTCCGCCATGCTGCCTTCGGCGGAGTTCATCAGGAACGTCTTGTCCTGTGCGGTCGTGTCCTGGGCGTAGGTAAAGCTGGCGGTACAGAGCGCGGCGGCTCCAAGAACTGCGGTGCGAATCATCAAAATCTTCATGGGTGCATCTCCTGTCATACTGGCGACACCCTTAGCGGCATCGCACCTCTATGGAGTTGGGAACGGGGATGCAGGTTGCTCCACAGACCACGTAAAGTAAGAGAATTTGTGGGATGAAAGTTGTAGGGTTTACTTGCACGGAGCAAGGCGCAGTGGTCAGCTAACTTCGTCGATTCTCAAGAACAAGAGCTTGACGTATTAGACTCACATGGCTCCGTTCTCTCGCGGGAACGAAAGTCGCCGCACAGCAAGCCTGCGAGCGTGCCCTTGTACAGTTAACAGATGCCCCGCGCCTCCGCCCTGCTCGATACGCGCATCATCCACTGCGGCGACTGCCTGGAGCAGTTGAAGCAGCAGCCCGATCAGTCCATTGACTTTTGCTACATTGATCCGCCCTTCAACTCCAACCGCAACTACGAGGTCTTCTGGGGCGAGACCAAAGAGCGCCGCTCCTTTGAGGACCGGCATGAGTC
>CAXTUR010000074.1:13023-14493 GCA_964247455.1 uncultured Acidobacteriaceae bacterium | reverse complement strand
GCGTAATGGGCAGCATCGGCTCCGCGCCGGCACCCGTCGTCAAGGTAGCTGTCGAGAAGCCTAAGGGCCCAGCCCGCGTCTCGGGCGGTGTCATGGCCGGTTCCGTGCTCTCGAAGACGAACCCGGTCTATCCGCCGATCGCAAAGGCGGCCCACGTCTCCGGCGCGGTCGTGCTGCATGCGATCATCTCGAAGACGGGCTCGATCGAGGGCTTGACCGTCGTCAGCGGGCCGGAGATGCTTCGGGCAAGCGCGCTCGACGCCGTGAAGTCTTGGCGGTATAAGCCGTATCTGCTGAACGGCGAACCCACCAAGGTCGACACCACCGTAACCGTCAACTTCAGCTTCGGCGGCAGCTAGCACCTCCTTCCGCATCACGACACGACCTTCTGGGGCTTCCTCGGCGGTACCGAAGCCCTCTGAAGCGTTTTCAGCAGTCCCACAGTTTTCTATCTTCGGAGGAATGATTCAGTGATTCTCGCTCAGCTCACCACCATCGCACACACTCCGGCCCCGCTTGCCCTCTTTTTCCAGGAGGCCCAGGTGGGCTTCAGCCCGCTCCAGCTCTGGGGCAACATGGGTGGCCTGGCCAAGGCCGTCGTCATCATCCTCTTCATCATGTCCATCTGGTCGCTGGCCGTCATCATCGACCGCTGGATCTATTTCTCGGCCGCCCGCAAGCAATCTCGCGAGTTTGCCCCCAAGGTCGCCGGCGCGTTGAAGGACGGCCGTCTGGATGAGGCGATCAAGGTCGCCGACCGTAGCAAGAAGTCGCACCTCGCGGAAGTCGTCACCGCTGGTCTGCAGGAGTTTCGCAGCTTCGGTTCAGGCGGTCAGATCACCGAGAACCAGGTCGAGAGCTCGAAGCGCGCCCTTGAGCGCTCCGAGGCCATCGTCCACGCCAAGCTAAAGAAGGGTCTCAGCGGCCTCGCCACCATCGGTTCGACGGCTCCGTTCATCGGCCTCTTCGGCACCGTGACCGGTATTCTCAACGCCTTCCAGGCCATCGCCACGCAGAAGTCTTCGGGCATCGGCGCAGTCGCCGGCGGTATCTCGGAGGCGCTCGTTACGACCGCCTTCGGTCTACTGGTCGCCATCCCCGCCGTCATGACGTTCAACTACTTCACCAGCAAGGTTGAGGCGTTCGACGTGGAGATGGACAACAGCTCAAGTGAACTGGTCGACTACTTCATCAAGCAGAGCAGCCGCTAACTTGGCGTGCGGAGTCGTTCTCTTCATCGAGACGGCTCCGCATCAACGAAACAAAGATCGATGGAGCGGGAACTATGGGAATCGTAAAGCGGGACGAAGGAAAGAAGGTCAACTCCAACATCAACGTGACGCCTATGGTGGACGTGATGCTGGTGCTGTTGATCATCTTCATGGTCATCACCCCGATGCTGAACAACAAGGTGAACGTCGATCTGCCGAAGGCCGACGCGGCGGTCGTGATGGAAGATGCCAACAAGGA
>CAXTUR010000074.1:0-12923 GCA_964247455.1 uncultured Acidobacteriaceae bacterium | reverse complement strand
AGGAGACTCTCGCCTCTGTAGAGTGGCAGAACGCAAGTTTGGGTCGTTTGGCGGACGCCACCGTTGGCAGCATCGCGGCATCTACCAAGGAGCAAGCGTCCTCAAAACGCGCAATCCTGATGTACAGTTGTAAGGTCTAAAGAGCGCTGCCCACTTTGAAGGAGAACCCCGCCCCATGAAACTGAATGCACGGATTCCGGCCACGGCCGCTTTGCTCGCTCTGACACTCGGTACGGCTACTGGATGCAACAAGCTCAAGGCCCGCGATCAGCTCAACAAAGGCGTGCAGGCCTTTAAGAATGCGCGCTACGAAGAGGCCGTGAGCAATTTCCAGAACGCGATCGAGCTCGATCCCAGCTACGAGAATGCAAAGCTGTATCTCGCGACAGCCTACTCCTACCAGGTGGTGCCGAACCTGGATAGCCCGGAAAATCTCAAGGTCGCCCAGAAGGCGCTCGACGGCTTTAACTCCGTGCTGGCGAAAGATCCGAACGACTTGACCGCGCTCAAGCAGATCGCGTCGATCGACCGCAACATCAAGAAGCTGGATGAGGCGAAGGCGTACGAAAAAAAGGTCATCGCAATCGCGCCAAATGATGCGGAGGCGCACTACACGATCGGCGTTGTGAACTGGATGCAGTCCTACCAGAACGCGAGAAATATCTTAGCCGCTGACGGCGCGACCGACGACGGCAATGGCAATCCTAAGAAGAGCAAGGGAGCTTGCCAGAAGCTGCAAGCGGCGAACAATTCACTTGTAGCCGAAGGTCTGCAGTACCTGAACAAGGCGGTCGAGATCAACCCGACTTATGACGACGCCATGCAGTATCTAAACCTCACCTATAGGCGCAAAGCGGATGTCGACTGCCCGGATGACAACGCCCGCAAGGCCGACTTGGCGCAGGCGGACCAATGGAGCCAAAAAGCGATGGGTGCCCGTAAGCAGAACGAAGCCGCCAAGGAGAAGAAGACAGGCGGCGGCGTCACAATGCAATAAACGTCTGTGCTTCATCACCAACGCCCCTCCGCAGCTGGAGGGGCGTTTTGCTGCTCCTCACTATTTGTTGGCCAGACCGCCCGCTCATCTTACAATTCCTCCACGCCGCGCAATAGCCTTTCGCCGTCGCGGACCGGAGGAACCCATGTCCGAAGCTGTAGCCCTTCCCTACGCCGCTGAAGCGCGCTCTGGTCTTAGTCAGGCAGAGCGTGTTGTCGATACTTTCGTCGCGCCTTCAAAGACCTTTGCCGACATCCTGCGGAGCACCTCGTGGTGGCTGCCCTTTGTGCTGGCGACGTTATTCTCCCTCGCTACCGCGTACGCCATCGACAAGAAGGTGGGCTTCGACACGGTCGCGCAGAACATGGTGCACGACAATCCGTCGCAGGAAGAGAAGCTCTCCTCGCTTGAGCCCAAACAAAGGG
This sequence comes from uncultured Acidobacteriaceae bacterium, assembly GCA_964247455.1. Lineage (GTDB taxonomy): Bacteria > Acidobacteriota > Terriglobia > Terriglobales > Acidobacteriaceae > Edaphobacter. The sequence goes on along the minus strand of CAXTUR010000074.1, from coordinate 11,501 downwards.
CCGCCCAGATACGCGCCATGACAATGGGCACCCGCTACACCACCTTCGCGTCTCCAGTGTTCATCTTGCTTATCTCAGCCGTCGGTGCGCTTGTGTTGTGGGGGAGCTTCAACTTCGGCCTGGGTGCAAAGACCACCTTCGGCCAGATGTTCGCGGTCTGGATGTACGCCTCGCTACCGCGTCTGCTGGCAAGCGTGATTATGATTGTTACGGTCTACTTCGGCGGCAACGCAGAGTCCTTCAACCTGAAGAATCCCGTTGGAACCAACCCGGCGTTCTATCTACCCGACGCCGCTCCCTGGCTAAAAACGATGCTGAGCTTCGTCGATGTGCTTGGACTATGGGTACTGGCGCTGCTCGTCATCGGCACCGCCATCGTCGCAAAGGTGAAGCGCGGCCAGGCTGCCGCGGTGGTGGTCGGTTGGTGGCTTCTGGTGCTGATCGCAAGCGTGGGGATTGCGGCGGCTACCAGTTAGCTCGTGCAGCTATGCTCCGGTCCAGCGCCTAAAGACGAGCGATCCGTTGGTGCCGCCGAAGCCAAACGAGTTGGACAGAGCGTAATCGATCTTCGCTGCTTGCGGCTTGTTGGGTACGTAGTTCAGCCGGCAGAGCGGATCGAGCTCCACAATATTCATAGTGGGTGGCGCGGTCTGCTCCAGCATGGCCATGATGGTGATGCCGGCCTCAAGGCCGCCCGCGCCGCCGAGTAGGTGACCGGTCATCGACTTGGTAGAGCTGACGAGCAGAGTATGGTTATTGGCGCGTTCGCCAAAGACGTTCTCAATCGCCTGGGACTCCAGCGCGTCTCCTAGCGGCGTGGACGTTGCATGCGCATTCACGTAGTCGATCTGATCGGGCGAGATCCCAGCAACCTTCAGCGCGGCGGTCATGGCGCGGTGACAGCCCTCGCCCTCGGGAGCCATGCCGGTCATGTGGAACGCATCGGCGGACATACCATAGCCGATCACCTCGGCCAGGATCTTCGCGCCGCGCGCCTTGGCAAACTCGAGCTCCTCCATGATCAGGATGCCCGCGCCCTCGCCCACGACAAAGCCGTCGCGGTCCTTATCGAAGGGACGGCAAGCGTGCTCCGGGTCTTCGTTGCGCGTGGAGAGGGCCTTCATGGCGGCAAATCCGCCAACACCCATTGGCGTAATGGCGGCCTCGGTGCCCCCGGCGATCATAGCGTCCGCGTCCCCGCGCTGGATGATGCGAAAGGCGTCACCGATGGAGTGCGCGCTCGACGTACAGGCGGTCGCGGTGGCTTCATTCGGCCCGCGCGCGTTGTATTTTATGGAGACATGTCCAGCCGCGAGATTGACAATTGACCCCGGAATGAAGAAGGGAGAAATCTTGCGCGGTCCACCCGCCAGCATCGCGGAGTGTTCGCGCTCGATCACGTCGAACCCACCGATGCCGGAGCCGATATGGACGCCGAACCGGTCGCGATTGCTCTCATCGATCACCAGACCGGAGTGCGCCATCGCCTCAGCCGACGCGGCAAGCGCCAGATGAATGAACCGGCCCATCTTGCGTGACTCTTTCTTCTCAATAAAGAGAAGCGGATCAAAGTCCTTCACCTCAGCGGCGAAGCGAACAGGATGTCCGGTCAGGTCAAACGCCTTGATCTCGGCCATGCCGCTTCGGCCAGCGAGTAGACCTTCCCAGACCTCGGGAACGGTTTTACCCACGCCGCAGATGAGGCCGATGCCGGTGACCACGACGCGACGAGCTTCCATCGCTTGCTGCTCCGCCATCGCTACTTGGCCGCCTTCTGATTCTTTTCGATGTAGTCGACGGCGTCTTTGACAGTCTTGATCTTTTCGGCGTCCTCGTCAGGGATCTGAATGTCGAAGGCTTCTTCAAACTGCATCACCAGCTCAACCACATCGAGCGAATCCGCGCCCAGGTCTTCCTGAAAGCTTGCGCCGGGGGTCACTTCGGCTTCATCCACCTGAAGCTGCTCGACGATAATCTGCTTGACCTTTTCATCCACTGCTGCCATTTAGTTCTCCTGTCTAAGCTCTGCGGTCGCGATACGAGGAACACGACCTGAAAGATGAGGCTACAAAGAGGCTTTTCGCCAACCTCAAGATACCGAATGCCTTATTGAGTGTAAAGCAAAGCACGGCCTGAAGCAGGCGCGGGTACCCGGTTATGCAGGCCAAATGCGTTCCAGCGCGAAGCTCTGCTGGGTCGCGGCTCGCCATTGGCCGGGCAGAGTAAGCGTGAGAATGGGCAGTGAGGCGTCGCGGATGTAGAAGCGATGCGTGTAGCAGATGCGCTTATCGACGAAGATCTCTAGAACGGAGTTGTCGACAAAGACTCGGATGCTTGCGCCAGGAGTGAGCGGCGCGGGAAGCGGGACGGCAATCTGGTTTACGCCGCCGTCGCTCGCAAAACGCAGGGTGTGTGTCTCGTCGGCTGAATCCGAGTGAATGGACAGGACCTTACCCGTCGCGTCCCCGAATTCGATGGGCTGGGCGGAGCCGGTGGCGGGCTGAAGGGTGAGCAGGAACTCGTGCGATTCCTTCGTGTGATTGACCAGTCTTCGCAGGCGCGCAACCTGAGCCGCGGGTTCTATGTGCAGTACGCCTTCGTGGAGGGTAAGGACGCGGGGCAGAGCCATAAGGCCCGACCATCCAGCCATACTGAACTCCGTCTCTGGCCGTGTCTCGGAAACCCAGCCCCAAAGGATGCGGTTGCCACTCGCGTCGAGCTGCGTTTTAGGAGCGTAGAACGTAACCCGGTCCGTTCCCTTGCGGCCGTAGTCGAGTTCGCCGTGCTTCTCAGGGACAAAACGCATGGCGACACGGTCGAAAGTACCCGAGCGCCAAAGGACTTTACCTTCAGTGGAGTAGATGAGGACGTGCTTCTCCAGCCCGGTGACTTCATCCTTAAGCGGGAAGAACTCGGGGCACTCCCACATCTCGCCCGTATCGACGGGGTTGGAGCCGGGCGTTCCCGTCCATTTGCCTTCAAATAACGGATGCAGGTACTTCCAAGAGCGGAGGTCGGGGGAACGATAGAGTAGGACCATGCCGCCTTTCCCCGCGATGCCCGAACCGACGATGGCGTACCAAGTATCGCCTTCTCTCCAGGGCGACGGGTCGCGAAAGCCGGTGACCTTCATCCCATCGGGAGGTCTGGGAATGACCGACGCGGCAAGCTTCTTCCACGTGCCCAACGTATCGTTGGTCGCAACGGCGAGGCACTGGGTCTCGCGCATACTGGTGTTGGCATCGACGAGGGTTGCTTCAGCGCGAGTCGCGTTCTGGACCCCGGTGTAAAGGAAGGTCGGGCGACCCCGGTCTAGGACGGCAGTGCCGGTAAAGCAGCCTTCGCTATCCGGACCGCCCGGGGTCGGTGCAAGAGCCACGGGAAGACGTGTCCAGTGCACCATGTCGGGTGACACGGCGTGGGCCCAGTGCATATCGCCCCAGACAGCGGCTCGGGGATTGTACTGGTGAAACAGATGGTACTGCCCCTGATAGTAGATGGGGCCGCATGGGTCATTCATCCAGTTGCGAACGGGCAAATAGTGGAAGGAGGGACGCAGAGGATCGTGGAGAGCGGCGACCGGATCGGACGTTTGCGGCAAGCCTTCTAAATCGCCCCATAGGGCGAGAGCGGTTGCGGCAAGCGACTTCAGAACGGTTCGTCGTGTGGACATCGAAAGGGCATAACCTCAGGCGCTGCAAGTATAGAACTGCGAAGCATCAATCGTCGTCGCCGACAGCGGCAAGGAGCGGAGCCACGCTGGCGATATCGTCGAAGCCAAGAAGGTTACTGACAGGGGTGCCGCTGTCTAGACTAGCGACGCCTTTAAGAGCTCGATTGATAGTCTTCGTCTTGCCACCGATTTCACCTAGGGTGTTTTGCACAGTGTCGACCTGCTTCCGAACTTTATCCATTAGGCCGCCGAACTTCTCAAACTCGTTCTTCGTGCTGGACAGCACCTTCCACACTTCATCACCCTTCTCCTGAATGGCAAGCGTGTGGAATCCCATCTGGAAGCTGGTGAGTATTGCCATAAAGGTCGACGGGCCGGCGATGGTCACGCGGCAGTTGGATTGAATATCGGATTGGAGACCAGGGCGGCGCACCACCTCGGCATACAGGCTCTCTGTCGGAAGAAACATGATGGCGTGCGGCATGGTAGTAGGCGGATCAATATATTTCTCGCAGATGCGCTTACCTTCGGCGCGAATGGCCCGTTCGAAGGCGCGTCCGGCGACGGCGATCTCCTCAGCGGTTCCATGTTCGTAGGCGTGTTCAAGGCGCTCCCAGTCGTCTTTGGGAAACTTGGCGTCGATGGCGAGAAGGATATGGCTGCCGGGATCGCCATTGGGAAACTTGAGGGCGTACTCGACAGATTCAAGCGTGTTGGGCTTGATGCGCGCGTTTTTGATGTACTGCTCGGGCGAGAACATCTGCTCAAGCTGCATCCCCAGCTGAAATTCGCCCACAACGCCGCGCGACTTTACGTTCGAGAGCACCTTCTTAAGATCCCCGACCCCGGTGGCGAGCTCCTTCATCTCGCCCAACCCTTTTTGTACCGCGCCGAGATGTGTCGTGACCTGGCCGAAGCTCTCGGTCAGGCGAGTTTGTAGCGTGGCGTGCAACTTTTCGTCGACGGTCACGCGCATCTCTTCCAGTTTTGCAGCGTTGGTGGCGTTCAGCTTGTCCAGACGATCTTCGACGGCTGCCCGAAGCTTGTCCTGCTGCGCCGCGTTGACAGCCCCGAGATCGGCAAGCTTGGCGTAGAGGGTGTCCCGGTCTGCCAACTGCTGCCGCGTAGCGTCGGCGACAAAGCCATTCAAGCGATGGGCGACGGCGGCCACGTCTTCCTGCACCACCTTGCGAAGACCGTCGGATGAGGCAAGATTGTCGGCGCGGAAGGCGGCTAATTCCCCATGAAGCGCTGCGCCAAACGTTCCAATGCTGCCGGTCACCTCAGTGCGAAGCGTGGTAAAGCCCGCAGCGTTGCTCTCGCGCGTCCGCTGGGCTTCCGCGGCGATGTCGTCGCGCATCCGGGCGAGAGCGTCGCGGGCGTGAACGTCAAAAGCCTCGCCTCGGGTATCGAGACGGGCAAGCTGGTCCGGCAGCTGCGCGGCTCGCGGGTCCGCTACGGGCGCGGGCGAGCGGCGCAGCCAAAGCAGCAACACAAGGACACACAGAACGAACTGAAGGATGACTAGGGCGATCAGCATAGCGGCTTCGTGTTTCCTTCGCCTTTAGCGTACACCCGGCCCAGCGTATACGGAAGGATATTATTGAGGTTTGGATGAAGCGGCTGTGGAGAACAGATGAGTAGACGCTTCCACGCTGGCGGCCGCTTGGAGGATGGCGTCGGCGATCCTAGCGGCCTCCCTGGCTGCGGACACATCGTGAACGCGAATCAGGTGGGCTCCGCCAAGTATGGCAGCTACGGCGGAAGCGGTGCCGGCCCGGACGCTAGCTCCCGAATTGGCAGCCGGCACTACGCTTGGCTGCGGAGAGAGCGTGGCGCGCAGAAAGCCCTTACGTGAGCTGCCGGTGAGCACAGGCAGACCGAACTGGTGCATCTTGTCCAGCATGGCGTGAACCACATAGTTTTCATCCCCGCGCTTGCCGAAGCCGAAACCCGGATCGAGGACGATGCGCTCACTCGCCACCCCTGCCGTACGCGCCGCCAGGAGCGAGTCGCGCAGCCCGGTAAGGACCACGGGCATCACGGCGATCGGCGGCAACGGCGGCAGGACGGCCCACTCTGGCGGACGGCCACGGCTATGGCTAAGAACGACCCCGCAGCGGAGATCGGCGCAGAGGGCGGCCATGGCGTCATCCCACTGCAGCCCGCTAACATCATTGACGATCTCGGCCCCAGCTTCTACGGCGGCGCGTGCCGTGGCGGCGTGATAGGTATCGATAGACACGATCATGCCGGGACGATCGCGGAGCAATGCCGTGAGCACCGGAAGAACGCGCGCCTGCTCTTCGTTGGCGGAAAGAGCCGCAGCGTTGGGCCGGGTAGATTCACCGCCTAAATCGAGCAGGTCCGCACCCTCGTCGAGCATCGCCAAGCCGTGACGGACCGCCTGATCGACGCTTGCATGGAGACCGCCATCCGAGAACGAGTCCGGCGTCACGTTGAGGATGCCCATCAACAGGGTGCGCGGCCCGAGCGCGAGGCTGCGGGTGCGAAGACGCCATGCAAACGGAGTGCGCGGAGCAAACGGCATCCCTCGATCATAGAGGGCGGGTGCTAGACTGCCCGGATGACCCCGCTTCTTCGTTGCCATCCGCTGATCTGGGCGGGAACACTCGCGTTCTGCGGGCAGGCCGTCACGGAGCAGACCTCATTGGCGCGCCAAATCGCTGCATTAACCAACGAGCCTTCGGTGGCGCGCGATCACTGGGGCGTGATGGTAACGACGCTCGATGGCAAGCCCCTCTACGCGCTGAACGAAGCGCAACTCTTCCAACCCGCCAGCAACGCCAAGCTCTTTACGACGGCCGCGGCCATGGCCTTGCTTGGACAGGATGCACGATTCCAGATGCTGGAGACGCGGGTCGTCGCCCATGGAACTCTGGCAACCCCGCAGACGCTCGAGGGCGACTTATATTTGGTGGGCGGCGGGGATGCAAACCTGTCCGGGCGGACGCTGCCCTACCTTCCGCCAGGAGACCGCCAGAAAACGTCCGCGCCGTCCGATCCGCTCCGGCATATAGCGGAGTTGGCCGACAACGTCGTGGCAACTGGACTAAAGGCGGTCAGCGGAGACATCGTGGGCGACGACACCCTCTTTCCCTTTGAGCCATACCCGGAGGACTGGGTCATCGACGACGCGGTCTGGGGATACGGCGCTCCCGTCTCCGCGCTCACCGTCAATGACAATCAGATCGTCTTGAAGATTGTGCCCGGCGCGCAACCGGGAGCACCCGCATCGCTCGCCATACAACCCTCCCAGCCGTACTACACCGTTGAGGGCACGGTCGGCACGGGCGTGGCGAAAAGCGCAAACACCATCCATATCGAACGCCGGATCGGCTCAAAGCAGCTGCGGGTCTACGGATCGATTGCTTTGGACGCGCAACCCGACGAAGAGGAGATCGCCCTCGATGATCCCGCAGAGTACGCCGCGATGGCGTTGAAGCGGATGCTCGAGGAGCGTGGGATCGAGGTCAAGGGAATGGCGCGCGCGCTGCATCGTCTGCCAGAGGAGCGGCGCGGCTTTCGCGAGCAGGTGCGGGAACCAATCGATCTTCAGGCGCTCCATGGGTGCTTTGATTGTGGCCGTCCCGGTCTGGAGCCGCACGAAACGGTACTCGCAAGCCACCGTTCTCCTTCGTTCCTACAGGATGTCACCGTTACTAACAAGGAGAGCCAAAACCTCCACGCAGAGCTGCTGCTTCATGACCTCGGACGGGCTCTGACAGTCGTCGGCTCAACGGCGCAGGGCGCCCGCGTCGTCCGCCAGTTCCTCCTCAACGCCGGGATCGACAAGGACGACTTCGTCTTCTTCGATGGCTCGGGCCTCAGCGGGCACGACCTCGTCACCCTGCGCGCCACCGCCAGGCTGCTCACCTATGCCGCCACGCAACCCTGGTTCGCGGCGTGGAAGGCAAGTCTGCCCATCGGCGGCGTCGACGGTTCGCTCACCAGCCGCTTCAAAGAGGGTCCGCTCAAAGGTCACGTCATCGCCAAAACCGGCACCCTCGGCGAGGCGCGCGCCCTCAGCGGCTACCTGGAATGCGCCAGCGGCAAGACGGTGATCTTCTCCATCATGGACGGCAACCATCTTCCCGGCACCAACACGGATCGGGATGTCATGGATCGCATCGTGGCGGCGATCGCGGCGGCGAACTAGAATCATAATGTGCGCTTTCCTCACCTCAGCATCGTTCTAGGCCTCGCCGCACTGGCCCTCGCCGGATGCAAGTCCGTGCCGCCCACTCCGCTGACCGATCTCAATTCGCAGCAGAGCCACGGCCACGCCGTCTTCCAGGCGCGCTGCTCTGTCTGCCACTACGACCGCCGCGAGGGTCCGCTGCATGGCCCGTCCATGGCGGGCGTCTTTAAGAAGCCGTATCTCCCCAGCGGTGCGCCTGCTACGGACGAGCGCGTCACCGCTACCATCCTCCACGGCCGCAACCTGATGCCTCCTATGGGCAACACCATGGACGACGCCGACCTCACCGACCTAATCGCGTATCTCCACACCCTATGATTCCGATGACTCCTATCCCCGAGACGCACACCTCCACGAAGGCGGGACAGATGCTGCCGGGCATTGCGGGCATCTGCATGTTCCTCATCTTTATGACCATGATCAACGTCTATGCCGGCCTGAAGGGCGCATACGGTGGAGGCGTGGCCAAGTACGGAATACTTGCCCTCTGCACACTGGTGGCCGCCGGCATCTTCGGTCTGCTACGCCTGCGCAAATGGGGCTGGTCGTTGGTGATTGCGGGCTGCCTGCTGCTCGCCGCGGGAGACTTCTTTTTCTACACCAAGGCACACGTCCCATTCTTCCTCGTTCGCGGTCTATTCGCGCTGATCTTCTTTCTGTACCTCGCGCGGCAAGAGGTGCGGGAGCGGCTGCTCTGAGCCTTCGCCGTACAATCGAGATACGATGACCCCGCCAGCGGCCCTCAACCCGGACCTTGTGCAGATTGATTTAGCCCCGCGCCGTCCCGCGCCAAAGCCCGCCTGGCTCAAGGCCAAAGCTCCCGTCGGCGAGACGTTCCACAATCTTAAGAAGCTGGCCCGCGACCTCAACCTCCACACCGTCTGCGAGAGCGCGCACTGCCCCAACATCGGCGAATGCTGGAACCAGAAGTCCGCCACCTTCATGATGCTGGGCAATCTTTGCACCCGGCGCTGCGGCTTCTGCGCGGTGCCCAAAGGCCGCCCGGAGCCGATCGACCATGACGAGCCCCGCCGCGTCGCCTACGCCGTCGCCCAGCTCGGCCTCGCCCACGCTGTTATCACCAGCGTCAACCGCGACGACGACAACCTCGGCGCGGCCAACGCCTTCGTCGCCGTCATCCGCGAGATCCGCGCCCAGGCTCCCGGCTGCCGCGTCGAAATCCTCACCCCCGACTTCCAGGGCAACGAAGACGCGCTCCGCCTCGTCGTCGCCGCCCGCCCCGACATCCTCAACCACAACATCGAAACCGTCCCCCGCCTCTACCGCGTCGCCAAAAGCGGCGGCCGCTACGAGCGCTCCCTCCGCTTCCTCGAACACGCCAAGGAGATCGCCGCCGAAACCAGTGAAACCCTCGTCACCAAAACCGGTATCATCGTCGGCATGGGCGAGGAGATGCACGAACTCCTCGCCGTTTTCCACGATCTCGCCACCCGCAAAGTCGGCATCCTCACCATCGGCCAATACCTCCGCCCCAGCCGCGACCACCTCCCCATGGCCCGCTTCTACACCCCGGACGAGTTCGCCTTCCTCAAACACGAGGCCGTCGGCATGGGCTTCCGCCACGTCGAAAGCGGCCCACTCGTCCGCTCGAGCTACCACGCGCAGGAGCAGGCGGAGTCGACCGGTTTAGCGTGATCCCTTACCCGATCATGCCGAAGGAGAAATCCCGCGAGGTGAGGCGGGCTATTCGGCGAGTGTTCATTGAAGTGTGGGACCCTATCGGGGTGATGAAAGATCCAGAGTGGCCAAAGGATATATGACAGCTACATCGGCGGTGTCTTTGAGCTGCTGACGACCGGTGGTAGCGATCGGGATATTAAAACCCGTCTGCTAGATGCTACCCGTGGCATGGGCATGGATGGAAGTCGGAACAGCTTGGACAACGTAATCGCGGCTTTGCGGGCCATAGACCTAACCACCTAGCTACATGGTTTGGATAGCATCCTCATAGCGGCGATACACGATGATGTACGGAAGCCTTAGGAGCACGAACTCCAGAGTTCCGGCAACTAATCCCGGCCGTCCACGCCCAGGCATGGACCTAAGAGTTCGAACAGCGTCATAGAGCGTGCGTATTGTTGAGGAGGTTAGGGCCGGATAAGTGCCCGACAGGTAAATGTAAATTGACTCCAGGTTGTCCGCCGCCTCCGGTGTCCAGATGATCCGCATTTAGCCGTGCATCATCTTCTGGAACCGGGCTTCCATCACATCCTCATTAACAAACTCCCCCGCGTTCGCTTGATCGAGCCCGCGCTGTACGCCTTGACGAAAACGGCTGTCTTCATCGGCACGCTGGAAAACAACAGACGCAACCAGTTCTTCCGGCGTCTTGCCCTCATCCTCGGCCATCCGGCAAAGCTGCGCTTCCTGCTCGGGCGTAAAGTGTAGTTCCATACTGCAAGCCTAGGATCGCCCGCGCGCCATGTCAATGCGCAGCGCATCCTTTTCTAACCCGGCGAAGCCGCCCATATCCGGCACGGTAGAATCTCCCTATGCCGATCGACCTAGCCGCCCCGCTCTCCACCTCTGACCCCGAGATCGCCGCCGAGATCGCGCACGAGGTCGCCCGCCAGCACGAAGGCCTGGAGATGATCGCCTCCGAAAACTTCGTCTCCCGCGCCGTGCTCGAAGCCGCGGGCACCGTCTTCACCAATAAATACGCCGAAGGCTACCCCGGCAAGCGCTACTACGGCGGCTGCGAGTTCGCCGACGTGGTCGAAAACCTCGCCCGCGACCGTGCCAAGCAGCTCTTCGGGGCCGAGCACGCCAACGTCCAGCCGCACTCCGGCTCGCAGGCCAACGCCGCCGCCTTCATGTCGCTGCTCACCCCCGGCGATACCATCCTCGGCCTCGACCTCGCACACGGCGGCCATCTCACCCACGGCCATAAGCTCAACTTCTCCGGCAAGCTCTACCGCATCGCCGGCTACCAGGTCCGCAAAGACACCGAGACTCTCGATTACGACGAGATCGAATCCATCGCCGAGCGCGAACGCCCGAAGATGCTCATCGCCGGCGGCAGCGCCTACGCCCGGACCCTCGACTTCCCCCGGATGCGCGCCATCGCCGACAAAGTCGGCGCGTACCTGCTCGTCGACATGGCTCATATCTCCGGCCTCGTCGCGGGCGGCGCGCACCCTTCGCCCGTCTCGCACGCCCACATCGTCACCACGACCACGCATAAGACGCTGCGCGGCCCCCGTTCCGGCCTCATCCTTTGCCGGCAAGACCTCGCGGCCGGTATAGACCGCAGCGTCTTCCCCGGCCAGCAGGGCGGCCCCCTCGTCCACGTCATCGCCGCCAAGGCCGTAGCCTTCCGCGAGGCCCTCCAGCCCGACTTCGCCGCCTACGCCCACCAGATCGTAGCCAACGCCAAGACACTCGCCCACTGCATTGCTGAGCACGGCTTCCGCATCATCTCCGGCGGCACCGACACGCACCTCATGCTCATCGACGTCTTCGAAAAGGGCATCCTCGGCAGCGAGGCCGAACACGCCCTCCACGAGGCCGGGATCACCGTCAACAAAAATGCCATCCCCTACGACACCAACCCGCCCATGAAGCCCTCCGGCATCCGCATCGGCA
>CAXTUR010000073.1:0-14525 GCA_964247455.1 uncultured Acidobacteriaceae bacterium | reverse complement strand
CCGGCCCCACCACCGCCACGCGCATGGACAAGTTCACCCGCCAGATGCTCGCCGAAACGGGCCTGCTCGGCATGATCGGCAAGGCCGAACGCGGGGCTATCGCACTTGAGGCAATCCGCGAGTTCGAGGCCGTCTACCTCATCGCGATAGGCGGCGCGGCCTATCTCGTCTCGAAGGCCATCAAGTCCGCCAGCGTCCTCGCCTTCGCAGACCTCGGCATGGAGGCCATCTACGAGTTCGAAGTCGAAGACATGCCCGTCACCATCGCCGTCGACACGCAGGGCCACTCCGTCCACCAGACCGGCCCCGCCGAGTGGCAGGCGCGCATCGCAGCCGCAAGCCTTGGCGGCGTGGCGATCCTCCAGTAGCTACTGGGCGATCTCCCGCTCGAAGCTTGCCGAATTCGCGCCGGAGGGACGCTCACGGACCTCCGGCAACTCCCGCGCCACATACCGCGCGTTCCTCTTTGTCAGTCTCTCCGCCATATGCAGCAGCGGCACCCACGCAGCCATCCCAGCCAACAACAAAACAGTAATCCCCAACGCCAAAACCGTATCCGACATAAGCGCCTCCCTATTCACAGGGTTAGTGAGGATAGGTGAAGGAGCGTTACATTCCTATGATCCCGTTCCCAGCAAATCGAAGCTCATTCCATCGATTTCCGGCATGCTCTTGCCCGCGATCCCCTGTAGATCGCCAGATATTCCGGTCGTCGCGTCCATCATTCGCTCAAGTTGCTTTTCTCGCTTTGCCCATTGCCTTCTGATTGCCTTCTGTTCCGCATGCAAATCAGCCTTCATGATCGTATATGCCTCCGTCATCTCCTTTACGCGTTGGCGGAAGCCCACACTGGTCACATACTGGTAGATCAAGGCAGCCTTATCGCGCTGCCCTTCGTTCTGTCGACGTGTAGCGGCAGTCTCGATGAGCAAATGCCGCAACGATCCGGCAACGGGAACGATGCAGTTTAGTCCCGCAACCCATACCTCGCCGATCTGTTCGTATAGCTCAACACCCTTCGGCAGCACTTGGCTGACAATGATCGCGACATCGGCCTTCATCGCGTGTTGATCGCTCTTCAGCTTCGCCAGCCAATCTTTATCCCAACTCTTAGTACGCTTCGACTCCCAAAGGATCGTCCCGCAAAGCTTGCCTTGTCCGTTGTAGACCTCCTGAACGCAGTCCCCTCCAAACTCGCCTTTGCGGACTCGGTTGATATCGTCTCGTGGGAACTTGACCTTCAGCGTATCCACCAGCTCCTGCTCCTGCGCATCGCCTTGTATTTGCGTTGAGCCCTGCTCCGACTTGCGCTTCAGGTTCTCGATCTCTGTCTTCATACTTTCAAGCTGAATATCCTTTTCGCGCAGCTTCATCTTTACGCCACCCTCGATTTCGACGCGCAGCGACGCCCGGCTCGTCTCTAACTCCTTACTGACCTCCTGCTGTACCGTCAAAGCCAAGGCCCTCTTTTCTGCCTCTAACTCGCGCACCTTACGTGTGTAATCTGCTTGTGCCGACTTCGCCTCACGCGCAGCATCGTTGGCCACGTTCAGTTCTGCGCGCGTCACCTCCAACTCCGCTTTCTGCTGCTCGACCTCCTGCCGCGCGGCTGCGCGGGCTTTTCGCGCCTCTAATTGCGCCGTACTCGCCAGCGCAGCTTTGAGGTTCTCAAGCTCTTCGTTCTTGCTGCTTATCTCGGTCTGTACCAAGGCACGCGCCTTCTTTGCCTCGTCCGAGGAAACTTGCGCCACTCGGCTTGCTACTTGTTCAGCGATTGTCTCGTTCATCGCCTCTTCGGCAACCTCAAGCGTTTTACGCCGGCTCTCCATCTCCCGCGTTTGCCGCGCGATCTCCGCATCCTTCTCGCGCAGCTTGCGGTCGAAGTCTAGGCGCGCCGCTTCAATCAACGGAGCCGCAATTGCGTCCGTCAGCTCGACATCTGCCCCACACTGCTTGCATTTCAGAACTGTTTCGCCCACAAAGCCCTCACTGGAATGGGCAAAGTATACCAGTGACCGAGGTAATCACCGGGCCCGTTCTACACGATTCGCGACGGCTGTTCCCGCCCTGCGCGCTTCCGGCTTAGCACCGATCCGGGCTCGACACGATGCACCTTCGAGGCATGGTCGATCTTGCGCCAGAAGGCCACAAAGTAGTCGACCGCCGAGATGATCGACACCACGATCATCCAGTAGAGCGCCGTCAGGGCGATGAACCGCACCCCGAAGATATAGCCGAACCAGTCCCAGTACACCCACCGATGCGCGAGAATGCACGCCACGACCGAGACGATCTGGATGACCGTCTTCAGCTTGCCGATCTCGCTGGCCTGAATGGTGAACCCCTCGGCCGCCGCGATGGACCGCAGCCCGGATACCAGGAACTCCCGCCCAATCACCACGATCGCCACCCAAGGCGGCACAATCCCTGGGGTGTACGCCACCAGGATGATGAAGGCGGCGGAGATCAGCAGCTTGTCCGCCAGGGGATCGAGCAGAATGCCCATGGTCGTAATCTGCCCGCGGCGTCGCGCCAGGTAGCCGTCCATGCCGTCCGTGATGCTGGCGGCGATGAAGAGCAGAGACGCGATGACCTCTTGCTCCCCGCCCAGCAGGCCGACCGTACCGTGCCCGCCGCGCCAGGGGAACGCCGACGATAGCACCCACACCAGCAGCGGGATGCTTGCGATCCGGCTCAGCGTAATGGAGTTCGGCAGGTTCATGGCGAGCTACCGCCATTCTCCCACACTGCCTCCCGCCTCGGCATCGCGGCTACGAATAATGCCTGCCCCCGTTTCCGGGAATAATTCTTGTTTTCGGCACGTGATCTAACAAAACAATAGACTTAAGAGGTGATGACGGATGAGTTAACAGCGGATTTGTCACTTTTTCTTTGCGTGCGGAAGGCGCGATTTTACGGTTCTCCTACGCGTAGATGCCCCGCTGCTTTGTCGTATACGCCACCCGGTCGATGGCCAGCATGTAAGCCGCGATCCGGTTGTTCACCCCGTGCGACTCCGCATACCGGATCACATCGACGAAGCTCGCGATCATGATCGTGTCCAGCCGCTCGTTCACTTCGGCCTCGGTCCAGAAGTAGCCCATGCGGTCCTGCACCCACTCAAAGTAGCTCGTCGTCACCCCGCCCGCGTTCGCCAGGATATCCGGCACGACGAAGACGCCGTTCGCCTCCAGGATGTCGTCCGCGACGATCGTCGTCGGTCCGTTCGCCCCTTCGCACAAAATCCGGCATCGCAGCGCCGCCGCGTTTCGGCTCGTAATTACGTTTTCTGTCGCGGCAGGGATGAGGACCTCGCACTCGCGCGTCAGCAGCTCCGCCGGAGCAGCCGCCTTGGCTTCGGTAAACCCGTTGATGGTTCCCGCGCTCTTCCGGTGCAAAGCTAGAGCCGGGATGTCGATTCCCTGCTCGTTGTAGAGCCCGCCGTCGTACTCCGCGATCCCGATGATCGTATAGCCCTTCTCCTGCAACAACTTGGCTGCGTTCGACCCCACATTGCCGAAGCCTTGCACGATCACCCGGCAGCCTTCGACTGGCATGCCTAAGTAGCGCAGCGCCTGGTCGCACACCACGGAGATCCCTCGCCCCGTCGCCGCAGTCCGCCCGCGCGACCCGCCGATGTTCACCGGCTTGCCCGTGACCACGCTTGTCACCGTCTGCCGCATGTGCATGGAATACGTGTCCATGATCCACGCCATCGTCTGCTCGTCGGTGCCCATGTCGGGCGCGGGTACGTCCTTCTCCGGCCCCAGGAACTCCATCAGCTCGGCCGTATACCGCCGCGTCATCCGCTCCAGCTCGCCCTGCGACATCGTCTTCGGATCGCAGATCACCCCGCCCTTCGCCCCGCCGAACGGGATGTTGACCACCGCGCACTTCCACGTCATCCAGCTCGCCAGCGCCCGCACCTCGTCGAGCGAGACGTCCGGCGAGTACCGTATGCCGCCCTTGGCCGGTCCCCGCGCCACCGAATGCTGTACCCGGTAGCCGGTGAAGACCTCGACCGACCCGTCGTCCATCGCCACGGGGATATGGACGATGATCTCCCGTGTCGGCAGGCTCAACACCTTCCAGATGCCCTTGTCCAGATTCAGCTTCTTCGCCGCAATCTCAAACCGTGCCGCCTGCGCCAGCCACGGGTTCGTCTCCTCCGCAAAGGTCATCCCACGCAATGTCTCGTCCATACTCACTGCTGTCATTGTTGACATCGTCTTCCATTCCTTTGCCAGATCTTTGGGTTCAAGCGTCTCTCGCGCCATGGCGTGCCTCGTTCCGGTCTTGCGTCGTGCACGCGCAAACCTTCTAACGATAGCCCTACCCACGCTCATCGGCAAGCCGCGCCCGAAGTTTGAAGTGGCGGGTGTTACGGTGTGAGCTGGACCAGCGCCTGCCAGTAGCTGGCTTTTCCGCCGGTGGGATCGAGCACCGTAACCTGGCAGGTGTACTCGCCGAGCGCGAGGTGGGCTAGACCGATGTCGAAGCTGAGGGGAACGGCGGTGAGCCGCGCCGCCTCGTGTGGAGTAACGGCGACCGCCTGCGTCTCGTAGACCTTTTGGTGGTCGTGGAAGAGAGTCACGAAGCTGACATAGGGCTTGGCGGGCGCGGCGGCGGGCTGGTAGGCTTGGAGGTAGACGTACAGCTCGCGCCCACGGTTGAAGACGCGGGTAACGCTGGGGATGAGCTTGCTGTTGTTGGAGACGAGAGGATTCGCGGCGGCCTCCTTCAGCTTGTCTTTGGCCTTCATGGCGTCAAAGAGGGCGTCCTTCAAGTCGACGCGCTGGCTGCTGAGCACGACCGAGCTGATGGGCACGCGCTGTGTCTCCTTGTTGAGGTTGGGGACGACGAAGGTGGTCTGGAACGTCCCGATGCGGCCAGTCTCATCGTCGCGGGCGAGGAACTTGATGATGTATTTGCCGGGCAGGAGCGTGAAGCCGGCGTCGTACTCGATCGGGCGGTGCGCGAGTTCGGCGGCGGTCGCGTCGGTCAGCTTGATGTTGACGTGGTCCCGGACGTTGGCGACCGTGCCCCCGCCGTAGACGTCCTTGATCTCCCCGACAAAGTCGATGAGGGTGTGCTCGGCTCCTCCCTTCTTGGCCAGCGCCAGCTCACGGCCGGGGATCTTTACCACCAAGGGGACGAAATACTCCGCCCGGTTCAGTTGGAAGTAGTTGATCTCCATGGCGATGGTCAGCTCGGTGATGGGGTCTTCGAGCATCAGCGCGTCTTCCAGCTGACGCTCTTTATCAACCGTGTTGAACCTGGCGAATTCCTTGCCGGCGTAGTAGCCCTGCCGGTAGTCGAGCTTGGCGTCGGCTCCGTTCAGCGTGATCTTGATGCGCCGGAAGCGTCCATCGAGGTTCGGATTCGACGTGTAGTACTGCAGGATGTAGTAGTCGGAGAAGGCCTGTTGCGCGTTGACGATGCCGCGCGTCAGGTCGTTATAGTCGAGCAGCGCCTTGCCTCCGGTGTCCGCGGCGAGCGCATAGAGGGTGTCCTGCGAACGCTGAAAGCCGGACTGCGTGGCCTGGGCGGCCGTCCCGGAGTACATCCCTTCGTTGCCTGGCGAACCCTGGGTGGCATCGCCCAGCGGAGCTTCGGCGACGAGACCGCGCGCGTCGATCGGCCAGAAGGACACGCCCGCGCGGACAGCCGCGTCCACCGTGGCGTGGAGTTGTGCCTGGTTGTCGGCCCCATTCAGCCGCAGACCGCTGGCGAAGTAGAGCAGCGCCTTCTTCTCGTTAAGCTGGCCGAGCATCTTTGCAGCGGTTTGCAGCGCGGAGAGCTGGCGATCGGTGTTGAAGACGTTGAACTCGCTGTCGTCCTGTCCGAAGGCGGCACCCGTGTCGGCGCTGCTGGCGTCGTCGATGGAGTTCTGGTCGCCTTGCCCTTCGCCCACCACCAGGGTCTGCAGGATGCTGAGAAGCCGGTTGCGGTCGGCGGTAAAATCCTGGAGCACATCGACCGAGCCGCCCTGATAGCGCAGGATGGCGAGGACGTCGGACGGGGTCATCTGGGTGCGGATGAACTTCTCGGCCGCTTCGAGCGCGCGAAACTGGTCGGCGGCGCGCATCGCGGTCATATCGAAGTAGAGCGCAAGGGGGCGGCGATCTTTGTAGCGCAGGTTTTCGGCTGCCTCCGGTGCAAGTTGCGTGCGGGTAAGGCGTTTGTAGATCTTGATGTCTTCTTCGGAGGGCTTGCTGCTGGGCAGCGGGACGACTCCGGTAGGCAGCGACTGATGTTCCACGTAGCGGATCTTCTGCGGCACCCCGTCTTCGGTCAAGGTGAAGTCGGAGACGCCGAGGTTTTGGACGGGGTTGCCCTGCTTGTCCTTGACGGTGACCGCCTCGACGACCAGCTGCGACCGGACGGAGAGCGTCAAGGTGTCGGACTTGCCCGGGTCCTTGTTCGAGCCGACGGTCTGTGCGCAGGCCATGGAAGCGATCAGGGCGAGGGTGAAGATTGAGAGGTGTTTGCGGATCGTCATGGCTAGAATCGCAGCCTCGCTGTGGTTTGCAGGGTGCGCATGGGGTTGGCGGAGGTGGGGAGACCAAAGACCGGGCTGATGAGCGACGGACTGACGGTTGTGTTGTAGCTGCTGTAGACCACGTGGTTCAACAAGTTGGTGGCGTCCAGGCGGATGTCGAGGCTGAGGTTCTCCGGCATGCGGAAGGTGCGCGAGAGAGAGCTGTTGAAGGTGAACTGTCCGGGGCCGGTGATCGAGTTGCGCCCGGCATTGCCGAACCTTCCAGGCTGAGGCGCGGCGTAGGCGGCGGGGTTGAGGAAGCGGTCCGCGGGGGCGGCGTAGACCGAGGTGGCGGTGCGGTCGGGACGCAAGGTGCCCGTGAAGCCTGCTCCGTTGACCGTGGCGTAATAGATGGGCGTTTCAGGCAGGCCGGAGCCCGCGATCAGGGTCCCCGTGACGCTCCATTCTTTATACGCCCGCTCGCGCCAGCCGCCCATCAGCGTGCCGCCAAGCCCCATACCGGTGGTGTATTGGAAGCTGGTGGAGAGCAGATGCCGCTGGTCGAAGGTGGAGCGGCTCCGTTCGGCGCGAAGATCGAGCCAGTTCTGCGCGATGCTCTCGGACGGTGTACTGCGCACGGCGGTCCCGCTGGCGACGGGTCCTTGGCCGCCCAGGACGGCGTCGTCGTCGATTGATTTGGAGTAAGTATAGAGCGCGGTTGCGGTCAGCCCGGAGCGCAGACGCCGGCGCAGCTGCAGGCTTCCGGCCTCGCGGGTGGAGTCGCCGTTCGATGTGCGGTAGACATAGCCCGAGGGGCACAGCGGGCACAGGGTGGTCGCCCCGGGAGCGTAGGTGTTCGGCAGAAACTCCTGGACACCGCGCGTCCCCTTCACGCCGAGATAGGTCGCCGTCATCTGCAGGGCTGCGGGGAGGTCGCGCTGCACCGCTAGCTGCCAGGTCTGCGCGTAGCCGACGCGAAAGTTCGGATCGGCGGCAAAGGTGTTCTGCGTAACGGTCGAGCAGCCCGGGACGAAGCCGGTCGCCAGGGTGAGCGGACAGGCTGGGCTATTGGCGATCTCCAGGCTGATCGATAACGGAGCCTGCTGTGCCAGTTGAAGGGCCGTCGCCTGGTAGACGGAGGTGTCCGCATAGACGCCATACCCGGCCCGCACGACGATGGAGGACCCGGGGATCGGCCGCCACGACACGCCGACGCGCGGCTCGATCTTCAGCCGGTCCGGACGCAGCAAGGAGCGCGGATACTGCTGGCCGGTGATGGGACCTCGAGGATCGCTGGCAAGCACCTGCGCCGTGCTGCCGAAGTTCGGCCCGACATCGAGGTTGACCAGCCGGTTCTTCAACTCGGTGATGGGAGCGCCGTACTCCCAGCGGAGCCCGGCGTTGAGGGTGAGCTCCGGCTTGATGCGCCAGTCGTCGGTCCCGTAGGCGTCGTAGACCGGCTGGCGCAAGTACTTATCTGCGTTCCCGAAGGCGATGGCGCTCGTGTCGGGAGTCCCTTGGAGGAAGTCGGAGAAGTCCGAGCCGGTGGCTGCACCCGTGAAGTTGTACGTCCCGCGGGGGTTAAGCTGCGAGAGGTAGTTGAACTCCTGACGGCGGAAGTCTCCCCCTATGGTGAAGCTGTGGTGCCCGCGATAGTACTGGACGTTCCCGGAGACGGCCTCGGTGCGGTCACGATCAAACGCGCTGATGCCGTCGGTCAGAGGCGTGATGCCGCTAGCAAAGGTCAGGGTCGGCGGGCCGGCGTCGCGCGCGTCGGGGCTGCGGCCGGGGATCGCGGGCGTGCTGAAGCGCTGCGGATCGGTCGCGAAGAAGGGCGAGACGAGGGTGCGCAGGCGGCTGAACTTGTAGCCCGCGTTTGTGTAGAGACCGTGGCCCAGGCGATGCTGCCAGTTCACGTTGGCGTCCATGCCAAGGATATCCGTGGCGTCGCGGAAGCCGAAGAGGTTCGAGTTGCTGGCGCGGGAGCTTTCAAACGAGTAGCCGCCGTTGAACTGGTCGCGATGCCCAATCCCCTTGTCTAGGCGAAGCTGCAGCGTGTCCTGGTGCTCCGCGTTGAGGACCGGTACCTGGTAGTTGTAGTTGGTGCTGCCGGTTGCGTTCGCCACTGGATAGTAGTTGAGCAGCGCACGGGCGATTGGGTCGGCCGCACCGGCAGCGACGCGTTGCGTGTCCGTGGGTACGAGGCCGAAATTGGTCGCGGCGGTGCTGTTGCGCGTCCACTGATACACCAGGAAGAAGTTGGGGCCGCGCGGCAGCAGATGCGGAATGCGCAACGGTCCGCCAAAGGTCGCCGTTGCTGTGACGCGGTTGTAGGTCGACTTTGGCGTGTCGAGACCCGTCAGCGAGAAGGGTCGCGCGTCGAACGCAGAGTTGCCGAAGGCGAAGCCGAGGCCGCCCGTGTACAGGCTCTTGCTTCCCTTGCGCGTATTGCCGATGGCCGCGTCCATGGTGAACTTCGAGGTGGCTGCGTTGCTGCTGCTGCCGTTTACTAGAAAGCCGTCGGAGGATTGCGCGGGCTCGTCCGGCGGCTTCAGCGGGTCGGCTGGCTCCGGTGCCTTCGCCGCCACAGCTCCATCTTTGCCTGTCGAAGGCGCGTCGGCGACGATAGCCTGAGATTCTGGAGGAACGACCTTGGTCTGCGCGATGACCTGGTCGAGCGGAAGCATCTTCATCTGCCATGCCAGACCGGGGCCGCTAGGGCTGGCACCCGTGAGCGTGACCTCCTGGTGCAGCGGCGTAAAGAAGCTCATCTCGACATCAAGCTGCAACGCGCCGTCGACGAGATCGGGGAAGCTGTAGCGGCCCTGCTCGTCGGAGATGGTGATGGACCGCTTGCCGCCTTGGGTCGCGATGATGACGGCACCCGGGACAGGCAGGCCGGCGAAGGTAATCTGGCCGTGATGCTCGGCGGCCTTTGCATCTGTGCAGAGCGTTGTGCAGGCGATCAGGAACGCCACACGCAGGCTCCGGACCAGCTGGCCCCTGAACAGTGAAGGCTCCTTGCGGTCCATGCTCTCCGAAGCGCGCACGCGGCTAGTTCTCCGTGGGTAGGTCGATGCTGTCGACGACAAGGGTGTCGACCGGCCCCTTGGAAGAGACTAGCTTCAGTCCGAGCTGCTCCTGCAAGGCCGTCACCAGGACCGGCGGCGTGTCCGCATTGTCGCTCCTGCTCCGGTTCGCGTCGGAAGCAATCGACGCCGCGCTGTCGTCAGGCGTCCATCTCAAGTCCAGATCATACTTGTCCTTTAGACCGGTCCTATCCACAACGGTTCGATGGAGAGAATACGAGAGCTGACTGACTAGAGATTGCAGATTCACGTCGTGTGCCGTCAGGTGTGTGTTCTGGACGCTCGTGCCTCCACTGCCGACGCCATTGAAGTTCGCGTCGCTGCTCGACTTTGCAAACTTCGGTCCACCCTTGGCGACGGTGAGTTCGTAGATGGGTAATGTCTTCACCTCAATGTGGTATTTGAGGTGAAAGCGATCGAGCATCGGCAGCAGCATCGACCGCCACTGTTCCGGGGTGAGCCGTCCCAACACTTTTTTATCTGGCTCCAGAATCTTGGCCTTGATATCGAAGTGAGCCGAAGTAGCCCAACCTGGAAGCCCGGCGATCAGGTCTTGCTTGATGTTGGAGGCATCGGCGATCAGACCTTTCAACGTGATGTTCGTCGCGTCGTAGTTCCCATCGTCGACATGGACGCTGATGTTGCCGCTGCCGCTCTTGTTCGGCTTGATCGAGATCACGTCATACTGCGGGACCTGATTCGCCGGCACTGGTTCTTTTGCCGGCGGCGCGGAAGACGCGGAGACCGGCGCCTGACCCAGCGTCCCTGCCGCGAGGACGAATGGGAAGGACGCGGTCAGAAGAGCACGCAACGCGGAGTTGAAACGAACGGTCATGCCAAGCCTTTGGCTGCTAAGAATCGGTTGTACTGTCTACGACTCCTCTTGTTTGTCGATGTCATCAACGCGGATGGCCATTCGGCGCATCAACGATATGACGATGGCGTCCTCCTCTTCAAGAGTGTTCCTTGAACGCTACGACCTAACCCTGTGCCGTACCATACTCAAAGCCCTATGCCTACCTTCACCAGGACCACGCCTACGCCTCGTGACTTCGCCAGACTCGCCAAGACCTACACCCTAGTTCCGGTCTTCCGCACCGTCACCGCCGACCTCGAGACGCCCGTATCCGCTTTCCTCCGCATCGCCGACCGCGAGCCAGAGGCCTTCCTGCTTGAATCGGTCGAAGGCGGGGAGCACGTCGGCCGCTATACTTTCATCGGCATTCAGCCCTACAAGAAGCTCGTCTCCCACGGCCGCGAGATCACCCAGACCGAAGGCAAACGCACCCGCACCTTTAAGGGCGACATCTTCGACGAGCTCAAGCAGGCCCTCTCCGGCCATACGCCTGCACGCCTCCCCGGCCTTCCGCCCTTTACCGCTGGGGCCGTCGGCTTTTTTGCCTACGACGTCGTCCGCCAGATTGAGCGCCTTCCTTCGACCGCAAAGGACGAGCTCGGTGTGCCGGACGCCTGCCTGATGTTCTTCGACCAGGTCCTCGCCTTCGACCACGTCAAGAAGGAGATCCACCTGATCGTCACGGCCGACCTGACGCGCGGCTGCACGTACGACGACGCCACCAAGCGCCTCGACAAGCTGGAAAAACGCCTCGCGCAGGCTCTTCCAAAAGCCACCCCGCGCGCCGAACACGGGAAGCTGAAGCTCACCGCACGCACCTCGAAGGCCGCTTTCCTCAAAGCCGTGGCCCGCACCAAGGAGTACATCGCCTCGGGTGACGTCTTCCAATGCGTCCTCTCGCAGCGCTTCGACTGCAGGCCGGAGGTTCCCGCGTTCGATATCTACCGCGCGCTGCGGATCGTCAACCCTAGTCCATATATGTATTTTCTGCGCTTTGAAGGGCAGGGTGTAGGGAGTAGGGAAAAGGGAGTAGCCGACAAAAGCTCGAAGAGCAAAGCGTCTTTTTCTACTCCCTACTCCCTACCCCCTACTTCCTGCCACATCGTGGGGTCTTCACCGGAGCTGCTCGTCCGGGTCCACGATGGCAAAGTCGAGTACCGTCCGATCGCTGGAACGCGCCCCCGTGGCCCGGATGAAGCCGCTGACTGCGCGCTCGAAGCCGATCTGCGCGCGGATGAAAAGGAGGTGGCCGAACACATCATGCTCGTCGACCTGGGCCGGAACGACGTGGGCCGCGTCTCTGAATACGGCAGCGTCAAGGTCAAGGACCTCATGTTCGTCGAGCGCTACTCCCATGTGATGCACCTGGTGAGCTCGCTCGAAGGTACGCTGAAGGCCGGGCTGAACGCCATCGACGCCTTCAAGTCCTGCTTCCCGGCTGGTACGCTCTCCGGTGCGCCGAAGATCCGCGCGATGGAGATCATCGAAGAGATGGAGCCGGCCCGCCGCGGCGTCTACGGCGGGAGCATCCTGTACGCCGACTTCTCCGGCAATCTCGACTCCTGCATCGCCATCCGCACCCTGTTCCTGCGCGGCGACCAAGGCCACATCCAAGCCGGGGCGGGCATCGTCGCTGACTCCGTCCCCGAGAACGAGTTTGCCGAGTGCGGGAACAAAGCCCGCGCCGTCGTCCGCGCCATTGAACGCGCCCGGCAATGATCTAGCCGGTGGCTCGCGCATCTTGCCCGATGCCTCGGAGGTTGAAAACGCAGATTCCCTTCGGGAATGACAAACAAGAAGATCAAAAGAATCGCTACAACAACGCGCTTGGTCTAGGACGCGACCGCCGTCACAAACCCCTCGGTGCTCTCCTGCCGCAGCACCTGCTTCTTCGGTCCGCGTTTGCGCGCCACCAGCACCCGTATCCGCTCGATCATCTCTGCCGGGGAGCACCCACCTTTTGGCAGAAACACGTCCGCATGGAGGGCCCGGTCCGCCGCGTTTACCGTGCCTGAGACGATCATCGCCGGCAGTCCGGGATGCAGCTGCTTGGCGCGCCGTACCAGCTCGTTGCCGTCCATCTGCGGCATCAACAGATCGCACAGCAGCAGGTCAATGCCGCCCACCGCCATCGCGCGCAACTGGTCGAGCGCGTCTTCCGCCGTTGCGGCCGAGAGTACACGGTAGCCGCGGGTTTCCAGCAAAAAGGTGCGGACGGAGAGGACCTGTTCGTTGTCGTCGACGCAGAGTATGACTTTCTTGGGACGCATTGCGGAATGTCTCGCTTCTGCCGGGAGCGCCGTTGGTGGCGTCCTTGCGGATTGGGCCTCTCCGGAGCAGCCGCTGCTTGGCGTGCAACTCGTTTGAGGGGAGATACGGTTGACCGGCGCTCGTAAACAAGCGCAGGAAGGGGTGGCCGCCTCTAGGAGGGCAAGACGAACGAGAGCGTGGCTCTCCGTCCGCTCCCCAGGAGTCGGTTTCTGCTCTACCCGAGTGTTTTCGGGCAGGCGCAGGGGTGTGAAAGGGACCAAGCTCCGTTGGCGTGACCCAAGCGCCGCGTAAGTGGATCTCCGCGCTGAACGTCAGCGGCGAAGAACAAACACGAGGACGATGAGCCGAAGCCGCTGGGCAGCCGGGCGTCTCTCCGTTCAAATTGTCATTAGTACAGGCGAAAGCACTTGTCCCCGGCGGCGGTAAAGCTCTCACGCCTCCGTTGACGCTTCCTCACACTACGTCCCGCACCGACGGTTTGCAACGGCGAAGATAGGGCGTAGATTGAGACAGTTAGGACTTGCTCATCCTCGGCTTCGTCGTAAGACGCTATTAGCATTGATGATTCCTCCCCCACCCCTGTTGAAAAGGCCGTGCATCACGGAAGGATAAGGCGTCCTGCTGCCACGGGAATGGTGCGGCCTCCGACGCGCACTCCCGTAACGATGTCTCCGTGCCGGTCAGCTTGCACGTAAATCCGGCTTGGCCGATGGATCTCAACGCCTTGTTCGATCACCACCAGCTGACCGCTCCTCGCTAGCCCGTGCCGTACGATGTAAGCAATCGCGCATCCTGATGCTGACCCTGTAGCCGGATCTTCGCCCGTCGCCCACTGCATGCGTGCGTGCCAGTCCGCGCCTGTCGATGCCCGTGCTCGCGTGATGCAATGGAACAGCTTGGCGTCACTTCGGTCCAGGTACGCCTGTGCCTTGGCGTACGGTATCCGTAGCCGAGCAGACACCGCCATAGAGCGTAAAGGCACGATGCAAAAGGGCACAGCCGTCGACACTGTTTGAACTGGCAGTTCGGGGTCAAGGTCGTCTACCGACAACCCCAAGGCCTCTGCAATCTGCCCATGCTCGTGCTCCATTCCGAAGACCGGGTCGTTTTGCCGCATCGTTCCAAACACTCCCGGGCCGCCGTCCTTCGTACGAAAGCGCACCGGGATGGGTCCAACCGGCAGCTCCAGCACAATCTCCTCCGCTCCGCGCAGCACGGGATGGTGCCAGTGGAGCCAGCTCGCCGTGCCGAGTGTCGGGTGTCCGGCAAAGGGCAGCTCCTCCTCAACCGTAAAGATGCGCACCTGTACCCCACGCTCGCGCTCTACGGTCTCGTCACGCGGCAGGATGAACGTGGTTTCAGAGAGGTTCGTCTCGCGGGCGATGGCCTGCATCTCTCCTGTCGAAAGCTCGCGTCCGTCGGCAAAGACAGCCAGCGCATTGCCCTCTAACGCTCGCTCTGCGAAGACATCCACCTGCGCATACTCTAAACTTCGCACCACCTCAGTTGACACAGACCTTACCTCCCACGTATGTTCTGGATAACCGCAATGGAGCCAACCAGCTCCCATGCCAGCATAGCTGGTAGCGGGCATATTCTATGACGGCCCTGTCCATCCCGATGCTCTGCCGCTGTCGCTCCTGTACACCGGTGGGTCGCTAAGCAGATCGGCATATACCGTCTTCGCTGCAAGAAAGCCCACCCAAGGCATCCCGCCAGGTGGGCTTTCTTCTTGAGTTCACCCCGAAGCACCGATGGCGAAGTGGCTAACGCGCCGGTCTGCAAAACCGGTATTCATGGGTTCAAATCCCATTCGGTGCTCCAATCC
>CAXTUR010000072.1:0-14673 GCA_964247455.1 uncultured Acidobacteriaceae bacterium | reverse complement strand
GCGACCGCAAGACTGCCGTCCGCCGAGCGCGTAGCCAGCACATCGTCCGAGGCGAGCTTGATCCGCTCCGTGCCCAGATGATGCAGCATGGCGAAGGCGTTGAAGGCAGGCTTGGGAATGTTGCGTTCAGCGATCACGCCGAATCCGCCATAGAAGGGGGTCCGCACCACGCCCTGCTCCTCAAACACATCCGAGAAGCTCCAGTAGCTCATCGCTTCCGTCAGCCCATCGCACTGGCTGATCGTCGTCGCCAGCCATGGCCCCATGTAAACGGAGTCCGTCACGTTCGGCTCGTTCGCATAGCTCGCGTTGTACTCGGAAAAAAGCAGCGGCATCTTCGGATAGGGCGACTTCAGGATTTCGTTATGCACCTTGGCCACGGCGCGGCAGACCATCTTGTCGCGCGGCAGGTCTTCTGGCGGATTGAGGACGTTGGGTGTGTCGTTGCCGTAGACGTGGGTGCTGGCGAAGTCGACAGGCACGCCCGCCGCCTTAGTATGCGCCAAAAACTCGCCCACCCATGCCGCCTGCGCCGTCGAAGGCCCGCCCACAATCAGTCGCGGGCTGACTGCCTTCAACGCCCGCGCCGTATGGTCGTACAGCGTGAAGTAGGTAGTCTCGTTCGGCTTACCACCCCAGAAATCCAGGTTTGGCTCATTCCACACCTCGAAGTACCACGTCGCCACCTCCTCGAGGCCGTAACGCGCGATCAGGTGCTTGGCAAACGCCGTCACCATGCCGTCCCATAGCGCATAATCCTTCGGCGGCGAGGTGTTCGGGTGGTACCAGAAAGGATGGATGGAGTTCGGATCGGAGGCCATCTTCTGTGGCATGAAGCTCAGTTCCACGAACGGCTTTACATGGTGCGCCAGCAAGCCGTCGTAGATCTGATCGATGTAGGAGAAGTTATAGACCGAGTCGTTCGTCCTCTCCGCAGCAAGGCCGGGGTTCTTTACCTGCCGGTCCGGATCGTAGAGCCCTACATCGTCGTTCAGAATGCCGTGAAAGCGCACCGCCTCGAAGTTTGTCGCGTCGTGGACGGTGTCGAGGTCCTTGCGGTAGTCGTCCCGCAGCGCCAAGACCGCCCGGCCCGAGCCGAAGATCTTCTCCCAAAAATGCGGAAACGGGGTGGCCGCTCCGTGCGCGTCGATCGTCACCTGCTCGGCGGGTTGCTGGGCAACAAGAGGCGACACGGCAAGCAGCAAACCTAGGACAGCACGACGCATGGAGCCTCCCGCAGGCCGAAACCGTGCATCGCAAGAGTAGGACACCCGCCCTAAGGCGCGCAACTCTACTTCTGGATCACTGTCTCCGCCTTCGTCAACTTCCTGGCCACGTCCCCTGGCGAAGGAAGCTGCGACACATCCCATCCACCCCCCAAGGCCTCAATCAGCTGCACGGACTCCGTCATCTGCTGCACTTGCAACGTCGCCAGCGTCTCCTGGTCAGCAAGCAGCGTGTTCTGCGCCGTCACCACGTTGATGTACGGATCGACCCCCGTCTGGTAGCGCGCAAACTCCAGGTCGACGAACTCCTGCGACGACTTCGCCGCGAGCGTCTGCTCTTGTATCTGCTGCGATAGAATCCGTACCGCCGCCAGGTAATCCTCCACCTGCTGGAATGCCGTCAACACCGTCTGCCGATAGCTCGCCACATCGCCGTTATACGTTGCGATGTATTGGTTCACCGTCGCCCGCCGCAGGCCGCCATCGTAGATCGTCTCCGAGATCGTCGGCCCCACTGACCACGTCCGGCTCGCGATGTCGAACAGATGCTTGAAGCTCGAACTCTGCAGCCCCCCCGATGCGCTCAACGTGAGCGTTGGATAGTAGGCCGCGTACGCGATGCCGATCTGCGCGTTCGCCGCCGCCATCGCCCGCTCTGTAGCCGCGATATCCGGCCGCCGCTCCAGCAGCTGCGAAGGTACCCCAATCGGAACAGCTGGCGGCGTGCGCAACTCGGGATTGACCGCGATCGAGAAGCTTGACGCGCTTGTCCCGATCAGGAGCGCAATAGCGTGCTCATACTGAGCCCGCGCGACGCCCAGGTTGATGGCCTGCGACTGCGCCCGTTCTAGCGTGTTCTCCGCCTCCACCACTGAGATGCGGTCGCCTACGCCGGTCTCATACTGGGCGCGCGTGTACTCGAGCGACCTGCGGTCCTGCTCGATCGTCTGGTCCAGAATCTGGCGCAGAGCGTCTTGCCCGCGTATCTCGAAGAAGGTGATCGCCAAGGTCGCCTGCTCGATCAGCCGCTCGTTCGCCAGATCGGCCGCGCTCAGCTGCGCACTATATTCGTACTGGCTGATCAGGTTGCGGACGCGCCCCCAAAGGTCGGGTGCCCAGGACACATCGATCGGCAACGTCCCCACGCTGCTGGTCCGGCCGGTGTTTGCCGTCGCCGTGTTCGAAAGGTTCGAGGAAGACTTCGAGCGGCTATAGGCGGGACCCACGCTCGCCGTTGGGTACAGCTGCGAGCGGGCCTCGCCGATCAGCGCCCGTGCCGCCATAAAGTTCTCAAACGCGATCTTAATGTTCTGGTTGTCCACCTCAAGCCGGTCTTCGAGCGCATTCAGCTCCGGCTCCTGGTAAACCTCCCACCACTTGCCGCGAAGCATCGCGTCCTGTGGCTGCGCTACTTTCCAGTCACTATCCACAAACTGTGTGGGCGACTCCTTGTACACGGCTGGGGGAGCCTGCGCCGCTGCGGCGGGCCGCGTGTACACCGGACCGACCCGGCAGCCGCTCACACCAAGCGCGGCGACAGCCGAAAGAAACACGAGTTTACGTGAAGCGAGATTCATAGAAGTCCCATCAGTCCGCCGGGAAGGGCACAGCCCCGCCCGCGTGAAAATCGTCGCGCGTCCTGCCTTGTATCCGCAGCCGCAGCCGGTCAAGCGTGAGGTACACCACCGGTGTCGTGTACAGCGTCAGCAGCTGGCTGACGATCAGCCCGCCGACGATAGTAAGCCCCAATGGCCGGCGCAGCTCCGACCCGGTCCCTGTCCCGAACGCCAGCGGCAACGCGCCAAATAGCGCCGCCATCGTCGTCATCAAGATGGGCCGGAAGCGCAGCATACACGCCTCGAAGATCGCCGCCTCCGTGTCCATCCCCTGTTCGCGCTCCGCCTGCAACGCGAAGTCAATCATCATGATCGCGTTCTTCTTCACGATCCCAATCAGCAGGATGATGCCGATGATCGAGATCACGTTCAGGTCCTGATGAAACAGGATCAGCGCAAGCATCGCACCCACGCTTGCCGAAGGAAGCGTCGACAAGATCGTCAGCGGATGCACTAGACTCTCATACAAAATGCCCAGCACGATGTACACCGCCAGCAGCGCTGTCAACACCAGGTACTTCTCCGTAGCGAATGAGGCCTGATACGCCTGTAACGTTCCGGCAAAGAAGCCCCGTATGCTCGAGGGCGTACCCAGCCGCTGCTGCATCTGATCGATGGCCAACGTCGCGTCGGACAGTGCCACGCCCGGTGCAAGATTGAACGACACCGTCACCGAGGGAAACAGTCCCGTATGGTTGAGCGCCAATGGCGTCGTGGTCGACTGCGCCGCCGACAGGCTCAGCAGCGGCACATTGCCCGCCGCCGTCGTGCTGCTGCTGCCAGCCGGATGAAAGAAGACATTCTTCAGCCCCTCGGGCGTCTGCCAATACTGTGGCGCAACCTCGAGCACAACATAGTACTGGTTCAGCTGCGTATAGATGACCGATACCTGCGACTGCCCAAACTGCGCGTACAGCGCCGAGTCGATTGACTGAGCCGTCTGCCCCAGCCGCGCCGCCGTCACCCGGTCGAAGGTCACGCGCTCATCCAAACCGCCGTTCTGCTGGTCCGAACTCACATCCTGCAAGCCTGGTAGCTTCCGCATCTCGCCCAGCAGTTTGGGTCCCCACGTTTGCAGGTCGGGAATATTGTCCGCCTGTATGCTGTACTGGTATTGCGCGTTGCCGGGCCGTCCACCGATGCGCAAATCCTGCGAAGCCTGCAAAAACGCCGACGCCACTGGAAGACGTGCTAACTTTGGCCTGATCCGGTTGATTACGTCCGCCGCGCCAATCTTTCGCGCGTTGAGTGGCTTCAGAATCACGAATACCTGACCCGTGTTCGTAGCCCCGCCGCCGCCCGTAAACCCCAGCACATTCTGCACCGCCGGGTCTTGCTTGATGACGCCTTCAACCTGCCGCAGCGAATCGTCCATTGCCGGGAACGACGAGTCTTGCGGCCCCTGCAACCCGCCATTCAGCGAGCCCGTGTCTTGCTGTGGGAAGAAACCTTTGGGTATCTTGATGATGGTGACGACGTTCAGCGCAATCGTGAGAAACAGTACCGTCAGCGTCAGCACGGGATTCTCCAGCACCCAGTGCAAACTATGGCGATACACCGACAATACCCAGTCGAAGACTTGCTCCGACTTGTTGTACAACCAGCCGTGTTTCCGGTCATGCTCGTTTCTTAAGAGGTACGCGCACATCATTGGCGTCGTCGTCAGCGAGATCACCATCGACACCAGAATCGCCGTCGAGAGCGTCACCGCGAACTCGCGAAACAGCCGCCCGACGATGCCGCCCATTAGCAGCAGCGGGATGAAGACGGCAATTAATGAGATCGAGATCGAGAGCACCGTGAAGCCGATCTCCCGCGCCCCGCGCAATGTCGCGTCCAGCGGCGTCATGCCGTCTTCCAGATGCCGCGCAATGTTTTCCATCACAACGATGGCGTCGTCCACTACAAACCCGGTCGAGATCGTCAACGCCATCAGGCTCAGGTTGTCCAGCGAGTAGCCGCACGCATACATCACCGCGAAGGTTCCGATCAGCGACACCGGCACCGCCACCGCGGGGATCAGCGTCGCGCGCCCGTTCCGCAGAAACACGAAGACCACCACGATGACCAGCACGATCGACAGGATCAGCGATCGCTCCACATCGTTCACCGACGCCCGGATCGTTGTCGTCCGGTTCAGCACGACCGTCGTGGTGATGCCGCTCGGAATCGACGCCTCAATCGACGGGAGCGCGGCCGTAATCCGGTCCACCGTGTCGATGATGTTCGCGCCCGGCTGCCGAAAGATAATGAGCGTCACTGCGCGTTTGCCATTCAGATAACCCGCCGTGCGGATGTTCTGCACAGAGTCGATCACATCGGCCACCTCATCCAGCCGCACCGCCGCGCCACTGTGGTAGCCCACGATCAGCGGCTTATAGTCCTCCGCGTGAGAAATTTGCCCATTGACTAGGATGTCCGCCGTCCGGGTGCCGTCGGTAATCTGCCCCCGCGCCAGATCGGAGTTCTGCAGGCTCAGTACAGACTGGATGTTCGCCATCGTCAGCCCGTAGCCCGCAAGCTTCGCCGGATTGACCTCCACCCGCACGGACGGCAACGCTCCGCCGCCGGGATTCACCTGCCCCACGCCTTGTATCTGCGAAATCTTCTGCTGGATCACCGTCGACGCTTCGTCGTACAGCTTGTCCGGGCCGTACTTGTCGCTCGTCAGCCCGAGAATCATGATCGGCGCGTCCGCCGGATTGACCTTACGGTACGTCGGGTTTGAAGGCAGGTTCGTCGGAAGATACGTCCGCGCCGCGTTGATCGCCGCCTCCACATCGCGCGCGGCGCCATCGATATTGCGGCTTAGGTCGAATTGGATGGTAATGCCCGTCGTCCCTAGGCTGCTCGCCGAGGTCATCTCCGTCACGCCCGCAATATGCCCGAGCTGCCGCTCCAAAGGAGTCGCCACTGAGGACGCCATAATCTCCGCGCTTGCCCCCGGCAGGCTGGCGTTGATCGAGATCGTCGGGAAGTCGACCTGCGGCAGCGGCGACACCGGCAACACGGTGTACGCGATCGCTCCCGCAATGGCGACCGCAACCGTCAGCAAAGTGGTCGCTACGGGCCGATGGATGAACGGCGCGGAGATGTTCATGCGTGCGCCTGGGAATCTGCCGGGGCGTTGACCGGCTCGTTGCCTGTCTTTGGATGTGATGGCTTGCTCGAGAATCGCTGCGCCAGGTTGTCGAAGAAGATATAGATAACTGGTGTCGTATAGAGCGTCAGCACCTGGCTCAACAGCAGGCCCCCCACCATCGAGATGCCAAGCGGCCGCCGCAGCTCCGATCCGATTCCATGTCCAAAGGCCAGCGGCAAACCGCCGAGCAGCGCCGCCATGGTCGTCATCATGATGGGTCGAAAGCGCAGCAGACACGCCTCATAGATCGCCTCGGTTGAGGTCTTGCCATGGTTGCGTTCCGCTTCAAGCGCGAAGTCCACCATCATGATCCCGTTCTTCTTCACAATGCCGATCAGCAGCACGATCCCGATAATCGCCACGACGCTGAGGTCCTGATGAAACAGGATGAGCGAGAGAAACGCCCCCACGCCCGCCGAGGGAAGCGTCGAGAGGATCGTGATCGGGTGGATGAAGCTCTCGTACAGCACCCCCAGCACGATGTACACCGTCACCAGCGCGGCCAGGATCAGCAGCGGTTCATTCGAAAGCGAGTTGCGAAAGCTCGCGGCGGTGCCCTGAAAATCCGCCTGCACGCTCGCGGGCATGTGCATATCTTTCTGTACCTTGGTCACCGCATCGATGGCTCCGCCCAGGGCGGCGTTCGGCGCCAGATTGAACGAAACCGTGATCGCCGGGAACTGCCCCTGATGCGTAATCGACAGCGGCTCCGTCGTCTCCTCAAAGTGTGAAAAGGCGCTCAACGGCACCCGGCTGCTGATGCTTCCGCTAGTCGTTCCCGCCGAGACGGTCCCGCGCGAGGTGGTCGAATTCGCCGCGCCGAACAATGCGTTCGCCGGAGCCGTAAACGTGCCCGCCGACGGCGTATAGAGCGGCGAAGTCGTCAGCGCGTTCGATCCCGCCGAGGTCGACCCGCGCCCCGACGAGCTCGACCCGCCCGCGCCGCTCGTCCCCGATGCCGCGTTCGACTGGATGTAGATCTGGTCCAGCTTCTTCGGGTTTGTCTGGAACTGCGGCTCCGCCTCGAGAATTACATGGTACTGATTCAGTTGCGTATACATCGTGTTGATCTGCCGCTGGCCAAAGGCGTCGTAGAGCGTTTGGTCGATGGTCGTCGGCGCAATGCCCAGCCGCGACGCCGTCGCCCGGTCAACCACCAGCGAAACCGCGCTGCCACCCAGCTGCTGGTCCGTCGCCACATCCTCCAGCTCCGGCAGTTGCTTCAGCTTCGTCACAAACCGTGCTGTCCAGTCGTCCAACTCCGCCTGATCCGGGTCTTCGAGCGTGTATTGGTATTGCGTCCGGCTCACCCGGTCGTCGACCGTAATGTTCTGCACCGGCTGCATAAAGATTTGGATGTCTTGGACGTTGGCGACCTTGCCCTGCAATCGCCGGATGATGTCGGCGGCACTCAGATCGCGCTGCGCCAGCGGCTTCAGATTAATGGAGATCCGCCCACTGTTACCCGTTGTGTTCGTTCCGTCTGCGCCGATAAACGACGACAGGCTCTCGACTGCCGGATCTTGCAGGATCACTCGCGCCAGCTCCTGCTGTCTGCTCGCCATTGCCTGCGAGGCGATCGTCTGCGGCGCCTGTGTAATTCCCTGGATCACGCCCGTGTCCTGCACGGGAAAAAATCCCTTCGGAATGATGATGTACAAGAAGATTGTCAGCCCCAGCGTCGCCAACGCCACCAGCAACGTGATCGTCTGGTACTGCAAGACGATGCGCAGTGTTCGCCCGTAAAAAGCGATGGCCCGCTCGAACACCCGCTCCGAAGCTTGGTAGAACTTGCCCTGCTGCGCCTTCGGATCGTGCTTCAGGATGCGCGACGCCATCATGGGCGTTAGCGTGAGCGAGACCACCGCCGAGACGATGATCGTCACCGCCAGCGTCACCGCAAACTCGCGGAAGAGCCGTCCGACCACGTCGCCCATAAACAGCAGCGGGATCAGCACGGCGATCAGCGACACCGTTAGCGAAAGAATGGTGAATCCGATCTGCTCCGCCCCCTTGAGCGCGGCCTCCATCGGCGGATCGCCCTCTTCGAGATAGCGCGAGATGTTCTCGACCATCACAATCGCGTCGTCCACCACAAAGCCGGTCGAGATCGTCAGCGCCATCAGGCTCAAGTTGTCGAGCGAGTATCCAAGCGCATACATGGCCGCGAACGTCCCGACCAGCGACAGCGGGACCGCCACGCTCGGGATGATCGTGGCGTACAGGTTCCGCAGAAAGAGGAAGATGACCATCACAACGAGCCCGATAGTCAGCAGCAGCTCGAACTCGACATCGTCCACCGAAGCCTGGATCGGCGTCGTCAGGTCGGTCAACGTCGTAACGTCGATGCCCTTCGGCAGATTTACTTCCAACTGCGGCAGCAACTTCTTGATACTCTTCACCACCGAGATCGTGTTGCCGCCCGGCTGCCGCTGCACGTTCAGGATGATGGCCGGCGTCTGATTCATCCAGGCGGCTTGGCTCGTGTTTTCGACTCCGTCGACGATGTTCGCCACATCCGTCAGCATGATCGGCGCGCCATTACGATACGCCACTACTACCTGCCGATAGTCCTTGCTCGTTACCAGCTGATCGTTCGCGTCGATCTGGTAGTCCTGCCGCGGACCGTCGAAGTTTCCTTTCGCCGCGTTCACGCTCGCGCTGGACACAGCCGTCCGCAGGTCCTCAAGATTCACCCCGAACGACGCTAGCTGGGCCGGATTGGCCTGGATACGCACTGCCGGCTTCTGCCCGCCGCTGATACTCACCAAGCCCACGCCAGAGAGCTGTGAGATCTTCGGCGCGAGACGCGTGTCCACCAGATCCTCCACCTGCGACAGTGGAATGGTGTTCGACGTGATCGCCAGGGTCAACACCGGCGCGTCGGCCGGGTTGGTCTTGCTGTAGATCGGCGGTGCGGGCAGGTTCGCCGGGAGAAAGCTCTGCGCCGCATTGATGGCCGACTGCACCTCCTGCTCGGCCACATCGATGTCGAGCGAGAGATTGAACTGGAGCACCACTACCGAGTTGCCGCCCGAGCTCGACGAGGTCATCTGGCTCAAGCCCTGCAACTGGCCGAACTGCCGTTCCAAAGGCGCGGTTACCGTTGTCGCCATCACATCGGGGCTGGCGCCGGGATAGAACGTCAGCACCTGGATCGTCGGGTAATCCACCTGCGGCAACGCCGACACCGGCAGCTGCGTGTACCCGACGATGCCGACGAGCATGATCGCCGCCATCAGCAGAGCGGTGGCCACCGGCCGCAGAATGAATGGGCGCGAGGGGCTCAAGGTGTTTCGCTCCCCGTTCCGCCCCTGCTGCTTCCCGGCGGCGGTCGCCCGGCCGTCACCTTCGCATTGTCCGTCAGCTTGTCGAAGCTGCTGTTCGCCAGCACGTCTCCCGGGTTAACCCCTTCCACCTGCGTAGTGCCGCTGTTTGTCACCCCCGGCTTCACCGGCTTCATGTGCGCCATGCCGTCCTGCAGCACATAGACAAACGCCGCCTGCCCGTTATGCTGGATCGTCGAGGAAGGGATCAAAGTCGCATTCTCAAGCGTGGTTACCAGCAGCCGCGTGTTGACGAACTCATTCGGATACAGGCTCATGTCTTTGTTGACAAACTGCGCCCGGGCCTTGACCGTGCCCGTCGTTGTATCGATCTGGTTGTCGAGCGACAGCAGCGTTCCCGTGGCGATCTTCTTCAAGGCCGCCCGGTCATATGCGTCCACCGTCAGCTTCACCCGCTTGGCCAGCCGGGGCGCGACCTGGTTCAAGCTGTCTTCGGCCAGCGTAAAGATCACCGTAATCGGCTGCACCTCCGCCACGACCGCGAGCACCGTCGCGCCGTTCGCCGTCACGATATTGCCCGGATCGATCAGCCGCAGCCCCACGCGCCCGGTAATCGGCGAAACGATATGGCAGTAGCTCACCTGCACCTGGTCGAACTGCACCGTGCCCTGGTCCGTCTTCACTGTGCCCTGGTCTTGCAACACGATCTTCTCTTGATCGTCCAGTGTCTGCTTGGGAATGGCGTTGCGTGCCCATGCCGCCCGGTAGCGGTCAAGGTCCATCTGCGCCTGCCCCAACACATTCGTGTCGCGGTCCAGCGTTCCCTGCGCCTGCAGCAGCGTCGCGCGGTACGTCCGGTCGTCGATGTCGATCAGCGGCGCGCCCTTCCGCACCAGCTGCCCTTCTTTGTAGTGGACCGCAACGATCTGCCCGTTCACCTGGCTTGTAATCGATGCCGTATACACCGGCGTTACCGTGCCAATCGCGTCCAGATACACGCCAATATTGCCCCGCTGCGCCGTCGCGGTGGTAAGCGTCACTGGCGCGCTACCCGGCCCACGCCGCGGAGGTCCTCCGCCCGCTCCAGCTGCCGGATCGTTCTTACGGTGCAAGATGAAGTAGAACGCCCCCGCAAAAATCAACAGCAGGAGCACCCAGACCGATACGCGAACGCCACGACTCCGATGCGGCACTGCGGCATGATCCGGTGGAGGAGCGGGCAACTGATGGTCAGGCCCCAAAGGAGTTTGCTGGCTCGGATGCTGGCTTGTTTCAGACGTCACTCAATCTCCCTTGCATCGTCGCACGCACCTTCGTCCACAACGATCTTTCTATGGACGAACAACGCGCCCCATAAAGTTGCAGACAAATCGTCCTGACCGATAGCCAGAGTCTACAACTGCCAAGCTAAATCTCCTCTGAACACCAAGCTAACTAAAGCATTAGTTTCCCGTCTGAGCAAATAGAGCCATGCCGCCGAAGCCCTCCATTACGCTGACCGAAGCCGAACTGCGGCTGATGAAGATCCTTTGGCGCGCGGGCGAATCCACCGTGGCCGACCTCGTCGCCGCCATGCCTTCCTCTGCCCCGCTCGCCTACAACTCTGTCCTCACCACTGTCCGCATCCTCGAGCAGAAGGGCTACGTCACGCATCGCCAGGAAGGCCGCGGCTATCTTTACAGCCCTTGCATCGCCGAACGTGAAGCTAGCCGTTCGGAAATCCGCCACATGCTGGGGCGCTTCTTCGGCAACTCTCGGGAGAAGCTCCTCCTTTCGCTTCTCGCTGAAGAAGACATCACCCGCGAAGAGCTTGCCCGGATCAAGGCCGCCATCGCCGCTGCGGCCTCGGACGAAGCGGAGGTCAGCCAATGACGTCCTTACTTGCCACCTGCTGGGTGACCCACCTTCCGGCGCAATTCATTTACATCTCCTGGGTGCCCCACCTTCGCGACAGTCTCATCGTAGCTAAGGTGGGCTCGGCTGCGGCTAACCTTTTTATTTCTGCGACAGCAGCCGCTGGTCCCGTCCTCATCGCCACGCTCTGGCAAGGTCTCGCTCTCGCCGCGATCACAGCCTTGTGTCTGCGCATCCTCCCGCGCTCCACCGCCGTCCTAAGGTTCACTCTTTGGGCCACTGCCCTCTTCTTGATCTGCGTCTTACCCTCGGCGTTCCCGGGCGTAGCAAATACACCCAATAACCACGTCCTCCACGCGGACCCCCGCTGGAGCCTCGCCGTGGCTGCCGCCTGGTTCACCCTTTCCCTCCTACGAGCAGTCGACCTCGTCCGCCACGCTCTCCGCCTGCGATCACTCGGCCGTGAGGCCACCCCCATTCCGGTCGAACCCACTTTGGCGGCCTTGCTCCAAACTCATCGTGGAGCCCGGCTCTGCACCTCTACACAACTCGACCGTCCCGGCGTCATCGGCTTTCTCCACCCGCGCATCCTGATCCCAGCCTGGCTCTTCGCCCAACTTACTGCCCCCGAGTTAGAACAGATTGTGCTCCACGAGCTCGAACACCTTCGCCGCCGCGACGACTGGCTCAACCTCCTCCAGAAATTAGCCCTCGTCGTCTTCCCCCTCAACCCTGCGCTTCATTGGATCGAGCGCCAGCTCTGCCTCGAACGCGAACTCGCCTGCGACGAAGGCGTGATCCGCCGCACCCGCGCCCCGCGCCTCTACGCCACGTGCCTCACCCAGCTCGCCGAATACGGTCTCTCCCGCAACACCACCGCAGGCCGCGCCCTTTCATTGGCCCTTGGCTTCCTGGAACGCCAGTCGGAACTCGCCCGCCGCGTCACCGGCATCCTCCACGGACCGCGCACCCTTTCTGCACGCCAGAGCACAACCTTAACCGCTACGGTGGCCGCTCTTCTACTCGGCGCCTCAGCGGAACTCGCCCGCTGCCCGCAGCTTGTCGCCTTCACCGCATTCCCTATTGCGCTATCAATAGATGCCGGTGCGCCACATCTCGCTCCTGAGACGTGGGTTTCTCCGCGCAGTGCAACTTCCTTTGTATACAGCGACGCAGCCGCACCACATCTGCTCCATACTGCCCTGACGCAGAGCATCAAGCCCCTCCACCGCAAGGTTAGAATCCGCCGTCCTAACCTTCACGCTCCACAACAACGCGCGGCTGTGGAGCAGGTCGTCTCGACGCCCTTAGTCGCCAACAGTCTTAATCAGCCAGTTTTGATCCCTAACCCGGTCACCCCTACCCTCGTCCGCTACACCCTTGTTCGCGTCGACGGCGGCTGGCTCCTCCTTCAGCTATGAGCACGCGTCGTCCCGCCTGCCACGTGCCGGTACTCCGGCATAAAGCCCAACCCCCGCGCCACATCCAGCACCCGCTCGAAGTTCAGGCTGATCGTCGCGCCCGCCTTCTGTGTCACCTCGTCCTCAATCGGGAGATCGAAATCATCCGCGCCATACGCTAGCCCTTCCAGTGCCCGCTCGTTCTGCGTTAGCACCGAAGTCCGTATGCGTGGCACGTTGTCGAGGTAAATCCGGCATAGCGCCAGATGCCGCAAATACTCCCCCGTCCCGATCTCAATGCCGCCAATCTGCGTAAAGTACGGCTTGTACGTCCAACAAAGAAAGCTGGCCAACCCGCCCGTATCGTCCTGGAAGTTCCTTGTTCGCTCCAGATGCTCCAGCCGTTCTTCCGCCGTCTCGTCGAAGCCAATCACCATCGTCGCCGTCGTCTTCAGCCCGGCCGCAACAATCGCCCGCTGCGCCTCAAAGTAAGCCGCCACCGTGTATTTGAATTTGCTATGCCGCTTGCGAAAGCTCTCCGTTAGAATCTCCGACCCACCGCCGGTGATCCAGCGCACCCCCGCCGCCTTGAACCGCTCCGCCGTCTCCGCAAAGCTCAGCTTCGCGTGGTCCGCCAGATACATAAACTCAGCGATAGTCAGCGCATAAAACTCCAGCCGGTCCCCATAGCGCGCCCGGATCGCGTGGAACAGATCGCAGTAGTAGTCGAGTGGCAAATGCGGATTGAACCCTCCATTGAACGCCGCTAGATCGCCCCCCAGCGCCAGCAGCTCGTCCAGCTTGCGGAAGACCTCTTCCTCCGCCATCACGTACCCACCCTCTTGCCCCGGCAGCCGGTAGAACGCGCAATAATCGCACTGCGCCACGCACACATTGGTGTAGTTGATGATCCGCATGATCATGTATGTACAGCGACCCGGCGCATGGAACCGCCCGCGCACGGTCATCGCGAGTTCGCGCATCTCCACGTCGCTCGCGTTCTCCCAGAGCCAGCGCGCCTCGTCACGGCTCACCCGCCCACCGGCTGCCAACACCGCCCGCACCTGCTCGACCGAAGTCTCCGCGATTACCATGTCTAGATTGTAGAGCGGCTAAACTCCGTTCCTTCATCTCCTAAACAAGTCTGTCATCCTGAGCGAAGCCGAAGCACCTGCGGTTCACTCCCAGACCGTCGTATGCCGCGTGACCCACCAGCATGGCTCGCTTCCCCGCTGTGGAAACATCGACCGGCTGCACCGCACCGAATCGTTCCCCAGAAAGTCGTACTCCGCCTTCTGCCCCTTTAGCGAAGTCGTCAAGAACCGGTGCACCGGCACCGTCCCAAACGCCGCCTCGCCCCGCATCCGCACCGCCCCATAGTCCCCCAGCCAAACCAGCGCCACTACGCCCACCAGGACCTGCCCCATCCGCACCGCAATCCGTCCCATTCACGTCCTCCATGCGGCCTTTCCTCAAAGTCTACCGTCCTACCAGCCATGAGCAGACCATCCACAGACTGGATCGACACCCTCGCCGAAGACCTGAAGCAGCAAGGCCGCGAAGCCGCCGAGGCCTACGGACGCGAGCTGCACCGCGCCGGCATTGTCACGGCGCAAAGCCCCGCCTTCTTCACCGCGCTTAGCCTCTCCCTAGAAGACGCCTTCACCACCATCCGGTCTCGACTCCAAGGCAGCGCCGTAGCCTCTGAAACGGCAATCGAGCGCACCACGCCGTCCGAACTCCACCTCACCCGCACCCGTTTTCCCTGGTTCGACGCCACCCTCAAGCACACCGGCGACACCTTCGCCCTCAACTACGCAAAGTTGCGGACCACCGCACCCGACCCAACGCTCGCGCCCGAACGCCAGTCGGCCCACTTCACCTTCCAGGTTGACGCCCAAGACCAGCTCTCCGCCGCCGAGTCGTTCGCCGACAGCCCGCGCCGCTTCACCGCCCCCGAAGACCTCGCCAGGCACCTCGTTGAAATCCTCTTCAGGGTGTAATTGCTGTTACTCCGCAGCAAAGCGAAGGAATCTGCTGTTTAGGTCGGCTGCCAAGGCCGAGGGCCTAAGTCCTTGCCCTAAAACGCAAGTTCACGTCCCCTCTACCTTTACCCCAACCTCAGCCAACATCCCCGCACTCAACCCC
>CAXTUR010000071.1:0-14674 GCA_964247455.1 uncultured Acidobacteriaceae bacterium | reverse complement strand
CCGGGGCAGAACTCGTCGTAGGTGTCGAACTGGTTGGGCTTGACGTCCTTCTCGCGTTCAGTGGGAACGCCTGCTTTGGCCTTGATCTTGTCGTTCTCGGTCTCGATGGCTTTCTCTTCGAGTTCAAGGTCGATGACGCGTGCCTGGAAGGAGTCGCCGAGGAACTTGGCCTGGTCTTCCGTGCCGCCCTCGGCAATCATGGCCTGCCAGTCTTTCAGGTAGGGGTAAAAGAGCGGCTTTTTTGGCAAGAAAAAGGACCCAGCGGTCGAGCATCTCAGGATCGAGCCGGTCGGCTTCGGCTGCCTCGGCGAGCTTCATCTTCGGCTTGCCCGCGACACGCCAAGCGGCAACCATATAGTTGGAGGTCTGCGCGGCATACGCCTTGGCGAGTTGAAGGGACGCGTCCTTCATGTAGTCTGAGGCGGCTTCATCCTTGTCGTTGGCCTTTTTGAATTTAGTGCGCCAGAAATCGACCTCGGATTCGGGGACGAAGTTGTACTCCTTGTAGGTGGCACTGGCGAAGATGCCGCCGAGGGCGTAGTAGTCCTTAGCCAGGATCGGATCGTACTTATGATCGTGGCAGCGGGCGCAGGCCACGGTAAGGCCAAGGAAGCCGCGCGTGACGGCGTCGATGCGCTCGTTGCGTTCGTCGGCTCGACCCTGGATCGGTTCGGCCTGGTC
This sequence comes from uncultured Acidobacteriaceae bacterium, assembly GCA_964247455.1. Classification (GTDB taxonomy): domain Bacteria; phylum Acidobacteriota; class Terriglobia; order Terriglobales; family Acidobacteriaceae; genus Edaphobacter. Next base: position 13,993 of record CAXTUR010000071.1, on the reverse strand, counting down.
CCAAATCCAGGGCGCGCCGCCAAGGAAGCCGGTACCCTTCAAGTCGTCGGGTGTGGGCGTCTTCTCGACCAGATCGCCGGCGAGCTGAAGGCGAACGAACTTGTCATAGGGGAGGTCGTCGTTGATCTGCTTAATGACCCAGTCGCGGTAGACCCACGCGCCATCAAGCGGCATATAGCCTCTGCCGCGTGGGTCGAGGCCACGGATGTCGTCGTCGCCGTAGCGGGCGACATCGAGCCAGTGGCGGCCCCAGCGTTCACCGTAGCGCGGCGAGGCGAGCAGCCGATCGACGACCTTGGCGTAAGCGTCTGGCGTGGTGTCTTTCTCGAAGGCCTCGATCTCCGCCGGGGTGGGCGGAACGCCGGTGAGGTCGAGCGTGGCGCGGCGGATCAGGGTGCGTTTGTCGGCCATGGGAGCGGGTTTCAGGCCGTTGGCGTCAAGCTTGGCGAGGATGAAGCGGTCGATGTCGGTCTTGGCCCAAGCTTTGGCGGCGGGGTCCGTGATTGGCGGAACGGCGGCGACTTGCAGCGGCTGAAACGACCACCAGCGGCGCATCTCGGGAGTGATCTGCTTGCCATTGCGGACGGGCGCGGCGGACGTTGCGATCTCCGGCCAGGGCGCGCCCATGCGGACCCACTGACTAAGAATGTCGATCTCGGCGGCAGTAAGCTTTGCGCCTTTCGGTGGCATCTTCAGCTCGCCGGATTGGTGGACGGCCTGGAGGAGGAGGCTCTTCTCGGGATCGCCTACGATGATGGCAGGACCGGAGTCACCGCCCTTGAGCAGGTCAGCGCGCGAGTTGAGGCTCAGGCCGCCCTTGTCGTTGTCCATGTGGCAGCCCGCGCAGTTGTTGGCGAAGATGGGGCGGACTTTGTTCTCAAAGAAGTCGTCGCCGGGAGTGCCCTTCGCCTGCGCGACGGTGAGCGTGGCCGCGAGGGGCATGGCCGCTTCGGCGCTGTCCCAAACGCCGCCGCGACGGACCCATTCGGCGATGTTGGCGATATCGCCGTCGGCGAGCTTGTCTCCTTTGGGTGGCATCTTCAGCTCGCCGGTGTGGCGGATGGCCGCGAGGAGGAGGCTCTTATCCGGGTCGCCGGGAACGATGGCCGGGCCGGAGTCGCCGCCCTTGAGGATGGCGCCGTGGGAGTCGAGGCGAAGGCCGCCGGAGGCTTCGGTGGTGTGGCAGCGGAAGCAGCTTTGGGCGAGGACGGGTCGGACTTTCTGAGTGAAAAACTGGGTGTTGTCCTCGGCGGAAGCAGCCGGTGCTGCCGGCGCGGTCTGGCCGTGAAGATCGCCACTGTTACCAAGTAAGCTTGTGGCGTACACAATGAATGCGACGGGGATGCGGGCAAAGGACGGAAGGGAGATCATCGGGCGGTCTCTCCGAAGGAGATTGCGGAAGGGCGGTCGCCCCGCGAGACGCTTTCAATGTGTTCGGCGAGGTCGAGAAACTGCTGGCCGTGGGTGCGGAGCGTCATGCCGGAGGCGGCAAGTTTGTGGTCGAGGACGACGCGGGAGCCGCAGGCGTCGTCACGTGTCGCGCGAGCGAGGACGACGATGCGGGTGGCGAGGAACAGGGCCTCGGCGGTGTTGTGCGTGACGAAGACGACCGTGGGGCGGGTCTCTTCCTAAACGGACCGGAGAAGGCGTTGGAGGCTCCCCCGTGTCGAGGGGTCGAGCGCGCTGAAGGCCTCGTCCATGAGCAGGATGCGGTTCTTCATCATCAGTGCCTGCGCGATTGCGACACGCTGCTGCATGCCGCCGGAGAGCTGGTGCGGATACTTCCCAGCGTCCGAGGGCTGAAGTCCCATATGGGCGAGCTGGCGAAGGGCCTCGGCGCGGGTCTCTCGAAGGAAGGCGCGGAAGCCAGGTCGGAGACGGCCGAGTATGTGGTACTTCGCCGTCTCAGGTCCCATGGTGAGGTTATCGAGTACGGTGCGGTCGGGAAAAAGGGAATAGCGCTGGGGCACATAGCCGGCCCGGGCGTCGACGCGGGTGACGGGCGCGCCCGCGACGGCGATGCGTCCGGCAGAGGGGCGTTCCTGCCCGAGCAGCAGGCGGAGGAGCGAGCTTTTGCCGCAGCCGGTCTCGCCGAGCAGAACGACAAACTCGCCCTCGGTAATGTCGAGCGAGACGCCGTCTAGGACGGCGCGTCTGGCCTGATGGGCTAAAGGATAGGAGAGCGAGACGCCTTCTATGCCGATGGAGTGCAAATTGGCATAGGGCGCGGCGACTGCCTGCGCGCGGGACACTGCGGGCGCGCCAGCGAGAGCGGACACCATCTCGTGAACGCTCATGCCTGAAACCATGGGTGCATCCGGCGGTTGAGGAGGCGCAGGGCAAGGTCGATGCCGAAGAGCAGAAAAGCTACCCACAGAACGTAGGGGAGGATGATGTCCATACCCATGTGGCGGCGCATAATGGCGATCCTGTAGGCGAGGCCGTCGGAGGCGGCGATCATCTCCCCGGCGAAGAGAAAGAGCATCATCGGTTTGAGGTTGAGGCGCAGGCTGTCGATCACGCGCGGCAACACCTGGCGAAAGACTACGCGGTAGGCCACGTCGAAGTTGTTCGCGCCAAGGGTGAAGGCTTTGACGGTCTGCTCTTGGGGCACGGACTTGACCATGCCGGTCACATCCAGGATGAGCGTGGGCGCGACGCCAATCACGATGAGGGCGATCTTGGACCACTCCTCAATACCGAAGACGATGAAGAGTATGGGTAAGAGGGAGAGCGCAACGATCTTGTCAAAGAAGAGAACGAAGCGGAGGAACGTCACGCCGAACCAGGGAAAGAGACCGATGTGCAGGGCGAGGATGACGGCGGGAACAAGCAGAGCGAGGCTGATGAAGAAGCGCCGACCGCTCGACGCCGTATCCTTCCAGATCATGGAATGATGCAGGCGTTCCCAGGTGGAGGCGTTCTCGGCGGGGATGTAGTCGTCTTCCTCGGCGGGCTCAAGCACAGCGGAGCGGATGCCGGAAAAGAGCTGGTGGGCGTTTGGGACGACGCGGTCCTCGGGGTTCTCGCGGTGGCGGGCCGCGGAGGTGTGCAGGTACAGCCCGATGCAGAGCAGGAAGAGGAAGCACGAGAGCGCTTGCGCAGGCAGACGCCCGGGCGTTGTCTGAATCTCAAACGGACTCGACAGGCTGGCCATACGCTAGAGCTTCCCGGCCAGCGCGGCCTGCATAAAGGTGGCGTTGAAGCGGAGGCGTACGCGGTCCTTCTTACCCTGGACTGTGCCGTTGGGATAAGCGATGGCCACATCGTCGACGGACTTGATTCCCTGGCCGAGCAGCCCGTGGGTGAAGCAAAACTGGCGGACGAGGTTCATCTTGCTTTGGAGGTCGGGGCCGGTGGTGAAGTCGGCGGCAGACTTAGGGGTAGTGAAGAGAGCAGTCGTCTTGAGCTGCTCTTTGTAGGAGTCGACCGAATCGCCCGAGGCGGCGGCCGATCCCTTGAGCGCGGCGGGCTGCGCGGCGGCTAGCTGCTGTACGGTCTCGTACCAGGCACCGGTGATGGCCTGCGCGAACTTCTGCCCGTCGGGGCGGTTCAGCACCTCGGTGCGGACGACAAGCAGGTCGAGGATCTCGCCGGGGATTTTTGACGAGTCGAAGATGGAGGTGACGCCTAGGCTCCCGGCGATCTGGCTGACCAGCGGCTTCCAGGTGACAACGGCGCGATTCGTCTTGTTGTTGAGAAATGCGGCAACGATGTCTGAGTCGGAGGTGTTGATGAGATGGAGCTTGCCGAGCTGCCCCTGCTGTCCGCTGAGCACCATGCCGCGTTCCAGCAGGTATTCGGAGACGGTCTTTTGAACGAGCATGACGGGACTGGTGGGCAGCGACGCAAACGTGAGATTGTCGCGGACCAAGACGGCGTCGTTGCCGTTGCTGTAGTCGCCGACGATGATCGCAGTGGAGTCGACCCCGGCGGCTGCGGGCATATCCAGCGCCTCCATGTTGGTCATGGTGCAGGCGTCGATGTTCTTGGCGACAAAGGAGTCGAGTGAAGCGGCGTAGTCGAACCGCTGGACCTTGATGACGATGCCGTACTTGTCGGCCCACTTCTTGAGGATGCCGGACTTGGCCATGTAGAAATAGGGGTTCCAGCCGGCGTAGACGGACCACCCAACGGTAAAGGTCTGCACCTCCGCCTGCGCGCGCTGAGATATAAGCGCAGCTAGCAGGACGGCGAATAAGAGAGCGCGAAGCGTGGTCGCTGGCATGAACACCCTGGAGATAGAAAGCTGGTGCGACGTAGCCGAAATCACATGAATATGTTTGCTTGGACCGCGTAGAAGGCGCACTGACGTATAGAGAACGGGAGACAGACTCAGTCTAGCGTGCGCGGCAACGGCAAACTAAATTGGATTAGAGCTTGCGATGGTCGCTATAGAAACCCTCTATGTCTAGGGCTCGTCATTGCCGTCCTCGGCCTCAGGTTTGCCGGAGGTCTTCTTCGGCGGTTTATAAGCACCGCGAAGGATTTGATCGAGCGTAGAGAGCATCTCGAGGGAGTCAGGCGTGACGTCGGGATCGAACCGTGCGACGACTGCGCCTTTTTTGTCGACGACGAACTTCGTGTAGTTCCAGTGGATGGCTCCGCCAGCGGGCGCGCCATTGCTCTTGGTAAGGTAGGCGACTAGGGGAAGGGCAGCGTCGCCGGAGAGCTTCGAGGGAGCCATGACTGGGAAGTTGACCTTGGCGTCCCCATACGCTTTTGCGATCTCGGGAGCGGTGCCGGGCTCCGCCGCGCCGAAATCGTCCGAAGGGATACCGATGACCACGAGATCTTTATTTTTGTAGAGGTCGCTCAGCTTGACTAGGGCCGGCAACTGGTCATTATAGCTGGAATTGCGGGCCAGATTGACGATTAGGAGGAACTTGCCTTTGAAGGTGGCTAGAGGAAAGTCTTTCCCGTCTGGTCCAGCGAGGCTGAAGGCGTAGGCAGTCTTTTCGGATTCCTTCTCTTTCGCTGAGGACTTAGCGGGTGGACCGGGCTGCTGCTTTGACGATTGCGAAAGCAAGCAGGGCGGCACGATGGAAGGCAAGAGGACGAGCGCCAGGAAGAGGCGGTTCAGGCGCGGCTGGCGCACGGGAAAACTCCCAGAAAGAGCAACGATGTAGCTAAGCATAAGACCGCTGGCCGCGAGGCGGAAGCGTAGACGATGAACGATAGGCTTCCGCTATGCAAGGAATTGAAAGAGGCAATACTTGAAGAGCCATAGTAGCGGCTGGTCTAGTATCGAAGTCTGCCTGACAATTCATCTAATTAGTAGACTAGTCATCCGGAGGCCTGCTGTATGTGGTTCGAGCGTGCGTTGGCGGGTGGTCTGTTCTCCATGCTGGCGTGCGCGATGCTAGTCGGGCAGCAGGCGAAGTCCATCGCGGGTGAGTCGCGGCCAATGACCAGCCTGAAGAAAGACGCGGAGTTCGCCATCGGAGGGAATCCCGACTGGTCAGCGGTCGCCAAGGACGCGGTGTGGGTGACGACCGGTCGCGGCAACCAGGTGGTGCAGATGCTTGCGGCGTCGAACACAGTGGGTGCCCGGGTGGATGTGGCGCGTCCATGCTCTGGGCTGGCGGAAGGATTTGGCTCGATCTGGGCTCCGAGTTGCAAAGACAAAGTGGTAGTGCGCATCGACGAGGCGACGGGCAAGGTGATAGGCCGGGTGGCGGCGGGTCCGGCTAACTCCGAGGGTGGCATCGCGACGGGTGCGGGTTCAGTGTGGATGGTGGACGACACAGGAGCACTACTCCGAATCGATCCTGCGACCAGCACGGTGGTTCGAAGATTATCGATCCCGGGTCACGCAGACAACCCGTTGTTTGCGGACGGATATGTGTGGATTACCTGCGGGCTGGGCCTGAACTCGCTCTTGCAATTTGACCCAACGACCGAGACGATCGCCAAGTCCATTGAGGTCGGGCCGCTGCCGCGATTTCTCACGGCGGGAGCGGGGTCGATCTGGACGCTGAACCAGGGCGATGGGACGGTTTCGAGAGTGGATGTCGCAAGCGGTAGGGTGGTGGCGATCGTACCAGCAGGCTTGCCCGGCGAAGGCGGCGAGATCTCCTTCGGCGATGGATTTGTTTGGGTGACGATGTTCGGTAAGCCGTTGACGCAGATCGATCCATCGACGAACACCGTGGTGAATCAATGGCATGGCGCTGGCGGCGATGGGCTGCGGTTTGGCTTTGGGTCGGTCTGGCTGTCGAATGGCAAAATGGGTAGCGTATGGCGCGTGCCGCCGGTGCAGCCATAGTGGAGGCGAAAAGACTCGACGTGAGCGAAGAAGTGTTGTGGGAAGAGATGCTGGCAGGATCGTCGACCTGGTCGCATGTCCTTAAGCGGGGGACGGCGTTGGCCATCGAGACGCTGGCGGATGGATGCAACGTGGGGGCGATCTTCCTGAACGCTGACAACCTTGCGGAGCGGCTGAGTCTGCCGGACACATTGAAGGCGCAGCACACCGCGCGTCTGACGGCGGGACATGTGCTGTACTCGGACATGGGCCGGGTGCTGTGCTCGATCACGAAGGACACCGTCAGATGGCACGATCCGCTAGGCGGCTGCTCGGACGCGACGCTGGTGGCGAAGCACTTTGGCGCGAGCAGCTATCAGTCGGCGCGGAACGGATGGCACCAAAATGCGCTCGATGGATTCTTGATCGAGCTGGCCAAGTATGGGCTGAACGCGCGCGACCTGATGATGAATGTGAACTTCTTCTCGAAGGTGGAGGTAGGGGAGGATGGTGGAATGCACATCATCCCAGCGCATGCCCCGGCTGGAAGCATGTTGGAGCTGCGGGCGGAGATGAATGTGTTGGTCGTTCTAAATACGTGCCAGCACCCGATGGATAATGCCAGCGGATACATGGAGCGGCCTGTACAGTTGACGGTAAAGCGCGTGGACGCATTGGGACTGAATGACCTATGCCGGACTGCGTGCGCTGAGAACGAGCGGGGATTTGCCCTGACGGAGCGGTATTTTTTGTAGGAGTGTGGATGGCTGGAGTTTCTGTGACAGAGGCGTTGATAGAGGTCGAGCCACAACGCATGCCGAAAGCGATCCTGCGCCATGTGGTGCCGGCGGGGGAGTCCTTCGTCCATGAGGTAAAACGCGGGGAGAGGATGCGGATCGTCGATCTCGAGGGTAATCAGGCCGTCGATACGCTCTTTTACAACGCGCGCGATCTGGCCGACCGGTACAGCGCGCAGGACACGATCCGCGAGCAGGGGAATATCTATCTGACAACGGGAACAAAGCTGATGTCGACGTATCGCCATGTGCTGATGACGATCGTTGGCGACACCTGCGGGCGGCACGACACGCTCGGCGGCGCGTGTTCGCAGGAGAGCAACATGGTGCGATATGCCCTCGACAAACGGGGCATGCACGCTTGCCGGCAGAGTTTCTTGAAGGGCGCGCTCGATTGGGCAAGCGCGACGGGTCGGGTCTTCGACAAGCGCGACCTGACGGCCAATGTGAACTTCTTTATGAATGTGCCGGTGACGCCGGAGGGCGGACTGCGATTTGAGGACGGCGTCTCGGGCGCGGGCAAGTACGTGGAGCTGCGCGCGGAGATGGACACGCTGGTGGTGATCTCGAACTGCCCGCAGCTGAACAATCCCTGCAACGCCTACAACCCCACGCCTGTGGAAGTGCTGGTGTTTGCGTCGGATGAGACTGTGGGTGCCGATGTTTCGTAAGGTCCTGATCGCCAACCGGGGCGCGATCGCCTGCCGGATCGAGCGAACGCTGCGGCGGATGGGCGTAGGGTCGGTGGCGGTGTACTCGATCGCCGACCGGAACTCGTTGCATGTGCTCCAAGCGAATGAGGCCGTGTTGATCGGCGAGGCTCCGGCGGCTGCCAGCTATCTGTCGTTCGAGGCGATCTTCCGGGCGGCGCAGCAGACGGGCGCGGAGGCCATCCATCCTGGGTACGGCTTCCTCAGCGAGAACATCGCCTTTGCGCGGGAGTGTGCGGCGCGCGGGATCGTCTTTATCGGCCCTGCGCCGGAGCACATCGACGCTTTCGCCCTGAAACATACCGCGCGGGCGACAGCAAAGGAATGCGGTGTCCCGCTGCTGCCGGGGACGGGGTTGCTGGCGACTGTGGAGGAGACGCTGGAGCAGGCCGGCGCGCTCGGCTATCCGGTCATGCTGAAGAGTTCGGGCGGTGGCGGCGGCATCGGAATGCGGGTGTGCCACAGCCCGGAGGCGTTGGCAGAGGCGTATAGCTCCGTGCTGCGGCTGAGCCGGGCGAACTTCGGCGATAGCGGGTTGTATCTTGAGAAGTTCGTCGCACGAGCGCGGCATATTGAAGTGCAGATCTTCGGCGACGGCAAGGGCGAGGTGCTCGCGCTGGGCGAACGCGACTGCTCGGCGCAGCGGCGGCACCAGAAGGTGCTCGAAGAGACGCCCGCACCGCGACTGACAGACGCAACCCGAGAGCGGCTGCGCTCGGCGGCCATCCTGCTGGCGAAGGCGGTGAACTATGCATCGGCGGGGACGGTGGAGTTTCTGTACGACGACGACACCGAGGAGTTCTTCTTCCTCGAAGTCAACACCCGGCTGCAAGTAGAACACGGCGTCACGGAAGAAGTGTTCGGGATCGACCTGGTCGAGTGGATGGTGTTACAGGCCGCGGGGGAGATGCCGCCGTTAGCCTCCTTCGAGCTGACTCCGCGCGGAGCGTCTATCGAGGCGCGGGTCTACGCCGAAGATCCTGGCAACGGATTCCAGCCCACGCCGGGCAAGCTGACGCTGGTCACCTTTCCTCCCGGGGATGTGGCGCGGGTCGAGACTTGGATTGAGTCAGGGGCGACGATTACCTCCTTCTACGATCCCATGATCGCGAAGATCATCGTGCATGGAACAGACCGAGCGGACGCTCTGGCGAAGATGCGCGCGGCGTTGGCTGCAACCGCCATCGATGGCACGGAGACCAACCTGCGCTACCTGCGCGCGGTCGTCGAGTCGCCGGAGTTTATAGCCGGGGAGGTGACCACTTCGTTTCTGGGCGGTTTCGCCTACGCGCGGCAGGCGATCGAGGTGCTGGACGGTGGCACGCAGACTACGATCCAGGACTATCCAGGCAGGCTGGGCTATTGGAATGTGGGGGTGCCGCCCTCGGGACCGATGGATCACCTCTCGTTCCGCATCGCCAACCGGCTGGTTGGCAACCCGGAAGGCGCGGCTGCGTTGGAGTTTGCAACCACGGGCGCGCGGCTGCGCTTCCATGTGGACAGCCTCATCGCGCTGACCGGCTGCGAGATGAAGGAGAAGCTCGACGGTGCGCCGGTAGCGCGTTGGGTGGCTACAGAGGTGAAGGCGGGAAGTGTGCTGTCGATGAGGACGGCGGCGGGCGAGGGTATCCGGGCGTATCTCGCGGTGGGGGGCAGTTTCGACACGCAACCGTACCTCGGGAGCCGGAGCACGTTTGTGCTGGGAGGCTTTGGCGGTGCTGCGGGCCGTGCGTTGCGGGCCGGAGACATCGTCCCGCTCGGGCAGAAAGATCTACAGCTGGAAACGCCCGCTTTGTTGCCGGAGCAGCATGTTCCGGTGCTGACACACGCCTGTACCGTCGGCGTACTGCCGGGGCCGCACACCGCGCCGGACTTCTTCACCGAAGGCGACATCGCCCTGCTTTTCGCCACCGAATGGCAAGTGCATTACCAGAGCGATCGAACAGGCGTGCGGCTCGTAGGACCGAAGCCGGTGTGGGCGCGGGCGGACGGAGGCGAGGCAGGGCTGCATCCCTCGAATATCCACGACAACGCGTATGCGGTGGGCACGATCGACTTTACCGGCGACATGCCAATCCTGCTGGGACCGGATGGACCAAGCCTCGGCGGGTTTGTGTGCCCCGCGACCATCGTGCAAGCGGGTTGTGGAAGCTTGGGCAGCTGAAAGCCGGAGACACGGTCCGGTTTCGTCCTGTCACGCTGGCACAGGCGGAGGCAATGGAGCGCGCACAGGATGCGTTTTTGCGCGACTTCACTGCGGAGCTGCCGACGCTGCCGGAGCCACAAGCGGTCGAGCCGGCGGTGCTGCGACGAATGACTGACCGAACGCCGTCCATGACCTTCCGCGCGGACGGCGACAAGTACCTCCTCGTCGAATACGGCGACCTGGAGCTGAACCTCGTACTGCGCTTCCGGGTGCACGTACTCGAGCGGCAGCTACGCGAACGCGGCGTTGCGGGCATCATCGACATCACGCCGGGAGTGCGATCGCTGCACATCCATTACGACAGCCGGGTCCTGCGGCGCGGGGTGCTGATCGATTTGCTGGATGAGCTAGATCGGACGATGCCCGCACTCAGCGATGTGTTCGTTCCATCGCGGATCGTGCATCTGCCGCTCTCGTGGGACGATCCGCAGGCAAAGCTTGCGCAGGCGAAGTATATGCAGGCCGTGCATCCGGATGCACCGTGGTGCCCCTCGAACATCGAGTTCATCCGGCGAATCAACGGGCTAGAGTCAGTCGAAGACGTCTACCGGATCGTCCACGCGGCGAGCTACCTGGTGCTGGGACTGGGCGATGTCTACCTGGGCGCGCCGGTAGCGACACCCATCGATCCGCGCCACCGGCTGGTGACGACGAAGTACAACCCAGCGCGGACGTGGACGCCGGAAAACGCAGTCGGCATTGGCGGGGCCTACATGTGCGTGTACGGGATGGAGGGCCCTGGCGGGTACCAGCTCGTCGGGCGAACGATCCAGGTCTGGAACACGTGGAATTCGACCCCTGCCTTTGCCGAGGGAACGCCGTGGTCGCTGCGCTTCTTCGATCAGATACGATTCTTCCCGGTTTCAGCGGAGGATCTGCTCGACGCTCGACAGCGTTTTCCGCATGGCCGCTATCCGATGCGGGTGGAGGAGACGACGTTCCGGCTGGCGGACTATGAGGCCTTTCTCGCAAGCATCGCGGACGAGGCGGCGGAGTTCAAACAGCGGCAGAAGGCCGCCTTCAACGCGGAGCGGGAGCGTTGGCGCGCGGCGGGACTGCTGACCGTAGCGGAGCCTCCAGTGGCATCGGCAGAGACGGCTGCGGCAATAGTGGCGGAGGCATGCGAAGGGGTATCGTCCTCCTTGACGGCTAGCATATTTCAGGTTGCCGTCAAAGCCGGTCAAACGGTAGCCGAGGGAGAGACACTGATCGTCCTCGACGCCATGAAGACGGAGATTGCGGTTGCGTCGCACCTTGCCGGAGTGGTCAAGACGATTCACTGTGAAGCGGGAGCAGTGGTGCAGGCCGGGCAGCTCCTGGTCTCGATTCTTCCAGCGGGAGAGGCTTAGGATATGGACATTGCGGCATTGCAAGCTGGATATGCCTCGGGTGAGTTGACGGTCGAAGGTGTGCTCGACGGCATCTACAACCGGATCGCAGCGGCGGGAGAACGTCCGGTGTGGATCGCCGTTGTGCCGCACGAGACGGCACTGGCGCGAGCGCGTGAGCTTGCACTGCTCGACCGGACGAAGCTGCCGCTCTACGGGGTACCCTTCGCTGTGAAGGACAACATCGACGTGGCGGGGATGCCGACGACGGCTGGCTGTCCGGCGTTCGCTTATATGCCGGAGCAGAGCGCCACCGTGGTGGAGCGGCTGGAGGAGGCGGGCGCGATCCTGATTGGCAAGACGAACATGGACCAGTTTGCCACCGGGCTGGTCGGGACGCGCTCCCCTTACGGCGCGTGCTCGAGCGTCTTCGATGCAGGCTCTATTTCAGGTGGCTCGAGTTCAGGATCGGCTGTCACGGTGGCGAGCGGCCTGGTGAGCTTCGCGCTAGGGACCGATACGGCGGGGTCCGGACGCGTGCCGGCGATGTTCAACAATACCGTAGGGCTGAAGCCGACGCGCGGGCTGGTAAGTGCGCGGGGCGTGGTGCCCGCCTGCCGCACGCTGGATTGCGTGTCGATCTTCAGCCAAACTGCGCGGGACGCCTCGCTGGTGCTGTCGGTGGCCCGAGGTGCTGACGCGGGCGATGCATACTCGCGGGTGCCGGAGACAGGAGCCGAGGCCGCACCGTGGGTGGCGGCGGCGACCTTCCGGTTTGGAGTGCCGCGCGCGGAGAGCCTCGAGTTCTACGGTGATCCCCATAACGCCGCGATGTATCAGGAGGCGGTGGCGAAGCTGGTAACGCTCGGCGGCGAGGCCGTGGAGTTCGACCTGAACCCGTTTGTGGGCGCGGCCCGGCTCCTCTACGCGGGTCCATGGGTCGCGGAGCGGCAGGCCGCAGTCGGTGCTTTTGTCGCGGAGCATTCCCCAGATGTGGACTCGATTGTGGCGGGGATCGTGGCGGGGGGCGCAAAGTACTCGGCTGCGGACGCGTTTCGTGCCGCCTATGTGCTCGAAGAGTTGCGCCGCGAGACGAAGGCGGTCTGGGCCGCAATCGACGTGATGGTCTTGCCGACGGCTCCGCGAACGTACACCCATGCCGAGGTTGCGGAAGCACCAATTGAGCGCAACAACCATCTGGGCCGCTACACGAACTTCGTCAACCTGCTCGATCTTGCCGCCGTCGCGGTGCCGGCTGGAATGCGTTCTGATGGGCTGCCCTTCGGGGTAAGCCTGATCGGCCAAGCGTGGAAAGACGCCGCTCTGCTCTCCCTGGCTGACCGGCTGCATCGGGCTTTCCCGGCCAAGCTCGGCGCATCGTCGGAGGCGCTGACCACGACACAGCCACTCGACGCAATGATGCCGCCGCCGGACTGCCTGCTCATGGCCGTCGTCGGAGCGCACCTGACCGGGCAGCCGCTGAACTGGCAGCTGACGCAGCGGCGAGGGCGCTTGGTGCGGACGTGTCGCACGGCGACGGACTACCGCTTCTACGCGCTGAACGGAACGGTTCCCCCTAAACCGGGGCTTGTGCGCGAGCCGGGATTCGCCGGGTTAGGGATCGAAGTCGAGATCTGGGCGTTGCCGGCGGACACGGTTGGCGGCTTTGTGGACGGAGTGCCCCCGCCTCTTTGTATCGGCACGCTACGGTTAGAAGATGGATCGGACGTGAAGGGGTTCCTGGTGGAGCCCGCGGCGACGATGGACGCAACGGAGATTACGCGTTTTGAAGGATGGCGGGCATATATTACGTCGTTGGCTTAAGCTGCATCATCTAGCTAGTAGCCGAATTCAAGCATGGCCAAGCTAAATGCTGGAATGTTGGTGGATCTGATCGGGATTGGAACCAACGACCTTTTCATGCCATGGAGCATGACAAACGCTAATGCATCGACCGTACAGCACTTAGAATTCGGCAGAGTTGGTAGACGGGCATAATCTGCACTAGTTGCTGCCAAATACTGACAAAACCGAGTGAGCCAGAGGGATGATCGTGTAGGGTCCAACAACTTCGTCGCTCAACAGGCAATCAGGATCGCCTTCTAGGCCAATCGACTTGTCTTCTCGACCAAACTTCACCTTGCAGTCCTGCAGCGGACCACCATATATCTATGCCGTTAATATCTTTGCCGTGACAGTAAACCGGAAACTATAGCTAGTAGAACAACGCGCATCCGATGACCAATCTGCGGGAAGAGGTATGTCTGGTCTCAATATGAGAATGCAAGTCGAAAAGCGCCTTTCTGAGGCCAATCCTGCTCTGATCTCCTGTTCGTACCTTGTTACCGGCACCGTCATTACGAACACCTTGGGCGAGTCGTACACGATGTCTCGCTACCTCGCCCCGGACGTGCTGGAAAGGACGGCATTAAGCATTTCGACGATTGAGTGGCAAACTTTGCCGAGACGACAACGAAGCACGAATATGCGGTGGATGGCGCGACCATCCGTCCTAAGCATCACTCTCGACCTTTGTGAACGTCCCAAGCTGCGCCAGCTACTGGGCGCAGTTCGCCGACGTGGCGACGCAGGACGCGGCGGTCGCGCAGACTACCTTATAAGTAGCCTTACGCGGTCCGCAAGGACGAGCTTGTCGAGGTAACACCCGAGCAGGAGCCCATGTTGCAGGAGATCGCGGAGCGCGG
>CAXTUR010000070.1:10080-14757 GCA_964247455.1 uncultured Acidobacteriaceae bacterium | reverse complement strand
ACTCCCTTGGTAAGGGAGAGGTCGAGAGTTCAAGCCTCTCCGTCAGCTCCAGATTCGATGTGCGCGCGGAATGCAGGCGTAGCGCGGGAGTAACTCAGTGGTAGAGTCACAGCCTTCCAAGCTGTTGGTCGCGGGTCCGATTCCCGTCTCCCGCTCCAAAATCCAGACAAGGCAGGAATAGGCAGTGGCGGCGATGTATGAGCAACCGGTACTCTCGATCGAAGATCCTCAGGCCTTTGCGGCGGTTCATCGCGCGGTCGAATCGGTGTTTTCGCCCTCAGGCGTCGGCAACTTTCTGAAGTCGTTGGAGCGCGCCGGCCTGCGCATCCGTCACTTCGAGACCGCGCTGAACGCCAAGCTCCTCGGCGAGACTGCCGTCGGTGAGTACAGCCGCCTTGGCAACGCCGATCAAGGACAGATTCGCGAGTTCTACCTCGCGAGCCTGGAGCAAGTCGCGCCCGAGCTGCGGCAGAAGTTCTTCAAGCTCTATGCTTACTACTGAGCCGGCTGGAGCAAGCTGCCTTATCGCGTAGAAGCCTATCGGAATGACAAACAAGAAGTGCAGAACGCCAACTCTATTCTGGCTCCTTGGTTGTCATTCCTGAAGGGAATCTGCGTTCCATCACGCCAGCATGATCTTGTCCGGCGTGATCGGAAACTCGCGAACCCGTTTCCCCGTCGCATGGTAGATGGCATTGCCAATCGCCGCAGCCGCCCCCGTAATGCCGATCTCGCCGATGCCACGAGCCCCAAGCGGATTGAACTTGGTGTCGGCAATGCCCACGACGGACACATCAATCGTGCCAATGTCGGCATTGACTGGAACGTGGTATTCGGCCAGGTTCTCGTTTACTGTGCGGCCGTAGACAGGGTCGATGTGGGCCTCTTCGTGCAGCGCCGTTCCAACGGCCCACACGATGCCGCCGATCAGCTGACTGGTGCCGGTCTTCTGGTTCATCAGGGTGCCAATGTCATAGCAGGCGACGACCCGGCGCACCTGGACCATGTGCGTGTCCTTATCGACGGCCACCTCTACAAAGACGGCACCGAACGATTGCGACGTATAGGCGGTGTGGTCCTGGTCTGGCTCCGCGCTTCCCTGCGCCTCGATCGCCTTACCGCCATTGCGCGTCAGCAGTGCCTCGATGCTTTCGGAGGTTGCCGGAGAGGATTTGGCGAAGAGCTTGCCGCCCTTCACGTCCAGATCGGAGGCTTTCATACCGTGCAGCGGCGATTGCGCGTCGGCGATGGCCAGTTCTCCCAGCTTGAGCTTGGCCTGTTGCGCGGCCGCCTGGATGGCTGGCCCAATGCTGGCAGCCGTCTGCGAACCGCCGGAGACGGGAGACTGCGGCAGGCGGGAGTCGCCCAACTTCGCGTCGACCATCTTGGGGTCGAGGCCAAGATACTGCGCGGCGGTATCGGCCATGATGGTGTACGTGCCGGTGCCAAGATCAACGGCGGCGGTCGCGACCAAGCCTCGCCCATTTGCCTGGTAGCCGCAGATCGCCTGCGCGGCCGAACGGTTAGCGCCGTAGATGGCAGTGGCCATGCCGTAGCCGATGAGTTGGTTGCCTTCGAGCGTTGCTCCGGGCCTGGCGGCGCGCTTCGACCAGCCGAAACGGTCGGCGGCCTGCGCGTACGCCTTGCGGAGGTGCTTGGAGGTGAACGGGCGGTCCTTCTCGTCGTCCTTCTCCGCATAGTTGACCAGCCGTAGCTGTAGAGGATCGATATTCAGCTTCCATGCCAGCTCGTCCATGGCGCACTCAAACGCGGCCGTGCCGGAGGCTTCGCCCGGAGCGCGCTGGAAGGTGGAGACCCCCAGGTTCATCTCTACCAATCGGTGGCTGGTGGCGTTTGACTCGCTACTGTACAGATAGCGAGTCTGGAAGGCGGAGGGTTCGAGGAAGTCCTCCATCACGGAGGTGTTCAGCGTGACATGATGCTGCACGGCGAGCAGCTTGCCGTCAGCGGTCGCTCCCAGCTTGATCTTCTGCACAGTACCCGGACGCGCGCCGACGGGGCCGAACATCTGAGTACGGTCCATGACCAGCTTCACCGGGCGGTTGACCTGCTTGGCCGCCATGGCGCAGAGCAGCACGTGCGACCAGGTGGACCCTTTGCTGCCAAAGCCTCCCCCCGTGTAGGGACACTCCACGCGCACATTGTCGAGGGGGATGCCGAGGTTCTTCGCGGCCGTCATCTTCACGCCGCGGATGTACTGCGTGGAGTCGAACAGGGTGAGGTTGTCGCCCTCCCACATAGCGATCGTGGCGTGCGGCTCCATTGGATTGTGGTTCTGAATGGGCGTTGTGTAGGTGACCTCAACCTTTGTAGGAGACTTGGCCAAGGAAGCCGCAGTATCGCCGCGCTTGGAATCGGCAGGCTCACGTCCCGGCTGCTTGGGCGGACGGCCTTCTGCAAGGCGGCCCTGGAAGTCGAGCTTGGCGGGCTGGGGCTTATAGGAGATTTTGAGCTGTGTGGCGGCGGCACGAGCCTGTTCCAGCGTTTCGGCGACGACGACCGCGATTGGCTGACCGTTGTACCAGACGTCCGTCTCCTGGAGCAGCGTAATGTGACGGCTGGCGGGCGGCTGGACCTTCGTGGCGGGGAGCTTGGGCGCGTTGAACGGCGTCATGATGTAGAGCACACCCGGAGCTTTGGCGGCCACAGTCTGGTCGATCGCCAGAAGCGCACCGTTCGGGATGGTGCTCTGGACGATCCAGGCATAAGCGGGATTGTCGACCTTGTGCTCGGCGGAGTATATAGCTTTGCCGGTGACCTTGGCGCGTCCGTCGTAGCGTTCCTGCAACTGCTGCTTTGGGGGCGCTGCTTCTTGATCCTGAAGGAGTTCGGCTTCAAATGCGGCGATCATGCGTTGGCTCCTTGTGCGGCCATAGTCAGGGCGCGCACGATGCTCTGCTTGGCGAGTTCAATCTTGAAGGCGTTATGTTCGTAGCTTTTGGCACCGGCAAGCGCGATCTCGGCGGCCTTCTTGAAGGCTTCAGGACTAGGATTCGCGCCGGCCAGCGACTTCTCCGCTTGGACGGAACGCCACGGCTTATGGGACACGCCGCCCAGGGCCAAGCCGGCGGACTGGATCGTGCCGCCGGACATCTCCAGCCCGACGGCAGCGGAGACGAGCGCAAAGGCGTAGCTGTTTCGGTCGCGCACCTTCAGATAATGCGAGTTCTTGGCAAACTTCGCGGATTTTAACTCCACGCCGGTGATGAGTTCGTCCGGCTTGAGGGTGGTGTCCATTGCAGGGTTGTTGCCAGGGAGCCGGTGGAACTCGGCAATCGGGATGGTGCGCTTGCCTTTCGGTCCTTGGACAAGGATGCTTGCGCCCAATGCCGCCAAGGCGACATTCATGTCTGACGGATTGGTGGCGATGCAGGTTTCGC
This sequence comes from uncultured Acidobacteriaceae bacterium, assembly GCA_964247455.1. Classification (GTDB taxonomy): domain Bacteria; phylum Acidobacteriota; class Terriglobia; order Terriglobales; family Acidobacteriaceae; genus Edaphobacter. The sequence goes on along the minus strand of CAXTUR010000070.1, from coordinate 11,356 downwards.
CGCTCATAGGTCCATGGTCGCTCTGGCCGAGAATGGCGTGAATGCGGTTGAAGCCCTTGATGGCCGCGCAGCCAGAGCCGGGGACGCGCTTGTTGCAGGCCGGAAACGCGGTGTCGGTGAAGTAATAGCAGCGGGTGCGCTGGAGCAGGTTGCCGCCGGTAGTCGCCATGTTGCGCAGCTGCGGCGACGCCCCGCTCAGCAACGCCTGCGAGAGCATCGGGTATTGGGTGCGGACAAGTTCGTGGTTGGCCAGATCCGAGTTGCGGACAAGCCCGCCGATTAGCAGGCCACCGTCGGGAGATGCGGTCACGCTGGCCAGGTCGAGATGGTTGATGTCGACGAGGAGCGTGGGGTGCTCGACATCATCCTTCATCAAGTCAATGAGGTTGGTGCCGCCCGCAAGGAACTTGGCGTGAGGCGCGGCCGCCGCCATGATGGCTGCGTCTGGGGCGGACGCGCGTTGGTAGGTAAAAGGATTCATGCTTGGACCCCTGCGGCTGCACGGACGGCGGCGACGATGCCGGGGTACGCTCCGCAACGGCAGAGATTACCGCTCATCCGTTCGCGGATCTCGTTATCAGTAAGGGTCGGATGGGTGGTGTGGCCAGACTCGAAAGAGACGCGGCTCAGCTCGCCCTTCTTTGCCTCGTCGAGCAGTGCCACGGCGGAGCATATCTGGCCCGGGGTGCAGTAGCCGCACTGATAGCCTTCATGCTCCAGGAAGGCTTGCTGCACCGGATGGAGGTCTTCCCCTTTGGCCAAACCTTCGATCGTGGTGATGGTGTAGCCTTCGGCGGCGGCCGCCAGGGTGAGGCAGCTGTTGATGCGTCGTCCATCGAGGAGAACGGTGCAGGCGCCGCACTGGCCATGGTCGCAGCCCTTTTTGCTGCCGGTCAGGTCCAGGTGTTCGCGCAGCGCGTCGAGCAGCGAGGTGCGGGTGTCGACGGAAAGTGTCAGCGGCGAGCCGTTGATGTTCAGGGTCAGCTTGGCGGTTTGCGGGGCGACCATGCTGGGAGTGACGGCGGCGTGCGCAAGCGGCGGCAACCCGGTCGCGACGGCGGCTGTCGCTACACTGGCTGCCTGAACGAAGGCGCGGCGGCTCAGTTTAGTCGAGAGCGGGTCCGCTGCGGCGGATGCTTCATCTTTAAGGGAAAGGTCGAGATCGGTACAGGGGGCGGAACTCATGCGGTGTCCTTGCCGTGCGCTGAAAATGAGCGTCAACCTGAGGTCAGACGAAGAAGAGGCGATAAAAGATGCTTCCCGGCGCGTCAGCGGA
>CAXTUR010000070.1:0-9980 GCA_964247455.1 uncultured Acidobacteriaceae bacterium | reverse complement strand
TATCCAAGTACTAGCGTGAGGCGAAAAGAGTATGGCAAAGCGACGTGGCAATCCGAACTGGGGCAAGCCGGAGCCGATCGGGCCGGTGGTGCCGACTGTGACCTCATTTGAGCTGGTGGTCAAAGAGTTCAAGCTGACCCCCGATCAATATGTACGGTCGACGCGGCTGCGCGAGTGGGCGCGACGGAACAAAAACTCGAAGTACATCCCGGAGGCGCTGCTGGAGGCGTGGGGATTCGAGATCGAGTCGACCCTGTAGGACTAAATTTGCAATTCAGCGAACGCCGCTCCGCGATGGGCGGCGTTTCTGCGTGTGCGGGCGAATAAGATGAAGGGAGAGGTGCTCCCATGTTTGCTGCCGTCGAAGAGGCTGTCGCTGAGATTCGCGCCGGGCGGATGGTGGTTGTGGTGGACGACGAAGATCGCGAAAACGAAGGCGACCTGACGTTGGCCGCCGAGTTCGTCACGCCGGCGGCGATCAACTTCATGGCCAAATTCGGCCGCGGGCTGATCTGCCTGACGTTGACCGAGGAGCGCGCGGACTACCTGCGGCTTGGGCCCATGACCCAGGAGAACACCTCGCGCTTCGGCACCGCGTTTACTGAAAGCATCGAGGCGCGCCTGGGCGTGACGACTGGCATCTCGGCGGCGGACCGGGCACACACGATCCGGGTGGCGATCGATCCGGCCTCGACCGCGCGCGACCTGGCGCGTCCCGGGCACGTCTTTCCGCTGCGGGCGCGCAAGGGCGGGGTGCTGGTGCGTGCGGGCCAGACGGAGGCCTCGGTCGATCTCGCGCGCATGGCCGGGCTGGTGACCGCAGGCGTGATCTGCGAGATCATGAACGACGACGGGACGATGGCCCGCGTGCCCGACCTCGTCACCTTCTGCGCTGAGCACAAGCTGCTGATGGTGACCGTGGCCGACCTGATCCGCTATCGGCTGCAGCATGAACGGTACATCTCGCGGGTCGGCGAATCGCTGCTTCCGACCGAATACGGCGAGTTCCGCGCGATCGCCTACGCCAGCGAGGCAGATGGCGGCGAGTCGCATCTGGCGCTGGTCTACGGCGATGTGGCGCGCGAGGGCGACGTCGTTCCGGTGCGGGTCCATACGCACTGCCTGGCGGGCGATGTCTTCGGCAGCACCTTGTGCGACTGCCGGGCGCTGGTTGACAGCTCGTTGCGGATGATTGCGGAGGCGGGGCGTGGCGCGCTGGTGTATCTGCATAATGGCACAAACGGCTTCCAATTTGACCGGACGGTGGCTCCATCGCGCATCGCCTTTCATCGCGACGATTGGGGGAGAGACCACGCGGATGATAAGAGTCAGCGGACGCTGCGCCAGGTGGGCCTGGGCGGGCAGATCCTTTCGGACCTGGGGGTGCATCGCATCCAGCTCCTGACGAACAGGCCGACGCATGTGCCGGCGCTGCAGGGGTTTGGAGTTGAGATTGTGGAGCAGGTGGCGGTACGGAGACGTGGCGTCCGTACGTCCCCTATTGAACGACCAGGCTGAGGGTCACGCTCTGCGAGACGACCGTGCCCGTGGTGGAGCTGGCCGAGACCGTGTACGTATAGGTGCCGGAGGGTGTTTTGCGGAGGTTGCTGACCGCCGTGCCGCTGCTGCCACACCCGCTGACCAGCAGCATCAGCGACGTGCAGAGCAGAGCGAGCAACAGAGACCAGCGTTGCCTGGGAAGCGAGCGGCGGAACCGCCAGAAGAGAAAGGCGGCCGGTGCCAGGATGCAGAGGGTCACGCCGTCCGTCTGACGAAGTGAGCGGCGGAGTGAAGGGGCCTCGTTGCTGGCGGTGGTGACGGTGTTGATGATGACGGACGCGGTCTGCGTCGCGGTCCCATCGAGCGTGATGCTTGACGGCTGCAGGGAGCAGGAGGCGTACTGGGCAGCCACCAGCGCGGCACAGTTGAGCACCACCTGCCCGGTGAAGCCGTTGACGGGACTGACGGTCAGCGTGTAGTTCGCCGGACTGCTGGACGTAACGACTGCGCTGGGTGACAAGGCGGTCAACGTAAACGATCCATTGCTCGGGGGCGCAACCGTCGGGACGCCGGTTCCAGTGAGTGGAATGATGAGGGGCGAGGACGGGTCGGAGCTGGCGACGGTCAGGGTGCCGGTGCGGGTGCCGGTAGTGGTGGGGGTAAAAGCCACAGTGACGGAGCAGCTGGCACCGGGAGCGAGTGTGGTGACGGCGCACGGCGCGGTGACGACGAAGTCGCCGGTAGCGGTGAAGGCGAGTCCCGTGATGCTGGCTGTCGACGAGTTGTTGGCCAGCGTGACGGACAGACTGGCGGTGGTGCCTTGGATCACGCTGCCAAAGCTCAGGGTGGCCGGGCTGATCTGGAGGTGCGTCTGGGCTCCCGCGCCGGTAAGCCGGGCGACCAGCGGCAGGCTGGAGGCGGAGCTGATGATGACGACCGTCCCCGGGCGCGATCCGGTGGTTGTCGGCGTGAAGGAGACGAGTTCGGAGCAGCTGGCGTTTGGCGCGAGGCTGGTGCCGCAGCTGCCCGCGACGGCGTAGTCCCCGGTCGCCGCGATGCTCGTGAAGGTGACGGGTGTGCTGCCAGTGTTGGTCAGCTGAAGGGGCAGCGAGGTGGTCGCGCCCAGCAGCACCGTGCCGAAGGCTAGCGATGTGGGTTGGAGCGCAAGGGTGGAGGCTCCCGCCGTACTGAGCAGGCTGAGGAACTCAAGGGACGAGGAGGAGTCAGAGGCGACTTCGACCGTGCCGAGCCGTGCTCCGGGAGCGAGCGCGGAGACCTGAGGCGCGAAGGCGACCGATAGGGTGCAGGTGGCGGCGGGCAGGACGGCCGCGCAGTTGCTGGTGACGGTAAAGTCGGACGAGGCGGCCAAACTGCTCACGTGGAGGACCGAGGTGCCCGTGTTTGTGAGCGTCACGGCCTCGGCGGCGGAGCTGTAGCCGATGGCGGTGGGCGCGAACGTGAGCGCGTTCTCGGAGAGGGTAAACGTGGCGGTGGGCCCGGCGTTCGAAGGCAAGGAGACGGCGACCGCGCTCCCGGTACCCGCCAGGTTGACGGTGTCAGGGCTGCTCAGGGCGTCGCTCTCGACAGTAAGGGTGCCCGTGTCGTTGGAGGGCGGCGGCGTGGTGCTGCCAGAGGCTATCTGGTTGACGGGGCTGTAGGTTACGGCGACGGCGCAGTTGTCGCCGGGAGCGAGAGCGCCTCCGCAGGTCGTGGTCGAAAGGAATGGAAAGCGGCTGGTGACGCGGTGGACGGTGACCATGCCGGTAGCGGAGGTGTTGGTCAGGGTAAGGATCTGCTGGGCTGTTTGGCCGGAGGCGACCTGGCCGAAGTTGAGCAGGTTGCCGGGCGAGAGATTGCCCGTGATGGCAAGAGTGTTGATGCCGGTGCCGAAGCCTTCGAGATACGCAACGCCATTGACGGGTGCGCTGCCGTCGGTGGGGACGCCTTGCGCGGTGAGGGTGCCGGTGATGTCGCCTGCCGTGACCGGAACAAAGGTGGCGGAGAAGGTGCAGGAGCCGTTCGGCGCAAGCGTGGTGCAGGGTGCGCCGGTCAGCGGGAACTCGCGCGGGAGCACGATGTTGACGGCGAGCGACTTGGCGGTCAGGTTGTTGACGGTGAACTGGCGCGTGCCGCCGATGGTGTTTACCGGAAAGGGCCCGACGTTGACGGTGTTGGGCGTGATCTGCAAACCGGCGGTTGCGGCGGTGTAGGTGGCGGAGAGCGCGAGCGGGTAGGTGGTGGTGACCGGCGCGCCGCCGACCGTACCGGTGATGGGAACATTGAGCGTGTCGGTCGCCAGGGCCGCTCCGGGAACATACGTGACGGCGATCGTGCAGGTAGCGCCGGGTGCCAGCGTCGTACAGGCAGTCGAGGTTTGGAAGGCGGCAGAGGCGTTGGCGAGCGTACCGATGGTCAGTGTTCCCGCGCCGGTGTTCGAGACGGTAATCGTCTGCTGCGTCGCGAGTGGGCCCGGGACGTTGTTGAAGATCAGCGCGGATGGAGTAAAGGCTACCTTGGGATCGGGCAGCCCGGAACCCGAGAGCACCACGCTGACGGGGGCTCCGCCGGCTCCGATTGTCAGCGTGCCGGTGCGCGGTCCGGTCGCCGTGGGGGCGAAGGCTACGGCAACAGTGCAGGAGGCGTTCAGCGCAAGGGTGCCGCCGCAGGTGGTGTTGGCGGCGTTGAGCGTGAAGTCGCCGGTAAGTGCGGGCGAGCCGAGCACGATCGGCGAGGCGTTCCCGGTCAGGTTGGTCAGGGTAAAGCTCTGCGGGGCCGACGAACTACCGACGGCGACCGTACCAAGGTTGGCCGACGTCGGGGTGAGCGTTACGCCACTAGGCGTGAGGCCATTGCCAGTCAGCGTAAGGAGGTAGGGATTGCCGTTCAGGGCGGAGAGGAGCTTCAGCGTGGCGGTCTGAGCGCCGACGGCAGGCGGCGTGAACTGCACCCCAAGCCAGCAGTTGGCGCAGCTGCCGGTGGTGGCGGAGAGGAAGGCGGTTGCTGGCGGCGTGCCATGGCCGCTGCCAATGTCCTCGACCAGGACCGCCTTGAAGTTCGGGCTGAGGGTCGCCGCAGTTAGCGTGGAGAACGGCTGCGAGACCTTCAACCACTGCACGGAGGGCTGGCCGACGGGAACGCCGCCGAAATCGAGCGTTCCGTTGTTCGCCGGGAGGATCGGTGTACCGGTGCCGCTGAGCGGGACGTAGGCCGGACTGGTCCCGCTACCCGCCGTCACCCCCAGCAGCCCCGTCCGTGCGCCGGGTTGCGCGGGGGCGAACGAGAGGATGACGTTGCAGCTGGCTCCGACGGCGAGCACGGCGACGCAGTTGGTCTGGTCGGTAAAGTCGCCGGTTAATGAGAGCACTAAGCTGGACGCGGAGCTTCCGGTGTTCTGGATCACCACCGTCTGTGTGGTGGACGACACAGCGGTCACCGGAACGGCAGACGCGAACGAGAGCGGAGTCGACGGGGTGACGCTCAAGGTAGGAGGAGCGGTGCTGCCGCTAGTGCTGGGCTGCGGGATGGTCTGTCCGGCGACCTGGACGGCGAGCCCTTGATCGAGGCTCAGGTTTGCGGAGTTGGTCGAGGGTGCGGTGTCGGTCGCCGTGGCGGAGAGATAGGTGATCTTGATCTGGCAGACACTGTGCGGGTTCAGCTGCGAGGGGCAAAGATCGGTGACAGTGAAGGACGGATCGGAGAGGCTTGTGATGGGGGTGTGCGCGATGGCCGCCGACGAGTTGTTGGAGACGTAAAGGTATCGCGGCGAGGTCAGGCCGCCGAAGAACTGGGTGCCGAAGTCGAGCGTCGGCGACGAGAGCGAAAGCGAGGCGGCCTGGGCAAATCCGGTGAGCAGAACGTTGCCAGCGGTCCCGATCTTCCAGTTTGCCTGTGCCGGACCGTCGTTCGCCACCGTGCTGGAGGCGGCAAAGCTGAGGACGATGTGGCAGGTGGCTCCGGCGGCGAGTTGCTTGTTGCTCTGCGATCCGGAGACGGGGCAGTCGCTGGCGGAGGTTTCGGCGAAGGTGTACGGGGTGTGGCCGAGGCCGTTCAGCGCTGAAGCGAACGTGACCGCCGCCTGTCCCAGGTTGGTCACAGTGATGGTGCGAGTCTGCGCCGGACTAGTGGCGGTCTGGATGCCAAAGTCGAGTTCGCGGGGAGAGAAGACGAGCATCTGCGGCGTGACAGTGGAAGCGACGGCGGGAAGGTCGACCGTCTGCGTGGCCGCGTTCGAGGCCGAAACGGTGAGGGTGCCCGGACCGCCGCCGCTCAGCACCAGCGTGCACTCCTGGCCCGCGTTCAGCGCCGTGCCGCAGGTGTCGGCTTCCGTGAATCCGCTGACGGCGATCTGTAGCCCGGTGGCCTGGGCGGAGCCGAGATTGCGCAGCAGGACCGTCGGGGAGGAGTCCGTCGAGAGGGCGAGCGAGGCCCCGGCGGTCGGGGTCGCGCGGGCGAGGAAGGCGGCGCTCCCAGCACAGGCGCTGCTTCCAGCGCAGGAGGACGGGGTCAGCACCGCGTCGTGGATGAGCGAGGGCAGTGCCGTAGTTGGCGTATTGGTCAGCGGAACGTCGAAGGTCTGTGTCGCCAGCAGGCTGGAGTCGGCGGTCGGCGCGACGCCCCCGGCGATCAGGGCGGAGCCGGTGCTGTCGACCGCGAGCGAGGTCAGGGTGGTGCCAACGCTGGCATAATTCGGATTCGACGAGGCGAGGCCACCGAAGCGGAAAGCCTCATCCACCACCGTTTGCCCGGCCGCGCCTAGGGGAGAGACACGCACTGCGTAGGCGGTCCCAACATCCGACACGGCGGGCGAGGGCAGGAGCGGTGTCGAGAGCGGGCCGTCCACCCAGACGGTGCCGTTCGGCCCAGCGGTGAGATACGACTGCGCTCCAGGGGCGAGGACGGTCGAGGAGAGGACACTGCTGCCATCGAGCGGCATCCGCAGCAGCACCTGGTAGTTGGTGGCGGCAAGCGGCGCATCCACGGCGGCAACGGGAAACTGGCCGAAAGCGATGTTGCCGGAGAGCAGAAGCGTGTTGCTCGCGGGATCGATGGCGAGCGAGGTGATACCGCCGCCGGGAATAAAGGTGGAGAGCGTAATCAGGTCGCCGCCGGGCGTCAGCTCAGTCAGGAAGCCGGTCTGTGTGGCATTCCCGACATAGCGCGGAATCAGCGCAGCATTGATGCCGGGGAAACCCGGAGGCGTAGTCGGAAAGCCCGGGGCAGTGGTGAAGCCGGCCACAAAGGCGTCGTCGTGCGCGTCGGCGGCGATGACGAGCGGAGAGGTGTCGCCCTTTGCACCGCTGAGGTAGGTGGCGTAGAGCAAGGTTGTGCCGTCGGCGGAGAACTTCTCGACAAAGCCGTTCTGCTTGCTCCCTTCGGCGGGAGCCTGGGTGATGCCGCCCGGGGTGACCGGCAGGCCGCTGCCGTAGATCAGGCCGGTGATGAAGACCGCGTCGGCTGTGGCGGCGATAGCCGAAGCCGGGGCGCGTCCGCTGCCGCCAAAGGTCACCCATTGTAGCGTCAGCGTGGGGTCGAACTTGGCTACAAAGGAGTTTGCGGTGCTGTCAACGGGATGAACATAGGCCGCGCCGGAGGTCCCGGAGAGCGCGTTCGATGTGGACTGGCCCGTGACGTAGACGTTGCCGGAGGGGTCGAGGGCCATGGCGAGGCCCTGGTCGCCAGCCGCCCCGATGTTGGCCTGCGCAAGGACGTTGGTGGCGGCCGAGTCGGTCTTGAGGAGGCGGATGCCATCTCCCTGATCGAGGAGAAGGATGAGGTTGCCGGAGGCGTCGGTCGCGACCGCGTTGAACTGGCCCTGCTGGGCGACGGAGCGGAGACCGGCAAAGACGAGCTGCTGCGGACCCGGAGCCTGCGCACACGCCGCCCCGCAAAGGCCTAACAGCAGACCGAAGGTAACGAAGAAAGCGCGCGCGGTGCGTGTCGTCTTGATCATGGGCTCGTGGCCGCGGGAACTGCACAGGTGGCGGCCTGACCTTTGGTGTCCATGGAATGCCGAGGAACTTGAGGTGCTTCTCAAGCATATCCGGCACAACGTACCGTGAGATGTACTCTAAATCCTTTCCCGTGGATTGCACATTACTTTCGTACTAAGATGCTGACTCTTCGACCTCACGCCTGGGATCGAGCAGGGAGCCTAAGCCGCGCGCTTCCATTTCCACAAGAAAGGCGGCGTGGCCGGTGTACTGGATGGCCTGCATTCCGGCGGCGAGGGCGCCTTCCACGTTATCGGCACGATCGTCGATAAAGAGAATCCGCTCCGGGGCCGTGCGTAATCCTTCGGCTGCGTGGTGGTAGATGGCGGGTTCGGGTTTGACGAGGCGGAGGGTGTGCGACCAGGTGCAGTGGTCGAAGCGGCCGAGCCAGTCGAACTTGGCGAGCACCCCGGCAGCCATCGCGTCACCCAGATTGGAGAGGATGCCAGTGCGGATGCCAGCCTGCTGCAGCTGCCGCGCCCACGCAACCATGGGAAGGTTCAGGTCCGTCCAGAGGGCGGTATCGGCGTCGATCAGGGCGTTGGTCTGTTCGGCAAGAAGGGGCCGTTCGCCGGTGACGAGCTGCCAATAGGCGTGTCCGGTGTGGGTGCCGCGGTCGTACTCGTGGCGCGGCTGCCAGTAGCCAAGCTGCAGGGCGGCTTCGTCCAGACCGCTGATCTCACGCATCCGCGCCCAGGCGTGGGGGTTGGGCGGCCCGGAGAGGACCTGGCCGTAGTCGAAGAGCACGGCTTCGATGGGGATGGGGGTGGCTTCCATGTCTCACCCGATTGTATGGGAGCATGGGGAGGTGGCGATGGCGTTCTCAAAGCGGACCGGCTGGGATCTGGGGGAGAGCGCGTTCACGGCGGCGGTCCGGGAGGCGCGCGCGGCGGGGCGTGAGCTGATCGACTTGACCGTCTCGAACCCAACCGTATGCGGCTTCGCGTACGACGCGGAGGCTATCCTTGCGCCTCTGATGGCGGCGGAGGGGATGGTCTACGATCCCGATCCGCGCGGCATGCACTCGGCGCGGGAGGCTGTAGCAGGGTACTACCTGGATCATGGGGCGGTGGTCGATCCGGACGCGCTGGTCCTGACAACGAGCACCAGCGAAGGGTATACGCATCTGTTCCGGCTGCTCTGCGACGCAGGCGACGAGGTGCTGGTGGCGCAGCCCAGCTATCCGCTCTTCGACTTCCTGGCGGACCTCCATGATGTGCGCCTGCGGTCCTACCCGCTGTTCTATGACTATGGCTGGTGGATCGACTTCGCGGAATTGGAGCGGCGGATCGGGTCACGGACGCGGGCGATCCTGGTGGTGCATCCGAACAATCCGACTGGGCACTGGACTGGAGCGGCGGAGCGGGCGCTTCTGAGGGAGGTGTGCGCGCGGCACGGTCTGGCGTTGATCGTGGACGAGGTCTTCCTGGATTATCCGGTGGATGAGGCGGCGCGGCAGCTGAGCTTTGCGGCGGAGTCGACTGACGTGTTGACGTTCGTGCTTAGCGGGATGAGCAAGATCGCCGGGCTGCCGCAGATGAAGGTGGCCTGGGTGCTGACGCTGGGGCCGAAGGATGTAAGGCACGAGGCGCTGCGGCGGATGGAGGTGATCGCGGACACGTTCCTGTCGGTGAACGCGCCGATGCAGGGTGCGCTTCTGGGCTGGCTGGCTGGCGCGTCAGGCATCCAGCGGCAGATCCTGGCGCGGGTACGGGCGAATGTGGAGGCGGTGCAGACTACGGGGGTGCCGATGCTGCCGGTCGAGGCGGGGTGGAGCGCGGTGCTGCGGGTCGCGGCTTCAGCGGAGACGTTGCTGGCGGAGCAAGGAGTCGTTGTCCATCCGGGATCGTTCTATGGCATGGGGGAGCGGAATCGGGTTGTCGTCAGCTTGCTTACGCCTGAGCGGGAGGTCCGGGAAGGGGTCTGGCGCTTACGGGAGGCCGATCACGGATCGCGCGGATAAGTGCGGAGGAAAGACTAGGAACGCTAGAGATTTTTGTTGTTTTTTGGTAGGTGATCTAACAAAAAAAGGAGTTAGGTGGGGATCACTTCGTGGCGCGTCTTTTCGAGGTGCGGTCTTGCCTCTGCTTGGGGGGTACGCTGGAGCTTAGTTTTGTCAAGAGACCTGCTCTCTAAAGCGAGGGTACGTCGTTGCTAAAACATCTTGGCTGATGGCGTGGAGGCTGAAACGCAGATTCTCTTCGGGAATGACAAATAGAAAAGCAAGGCACCTCTACATCAACTGCGATACAGCTCTCGGCGACCAGTGAACTCCTGCTCTTTGCTCTTAATCCGTGTTTCTCCGCGTGATCCGTGGTCGGCCTTTGGTCAGGCTTGCAGAAACGGGTTGGTGTCGCGCTCCTGGCCGATGGTGGTGTTTGCGCCGTGACCGGGAATGACGACGGTCGCGTCGGGAAGGGGCAGCAGGCGATCGTGAATGGAACGGAGGAGGGTGCGGGTGTCGCCGCCGGGGAGGTCGGTGCGGCCTAC
>CAXTUR010000069.1:613-14849 GCA_964247455.1 uncultured Acidobacteriaceae bacterium | reverse complement strand
TCTCGTCCAGCATAAACACCGGATCGTTCGTCTCCACCCGCTTCAGGTTCTGGATCACCTGTCCCGGCAACGCACCGATATACGTCCGGCGATGCCCGCGCAGCTCCGCCTCGTCATGCATTCCGCCCAGCGAAATTCGCGAGAACTTCCGCCCCAGCGCCTTCGCCACGCTCCGCCCGAGCGAGGTCTTTCCCACGCCCGGAGGCCCGACAAAGCATAGGATCGGCCCCTTCATATCTGGCTTTAAGCGCCGCACCGACAAGTAATCCAGAATGCGATCCTTCACCTTCTGCAACCCGTAATGATCGGCGTCCAGGATCTCCTTTGCCTTCAGAATGTCTACCTCGCCCGCCGAACTCTTCGCCCACGGCAGCACCGCCAGCCACTCCACATAGTTCCGCGTAAGCGAGTAGTCCGCCGCCATCGCGTTCATCCGGCTCAGCCGCCCCAGCTCCTTCAGCGCGTCCTTCTTCACCTCGGCGGGCATCCCGGCGTTCTCAATCTTCTCCTTCAGCTCGGCAATATCTTTCTGCGTCTCGTCGACATCGCCTAGCTCCTTCTGGATCGCCTTCATCTGCTCGCGCAGGTAGTAGTCCCGCTGCGACTGCTGCACAGAATCCTGCACCTCGGTCTGAATCTTGTTCCGCAGCTGTTGGACCTCCAACTCCTTCGCCAGATGCTTGTTCACCCTCTCCAGCCGCGCCGCCACGTCCGGCATCTCGAGCAGCTCCTGCTTCTCGACCGTCGTCAAGAACGGCAGCGACGACGCGACAAAATCCGCCAGCCGCCCAGGCTCCTCGATATTGATCGCAATCGTCTGCAAATCATCCGAAAGGGTCGGCGACGAAGTCACAATCTGCTGGAACTGGCTGACAACATTGCGCTGCAGCGCCTCGCCCTCGGGCGACACCTCCAGCTCAACTTCGGCCAGTGTCTCCGCCTCCGCCATCATGTACGGTAGCAGCTGCGTAAACTCGCCCAGCTTGACCCGCTCATTGCCTTCGGTAAACACAAACAGGCTCTGGTTCGGCATCTTTACCACTTTGTGAACGGTCGCCTTGGTCGCGATGGAGTGCAGATCGACCGCCTCCGGATTGTCGAGCCGGGCGTCCCGTTGCGCTACGACAACAATGGTCTTCTCCTCGCCCAGCGACTGGATCAGCTGGATCGAGCTGTCGCGGCCCACCGTCAACGGCAGCACCGCATGGGGAAACAACACCGTATCGCGCACTGGCAACACCGGCAGAACCCGCACACGCCCACTGGCGTCATCGCCCGGCTGGCTGCTCTTCGGCTGAATCACACTGACAAAATCGTTTGGCATTGAGTATCCTTCTATCAACTTACCTGCTATCTGATGCAGCACCTGAGAAATAGTCGCAACCCCACATTGTTGGACGCATCATGCCTCACATCCCATCATCGGCGACGCCTCATCCCCGTTGATGACGGCAACGAGCGCAAAAGCACTGCCGTCCCAATCCGGCCATACAGTGGGTGCTCCACGCCGCGACTCTAGACATGGGTGAGACTGGAACTGGGTGCCCCACCTTCGCGACAGTCTCACCGTCGGTAAGGTGGGTTCACGCGGCCCGATAACGCCCTAACTCCTTCACCATCCCACAACACCCGCGCAACGCCTGCACCGCCGCATCCGCCATCGCTCCACCCCCAAACCGCAGCTCCACAAAGAACACATACTCCCATGGCGAACCCGGCACCGGACGCGACTCAATCCGCGTTAGATCCACGCCAACCTGCCGTAGCCGGTCCAACGCCGCCACGAGCGTCCCCGGCCGATGTGCTACCGCAAACGCCACGCTCATCTTGTTCGCCTCCGCTTCCACAGGCAGCCGGTCCTCCCGCACCACCCAATGGAACCTCGTAAAATTCGCCGCATGGTCCTCCAGTCCTTCCTGCAGCACGACGCCCCCATACTGCACCGCCGCCAGCGGAGGAGCAATTCCGGCTGCGTCCTCCGACCGCTCCTCCGTCACATGCTTTACACTGCCTGCCGTGTCGTAGAACGGCACCGCTCTTACACCAGGATGCTCCTCGAAAAACCGCCGGCACTGCGCCAGCGCCACCGGATGCGACAGCACCCGCCGCACCTGTTCCAACCGCACCCCCGGCGCGGCAATCAGCGTATGCCGAACCCGCAGCAGGCTCTCCGCCACCACGCGCACCGGCTGCGCCAGCAGTAAATCATAGTGCTCCGCCACGGCCCCGTGCAGGCTGTTCTCGATCGGCACTAGCGCCCCATCCACGGCGCCCGATACCACCTCGACAAAAACGGCATTCGACACGTTACACGGCACCACCTCTACTACTGAGTGTTCGGTGAACAGCGCCAACACTGCCGCATGGCTGTTCGATCCCAGCTCTCCCTGGATGGCAATCTTCAAGCCGCACATCCTGTAGGACCGTACTTAGAACCCATTGGCAACCCTCCTGTACAACCGGGCAACTTATAGGATGTGCCTTGTTTGCCCTTGCAAGCATGGTTAATCATAAAGCGCACGGCCCGAGCCGGGCAGCCTTGGGAGAAAGCACCATGCTTTGGACGATTACCATTATTCTATTCATCCTCTGGGTACTCGGTCTTGTCAGCAGCTACACCCTAGGCGGCTGGATACACATCCTCCTCGTCCTCGCCATCATCGTCCTCATCTTCAACCTGCTCTCAGGCCGTCGTGCCCTTTAGCCACAACCACACGCATCACGGAGAACGTCCATGAACGAAAGCAACGTAGGCGGTAAGTTCGACCAAATTGCGGGCAAGATCAAGCAAGGCGTTGGCGAGGCCTTCGGCAACGAAAAGCTGGCCGATGAGGGTGCTGGGCAAGAAGTCAAAGGCCACGCCAAAGAGACCTGGGGCAACGTCAAAGACACAGCCAACGATCTCGGACACTCCGCTGGTTCTACAACAAACACCGGAACGGTCGGCACCGAAACGCACACCGGAACGACCGGCACCGGTATCCGCCAAGACATAACGGACACGGCTGAGCACGCAAAAGACAGCATTTCGCGCGGCCTGAATCACATAGAAGGTAAATAGACCTCCTTATTGGAGGCACGAAGGCCCGCGAAATCGCGGGCCTTTGTTGTTCTAGTTGTCATTCCCGAAGGGAATCTGTGTCTTCGCTTACCGCCGCATCCAGACATCTGCTGCCACCGCCCCAAAAAACACTACTGCAATCACCCCATTCAAGGTAAAGAAAGCCGCATTCATCCGCTTCAAGTCCCCTGGCGACACGATCGCGTGCTCATACACCAGCAGCACCCCCACCAAGCCCAGCCCGGCATACGCCACCGCTCCCAGCCCAAACAGCCGTGCAAACCAGACCAGAAGACCCATCATGGCCAGGTGCATCCCCCGCGCCATCCAAAAGGCTGTCTTTAACCCAAACGCCTGCGGCACGCTGTGCAGGCCCACGCTGCGGTCATGTTCAAAATCCTGACACGCGTACAAAATATCGAACCCGCCCACCCACAACAGGACCGCTACCGTCAGCACGACGATGCGCGGATCAAGCCCTCCTCGAACGCCAATCCAAGCTGCCGACGGCGCAATCCCCAGCGCTAAGCCCAGCACCAGATGCGACCACCGCGTCAGTCGCTTCATGTAGCTATAAGCCAGCACCACACCGAGAGCCACCGGCGCAAGCTCCAGCGTCAACCGGTTCAACATCGCCGCGCCGAGCAAGAAAAGAGCCGCCGCCGCCACCACAAATCCGCCGACAAACCGTCCCCGCAAGGCCCCGGCCGGCAAAGCCCGCATCGCCGTCCGGGGATTTGCTGCATCCAACCGCGCATCCACCCGCCGATTAACCCCCATTGCCGCCGACCGCGCCGCCACCATGCACACCACAATCCAGAACAGCACCCGCCAGGGCGGCAACCCACCCGCTGCCAGCACCGCGCCCGTCAACGCAAATGGCAGCGCAAAGATCGAGTGCTCCCACTTGATCATCTCCAGCGTAGCCGCCGTGTTCTTCCAAAGAGTCGTCACACCACCATGCTAGAGCACTCGCATTTCTATGTCCTTCGCGAAAACGATCCGCATTCGCAACGCCAACAAGTCGGGTGCCGCACCTTCGCGACAGCCTCACCGTCGCCAAGGTGGGTTCCGCCCACTATCGCGCTGCCGCGTTCCCCGCCACCTGCAGGTTGTTCGTGACCTTAAACACATTCGGCACCCCATTCGCCCGGATGTTCGCCACATCCTTGTCCGCCTGCGAATCGACCACGCCCGAGAGCGTCACGTTCCCATTCACCACCGTGATCCGGATCGGCTTGGCCGGATCAATTGCATACTTGTTCAGCGAGGGGAACCCATAGATCGCCCGCGCCTCCGCAATCCGTATCTGGTCGTCGAACGGCGATGTCGGATCGACCTGGATGTTATCAACCACATCCTTTACCCCCGGCGTGTTCGCCACCAGGCTCACCGCAGAGTCCTTATCCGTAGGCCCATACGCGTTGCCACCCAGCGTCACAACGCCGTTCTGCACGCCAAGCGTCAGCGCGTTGAAGGTCGTCGTCCCGTAACCCACCCGGTCGTACGCCAGCTTCTCCCCGAGCTTCCGTCGCAGCGTCTCATCCTCCACCGTCGGGCCGCCAACCTCGATCAGGTTCTGGACTCCCTTCACGTTCTTCCGATGGTGCGCCTTCTTGTCCGCGTCTTCTTTCTCCGCGTACACATCCACCGTGCCCGTCAGGGTCACCACACCGTTCTGGACCGCGCTCTTCACATTCGCAAACTTCTTGTTGTCAAGCGCCTTTGCCACATCTGTTTGAATCTGCGCATCGCTCCCCGCATCCTGCGCGCACATCGCGCCAACCGGCACCATCATCCACCCGAGCACAGAAGCCCGCATCCATACACTAATCTTCACTGCATTCCCCTCCTAGCAGACGCGTACCGTGTCCATCAAAGCCACCCGTATAGACGCGATTTACACCCCAAAGTTGTATCCAACCGAAGTTCGACCCACCTCAAAGTCCTAAGCCGCCCCGCCCTTCTGGTGGTCATTTCCGAAGGGACTGCCTTTCATTTACCCTTCTTGGTTGTCGTTCCTGAAGGGAACTGCGTCTCCTGCCCTACCGATACCGCTGCCGCAGCTTCAACACAATGCTGAACACGCCCGTCTCATCCCGCGTCACCACCACCGACCGCGTCGGCGTAAGCGCGTACTGCACCTGGATCAACTGCTGCGCCGACTGATTCACGTTCGTCGCAAATACCGCCGTAATCTGCCGCGATAGCTGCTCCTGCACCGTGATCCGCGCCGACGAGTTCCCCAGCGTCCCCACAAATGCCGGGTCGATCTTCACGCTCCCGCCGCCAAACAGCTTGCTTACCCGGCTGCTCACCGTCGCGTTCAGCGCCCCACCCAGCAAGGAGCTCGTCGTCGGGTCCGTCCCCGCCTGCACCTGCTGCTCCTGGTAGAGCTGCGCCTGCTCCTGCGTCCGCCCCAGCGCCAGCAGCGAGAACACGTCCGCCTCGCTCAGCGGCGGCTCCGACCGGTACGTCGGCTTCAGGTTCGCCGCCGTTCCATGCAGCCCAATCGTAATATCGTAGTTCTCCACCCGCGCCGTTGCGTCCAGATCGACCACCGGATCAATCCGCACCGGGTTCGAAAAGTACACATCGCCCCGCTGCAGCTGGTATGTAGTTCCCGCAAAGGTCGCCGATCCATCCGTGATCTGAATTCGCCCCAGCACCGAAGGCTCCGCTACCGTCCCCCGCACCGTCAGGTCCACCGTTCCCGCCAGCTTCGCGTAGCTATTCTGAAAGTTCAGCTGCGGCGAGCTCGTAATATGAACATCCATCCGAATATGGTTTGTCAGCGCGGCCGGGTCTGGCGGCGGCGCCACCCCGCCCGTGGACGCGAACGCCGCAAAATCCACATCCGCGCCAATGCCAAACCGCGTCAGCAGCACATTGCCGCCCAGCCGCAGATCGTCCGGCCCGCCCTGCAATGTTAGCCCTACGTTCGCTGTTGCGCTCAGCCCATACAGCCGCACCCTAACCTTTTCGCCCGAAGCCGTCAGGTTCGCATAGATCCCGCCTGTGTACGTCAGAAAGCCGCCCAGCTTGATCTGCCCGCCGCCCGTTGTCGCCGTCAGACTTTGCACCTGCAAACGATCCTCGTTGAAGACCAGCCGTCCATTCAGGTCCGTCAGCCCGTTCGGAATGCCGTCGATGGCAAAGTTCACCTTCTGGATGTCCACATTGCCCGTCAGCGCCGGCTTCTTCAACGTTCCGCCCGCCGCTACGGTAAAGACCACCTTGCCGCTCGAAATTAGGTCCGGATCAAATGTATGCGCCAGCGCCACATTCAGGCTACCTGTCGAGCGCAGGTCGATCTTCCCGCCCGTCGCGTCCGGCTGCGCCTTCGCATCTACCGCGCCAAACACCTGAGCCGTTCCCGAAGCCCGCAGGTCCGTATCGAGTCCAGTGATATGCACCTGCTCCAACCGTGCGATGCCCTTCGCCAGGCTCACCCGCACCGGCTCGGCCGCTTTCAACTCGATCCCCTGCAACTTCACGTCGACATTGTCCAGCTCCGCCGTCCCGCCCATCTCCATCGGCTTGGCGGCCGGCCCGCTCACCGTCACCACGCCCGAGATCGCTGAAGTCGCCTTGAAGCTTCCCGGCGCGAAGATCGCGATCGGCTGCGCCACATCCAGCCCGCTCAGCGTCAACTTCGCCTGCGTCTGGTAGTCGCCCACCAGCTGCGTCGTTCCGGCGAGGTTCAGCTTAGCTCCCACCAGCGTCGAGGTCGCCGTATAGCTGACGACCTTACCCTCGCTGTGCACATCCGCCGCGATCTCGCCCAGAGCGGCCCCGTTCATCGTCAGGTTCGCCAGCCGCAGATTTGCCTTCAGCCCCGGCTCCGCCACCGTCCCATTCGCGTCCGCCACGATGTTTAGCGTCCCATCTACTGGCGAGCCCGCCTTCTGCACCGTTGCAAACTTTGACAGCTGCAGATTATTGCCCTCGACGTGTGCATGGAGGTGCTGCGTCTGGAGGTCGTACCCGCCGTTCCCCGCGAGCTGCATCCCGTGCAGCTTTAGCGTGACGCTGCTAGCCTCGATGTCCTGCCCCTTCACCGTCGCCGTCACCACCGCCGACTCATACGGCTCGCCATACGCCACGCCGTTCACGAGCGTCGCCTGCCCGCCGCCGGATAGATTCTTCAGCGTCCCGGCCACATCCCCGTTCACCGAGAGCGTTCCCGTAACCGGCACCGTCGCCTGCCCCGCGAGCTGCAGCACATCCACCAGCTGCGCGTTCGCCAGCTGCACCTTCGCGTCGATTGACGACCCGTCGTCCCACACATACGTCACCGCGCCACGCCGCGAGACCACCCGCCGAGGCTTCGCCGCTCCCGTCACATTCAGCACCGCGGTCCCGCGCTTGATCGTCGACGTCGCCACCGCCAGCCCCGACTGCGGCGAGTACTCCGCGTCCGCCACCAGAGAGTCCACCTGCACGTCCGTCGTTCCCTGCTTGTACTCCACACCGCCAGCCTGCAGATGGCCCTTCAGATCGAGGTTCGCCAGCGCTCCCCGCGCCGTCCCGTTGAATTGCACCGATCCATGAAGCACTACAGGCAGCGCGGCCACCCCCTTCTTGCCGTTGCTCGCCACGCCCACCGTCTGCAACAGCTGGTCGTACTCGCTCAAGTCCCGCACCGACAAATCCGCCCGCAGATCTGTCAGCCGGTCGCCTTTCGCCACCCCGAGCACCCCGCTCGCCACCAGCGACGACCCCGGCGTATGTACATCCACCTGCTTCAGATTCACGACCTCTGTCTTGCCGTCGTAGTGCCCCTGCACCGTCCCGCTCACCGGAATGTCTGACAGCGCACCCTTGCGCCGCACCCCGGTCGGCGTCAACTTCAAGTCCGCGTCCACCTGCACCGTGTCCGCGATCTCCGTCGCTGGTCCACCCCACTCCGCCTTGATCGGCCCGGAGATCGCCGTGTCAAACCCCAGGTCACCCGTAGTCTTCGGCGCGGTGATGTCCATGATGGTCCGCAGCCCGATCTTGTTCGCCGTCGCCGTCAGATACGCATGCGCCCGCTGCACCTGCGACAGATTCGTGTCCGTCACCGGGGCGGCCGCACCCACCGCCATCGCCGTCTTGTTCGCCGTCGTGGCCGCTCCCGTCACCGTCGGCGACTTCGCGGGCGCACTCGCCGGCACCTCGCCCAGCCAGTTCTCGATTCGCAGATCGCCCGTCGCGCTTCCACCCTCTGCCAGCGCTCCCGTAATTGCGTTGAATAGCAGCTCCGTCGGCGTGATCCGCACCTCCGCCCCGCCGTTCACCGCCCGCAATCGTACATTCGCGTCCGCATACGCCGCGTTATGCAACTTCGCTGACCCGACCAGCAGATATCCCTTCTCGCAATCCGGGTCGGGCGGCAACACCTTCGCGCTCGGCGGCGCGGGCTTCCGTCCCAGACGTGACCGCTCCCGCTCAAAGAAACTCGGCTTCTTCTGCGCCTCCGCCGGAGCCGTCCCGCAGCTATGCCCGCCGAGGTCCAGATCGACCGTCCCCGCGTTCAGCCCGTCGAATCCCGATAGCACCGAAATCTGCTTCAGCTCCAGCGCGCCCGTCACCTTCGCCTGCCACGTCGGCTGCGCGAAGTGCTCCAGCGACCCCGACGCTGTCAGCATGGAGGTCGCGCCCGTATGCAGCTCAAAACTCGTCAACTCCGCCGCGTCCCGGCCCACCTGAGCCACCAGATGCAGCTTCGATTCGGCCTCCGGCTCCTTCTGCATCTTCGTCCGTAAATCCGCCAGGTCAATCGTCGCCCCGTACCGGTCCGTCTTCGCCAGGTATTGCACCTGCGCGTTCAGCTCTTTCGCCGCCAGATCGAACGGGATCGCCCGGTCGTTCACCAGCGCGACACCGTCCACCAGCTCCACCTCATGCGCCTTCAGGTCGAGCAGCGTGTCGATCACCGGCTCCGTGCTCGTGCTTGGATGCTTCGGCACCGGCTGGTTCGTCTTTCCCTCCTTGTCGATAATCAAATGCACCTGCGGATGCTCCACCCGCAGCAGATTCAATCCCACATGCGAGGCAGCCGCTCCGCCCGTCCAGCGTCCCAGCAGGTTCAGCAATTGCACGCGCACCAGCAGCCGGTCCGCCGCCAGGTAGGGAGCCTGGCCTGGCCCTTCTGTCCCATGGATCACCAAGCCCCGCGCATCTACCGCCAGATGCCATAGGTTGAACTGAATGCTCCCGAGCTCCGCCCGCCCGCCGGTCGCATCCTCGATGACACTGACGACCTCTTTGCCGACGCGCCGCTGGAAATCCGCCGTCGTCGTGTACCAGGCCGCCCCCGCCAGCACCACGAAGACCAGCAGAAACAAGCCCAGCAGCGTCCAGGCCACAGGCCGCGCGATCCGTGCAAACCACGACCGCACCACAGGCTGCTGAGAGGCCGCGCTCAAGGCTGCACCTCCCCGGCCTTCATCATCCGCACGCTGCCCTGCGCCTTCAACGAAGTCAGCCAGTCTTCCAACAAAGCCCCCACCTGCTGCTGCAATAAAATCTCCTGTATCCAATTCGAGATCGTATCCAGCTTCGGCGGCGCGGCCTTCTGCTTCGCGTACTCCGGCAGCAACGTCTTGTCGTAGTACGCCTTGATCTCCACCGGCGTAATCCGTATCCCCATCTTGAAGCGCTGCTCGATAAAGCGCAGCACCCGCATACGCTCCCGCCATCGGTCGGTCAGCTCGCTCTGCGTAAATCCCTGCGCCGCGATAAACCGTTGCCAGCCCGCGTCCGTCGCGCAGTCATACTCCTTCTTGCACGCCGGGATGTCCTTGCGCACCGTCGCCAGTTCCGCGTTTACGTCCGCGTCCGTCACCGCCGCCTCCGGCTGTATCTTCGCTTGCTGCAGAATCAGTGTCCGATCCACCAGCCGGTCAATCGCCTTGTCCCGCGAGAACGCCACCGTTTTATCCGTAAACGGCTGGAACGCCGCCATCCGCCGCTCCTCGTCGATGTCGCTCTCGAGCACCAGATCGCCGTTCACCACCGCCACTACCTGGTCCATCACCACACCCGGTGCCGGAACAACAGCCGGCTCCGCGCTACTCTGGGCAGGCTCGACCACAGCCGTCTGCGCCACCATCATTCGCCCGCCAAGCAGCATCGCCGACACAAATATCAAGGGCCAAAGGCCCGCCACATAATAGCCTGGGCCGAAGGCCCAGGTACGCGCACACGGCCACCCAGAGGGCTGAAGGCCCGGCATATCCCGCACCGTCACTGCCCGCGCGCTCATCATCAAAAACTCTGCCCTATGCTGAAGAAAAAGTTAAAGTGCGAGACCTGGCCTAGATACGGATTGCTTCCATTAAAGTCGTAAATCACCGGATAATATGGCGGATTCAGGTTGTAACTTAAATCCACACGGATCGGCCCCACCGGCGTCGCATACCGCGCCCCTAATCCGAGTGCGTGCGAAAAGTAGTTGAAGTCGCATGTCCCAACCGCAACAGGCTTCAGATTTCCGTTTGCATCCACCGGGCTGCACGTGTCCTTGCTGGTCGACTGATGAAACCGCCCAATGCTCGGGAACATGTCGCTTACGTTCCGAAACACGTTCCCCATGTCGTGAAATACCACAAACGACACGCTGTTCCCCACCACGGGCAACGTCGGCGGAGGAAGCCGCAACTCCACCGTATTCACCAAGGCCGCCGATCCCCCTACAGGAAAGCCAGTCTGCAAATCGCGCGGTCCGGCCGCGTTGATTCCGAAGCCGCGATGCGAGGTTGCTCCGCCCGCGTAGAGGCGCTCCGGCAGCGGCACTGCGTTGCAACTCGGATTCGCCGCCAGCAGCGTTCCATAGCAAGGTGAAGTCGGATCGGTCGAAATATTTGGATTAGCCCCAAACGCGTTCTCAAAGCCGATCCGTGTGTTCCGTGCCAATACATAGTTCTTCTTCCCGAAACGATAGTAGGTCGAGTTCGTTAGGTCCACCCGGTTGAAGTCCGTCTGCGACCCGAACTTCCCGTTTGCGAAGAACTCCTGCACGGACGTGTACGACCCCTTCGTTGCGTCCAGCGGACTGGGGCTGCGCGTGTCGTGGAACCAGGTTAACCCTGGCCCACCGATCCGCACCGGCTGTGATTGCTGCGGGATCAAGTTCGCCGAAACCTCGAGGTTCGCCAGCGACACACGCCGGTATTGAAAGTCGTAGATGAACGTGTCCTTGCGGCTCGCCCTCTGCGTCAGCCGAAAATCACCCTGCAACGTCGACGCCTGGAACGTCGTAATATTCTGCACATTCGAGTACCCGCCCGACACCGAAGCCGTCAGCGACGGATGCCCCAGCAGGTGCGGATTGGTGAAGCTCAGTGTCGCGACTTTTTCCAACAAGCCGTACGTTGTATGCAGCGTCAGCGACTCGTCCGTTCCGCGCAAGTTAATTCGCGATACATCGAGTGAGACTCGCGGGCTTACCCCGGCGCTGCCGTTTTGCGGATTGGCCGCAGGAGCGTTGGCACCTAGGAGCGCCGCTGACGCTGGAGAGATTGTTCCTGAATTTAAGGGCGTGCCCGTCTGCGCCTCAAACCCAAACCCATACGTCACATCCCAACGCCGAGCCTCCGTCACCTGCACCAGCACGTTCTTCCGGGGCGCATCGCCCGCCGGGTTCTGCACCGCTGCCACTACCTCATTGAACAGCGCAAGGTTATACAGGTTCCGCTGCGTCTCCAGCAGCCCGCTCTGGTCCAGCGGCTCGCCATCATGCACCCGCAGTTGATCCTGCACCAGCTTCGGCTTCGTCCGCGCCACGCCCGAAAGCAGCACCTTGTCGATAAATACCTGCTGCCCCTCGATCACGTTCAATGTCACATCCGTCCGCGTCGGGTCCGCCGTCTCCTTCGTCTGCTTGATCTCGATCCGCGCCTGGTCAAACCCGTTACTCACGTAATAACTAAGGATCGCGTCCCGGTCGCCCGATAGCGTAATCAGCGAGAACGGCTGCCCCGTCTGCGCGTTCAGCAGCGGCTTCACATCTTTCTCTCGGCCCGCGCCAATCCCCGTTAGCTTGATCTCCCCAAATTTCTGCTGCGGCCCCTCAACGATCGTCACTGTAACTCGAACCTCCGCAAACTTCAGTTGCTTGCCGTTGCGGCCATCCACGTCCGTTACCTTCGACGTCACCTTCGCTTCATTAAACCCGTTTGCCCGGTACAGCGATTGGATCGAGCTTTCGTCCGACGACATCAGCGCCGGCGAGTAGCGACCGCTCGGGATATACAAGTCAGCCTTCTGCACCTTCATGCGCTCCCGCAATGTTTCAGTGTCGAAGTATTTGTTACCTTGCAACGCCACCAAAACCACCTTATGCTTATTCCCCTTATCCACCGAGTACACCACCCGCTCACTCGGCGTATCTTCCCCGACTACCTTCACCTCAACCGCAGCGTCGAAGTAGCCCGCCTGCTCCATGTACTCCTTGATATTGTGCGTCCCCTCGTTCAGCAGGTCATTGTCGATCGTCCCCTCCTGAAAGATCGGTACCAGCAGATGCAGCCGCGATTTCGAGAACTTCACCCCCTCCGTTACCACCTTCACCACCGGTCCCTGATTCGCCGAAAACTTATAGTTCAGCTGCTGCTTCGCTGGGTCATACTTCGAGTCTTCGAGCGTTATGCTCGCCTCCAGCCGGTCTTTCTTCTGGAACTCCGCCCCGAGCTTCGTCAGCGCGTCGCTCGTCGTATCCCGTGTCACCCGCGTCTTCCGCTTCAGCTTGCCCTTCTTGCGGAACTCCTTCTCCGTAATCCCTGCGTCCTTGCCATCTATCGCAATGTCGCCTACCCGCGCCTGCGGCCCCACTGCAACCGTATACGTCACGTTAATCTGCTGATTCGCCTCGTCCCGCTGCTGGATCGACTTCACCGCCGGCTGGTAGTACCCGTTTTGGATCAGCACCTGCCGAATTCCCGCCTCACCTGCCTCCAGCGCCCCCTTACGAAACGCCGTTCCCGGCTCCAGCTTCGACCCAAACTCCAGCAGCGATGTCAGCCGCTCGTTCTTCACCCCCAGGATCACCACCCGGCCCACGTAGTAGCGCGGCGTTCCCGCAAACACCAGCGTCAGCCCCCCACTCGATCCAGCCCCGTTCTGCACCGCCCGCACATCGATGTCCCGGTAGCGTCCGCTCGCAAACAGCCGCCGGAGGCTGTCCCGTACCTTCTGCGGGTCCAGCGGCTCACCCGCCTTCTGCGTCAACTCGCTTGGCAGCGTATCCGCCGCGTCGAACGTCACCCCGCTAAACTCCACCTTATCGACCGGTACCCCGCGGTAGGCCCAGACCGTCTTCGCCAGTGGCGCAACCCCCGGCAGACTCTCCTCTTTCGTGACTGTCGGCGTAGCCCCATTCTGCCCCGTAGCTGCCCCCGCCTGCTGGACAGCCGCGTCTGGCACCACCCCCGGCTTGCCACCCGGCACAGTCGGCACCGGCGTCGACGAGGCTGGTACCCCTTCCTGCCCCGCCGCTCCTCGTACCCCAGCCATCCACAATACGAGAACCAACGCGCTCACGCAGCACCGGCGTCGCCACTCGGCCCGCCGGCCCTCACACTCCCTCAGCGCCTCCAGGCCCACGAACACCCCTCCGCTCCTCAGTCTATGGCAATCTTCTTCGCCCGGCGAGTCCTCACCCGAGTACCCTCGATGATCGATCCACGCTTTGGATGCGGAAAGAGTTGCTCCGGTCAGTGCAGCCCCAAACCAGATGCCATGTCGCCGTCCAGAGTGGGCAGTCCTCTTTGTCATTCGCAGCCCTTGTCTGTCATTCCGCAGCGAAGCGGAGGAATCTGCTTCTGCCCTTGCCCCTCTGTTTGTCATTCCCGCTGGGAACCTGCATCCCCCTCCCCTCCTCAACCCTTCTCTATACTGAACCCGTGCCTAGCCCCATCGACCCAGACCTTCGCTACTCCCGCCAAATCCTTTTTCCCCCCATCGGACCCGAAGGCCAGCGCCGCCTAGCCGCCTCCCACGCCGCCATCGTCGGCTGCGGAGCCACCGGAGCCGCCGCCGCCTCCCTCCTCGCCCGAGCCGGCGTCGGCACCCTCACGCTCATCGATCGCGACTTCGTCGAGCCCTCCAACCTCCAGCGCCAGATGCTCTACGACGAGGCCGACGCCCGAGCCGCCCTTCCCAAAGCCGAAGCCGCCCGCCGCCACCTCG
>CAXTUR010000069.1:0-603 GCA_964247455.1 uncultured Acidobacteriaceae bacterium | reverse complement strand
ACCTGCGATCCGAGCTCCTGGAGCTCTGGGCCAAGAAGACCATTCCCACGCAGTCCATCTTCATCGTCACCCACAATATTGAAGAAGCGGTGCTGCTGGCCGACCGCATCATCGTGCTGGGGCGCAACCCGGGCCGGGTTCGCACGGACTTCAAGGTCACCCTGACCCATCCGCGCGACCGCAAAAGCGGGCCTTTCACGCAGCTGGTGGACTATATCTATAAGGTTTTGACCCGGCCCGATGTGACGCCTGAGGTCCCGCGGCTCCACGCCGGCCGGCCCGTGCGGGACCAGCGCCAGATGCGCTACGACGAGGCCGACGCCCGAGACGCCCTTCCCAAAGCCGAAGCCGCCCGCCGCCACCTCGCCCTCATCAACTCGTCCGTCACCGTCCACGCCCACATCGCCGACCTCACCCCAACCAACATCGCCGAACTTCTAACCGGCGCAGACATCGTCCTTGACGGCACAGACAACTTCGAAACCCGCTTCCTCCTCAACGACTTCGCCGTCCAACAAGGCCTCCCCTGGATCTACGCCGCCGCCATCGGGGCCTACGCCGCCACCATGAATATCCTCCCACCGGGCGTTTCTACTCCTTACC
>CAXTUR010000068.1:0-15213 GCA_964247455.1 uncultured Acidobacteriaceae bacterium | reverse complement strand
GCGCAAAGATCCTTATCGCTGGCATCATCCTCCCGCCCGACTACGGCCCCGACTACGTCAACCAGTTCATCGCCACCTACCCCGCGCTCGGCGCAAAGTACCAGGTCCCCGTCTTCCCCTTCCTCCTCAAAGACGTCTACGGCGTTCCCGGCATGATGCAGCGCGACAACATCCACGCCACCGCCCAAGGCAATCAGATCGTCGCCAAAAACATCCTCTCCGCCATCGAACCCCTGCTCCCCAAATAAGGACATAGAACCGGGTGCCCCAACCTCAGAACAGTTTTATCGTCGTGAGGGTGGGAGGATAGTTCATCGCCAGCGATCACCCCATCACCACCACCGGCTGCATCAGCGTCCCCGCCACCCGCTTTACCACTGCCAGCATCTCCGTCGGACTCGTAAAAACCTTCACCAGCGCTGCCTGCGAGAACTCCGCCAAATTCACCTGCATCCCGTTCCGAATCCGTCCAGCCGTCTGCTCATCCACCGTCACTGAAGGCATCTCCGGCAGCAGCGTCCTGGGGTGTGGCAACCGCGCCTCAATCTCCGCTACCCGTCCCACCAAGCCCTTCAACTCTTCCAACTGAATCGCATCGTTGAGCGAGAACGCACCCGCCCGCACCCTCCGCAGCGATGCCAGATGCGCTCCACAACCCGCTAGCACACCCATCTCCTGTGCAACCGACCGCACATAGCCGCCCGCGCTTACCGTCATCGCGAAACTCACGACCTCGCCTGAGAGCGACAGCAGCTCGAATGCATGGATCGTGATGCGCGCGGGCTTTACCGGCACCTCCGCCCCCGCCCGTGCCAGCTTATGGGCCGGAACCCCGCCGATCTTCTTCGCCGAAAACACCGGCGGCATCTGGTCCACC
Organism: uncultured Acidobacteriaceae bacterium; assembly: GCA_964247455.1. GTDB lineage: Bacteria > Acidobacteriota > Terriglobia > Terriglobales > Acidobacteriaceae > Edaphobacter. The sequence goes on along the minus strand of CAXTUR010000068.1, from coordinate 14,336 downwards.
ACGCCGTGGAACCGTCCCGCCAGCCCGCGCAGTTCCTCTAAGCCCAATTCCAGCGGCCGAACCTCGCCTACCCGTTCTCCCTCCGCGTCGAACGTATCCGTGGCCCAGCCAAACCGGACCGTCCCCGTATACGCCTTCTCCGCCTGGGCAAAATACTGCGCCAGCCTTGTGTACTTGCCTAGAAGTAGAGGCAACACGCCTGTCGCCATCGGATCCAGCGTCCCCAGATGCCCGACCGACTTTTCCCCCGTCACCCGCCGCACCATCGCCACACAGTCGTGCGAGGTCACCCCGGCGGGCTTGTCCAACACCAACAATCCGTTCATTTACCCAGAGTACAGGCCAGCCTATAGGCTGCTTCCCGCCCTTTGCACCCCGTCTGTCATTCCGCAGCGCAGCGGAGGAATCTGCCTTTTCGTTTTACAAACTGCTACCCGTCCGCCGCACCAGCGACAAGAACTCATTCCGCGTCTGCAGCTGCGTTTTAAACACCCCGAGCATGGCCGAGGTCACCGTAGATGAGTGCTGCTTCTCCACCCCGCGCATCATCATGCACAGGTGCGATGCTTCAAGCACCACCCCGACACCCTGCGGATGGATCGCGTCCGTAATCGCCTCGGCGATCTCCTTGGTCAGCCGTTCCTGCACCTGCAGTCGGCGCGCAAACACATCGACCAGCCGCGGAATCTTGCTGAGCCCAATCACCTTTCCGTTGGGCACATACGCCACATGCGCTTTACCGAAGAACGGCAGCAGATGGTGCTCACACGTGGAGTAAAACTCGATGTCCTTCACCATCACCATCTCGTCATAGTCCACGTCGAAGAGCGCGTCATGCAGCACCGCGCCTACGTCCTGCGTGTAACCCCGCGTCAGGAAGGCCATGGACTTCTCCACCCGCTCCGGCGTCCGCAGCAGACCATCGCGGCTGGGATCTTCGCCAATCCGGGCGATCAACTCGCGATAGATCTCCTGCGTCGTAGCTTCACCCAGCGTTACCCCTTCCAGAACGGTCGCACTTGCCATGGTCGTACCTCTTTCTCTTCTGTCATTCCGCGGTGAAGTGGAGGAACCTATTTCCGTTCGTATCATCACGCGCCCGCATAGTCGAACGAATTATTCCCCGTCTCCTCTACATGGACATTGACCAACTCCGCCCTGTCGAACTCGGCAAAGATCCTATGCACCACCACAGCCAGGTTCTCCGTACTTGGCACCACTTCGGCAAACTCCGCTAAGGTGTTCAGATTTTGATGATCGAACCGTGCCAGCAGCCGATCTCCCGCGAAGCCATCCAACGCGCCAAGATCGCACACCATGCCAGTCACCGCATCCACCTGGCCGCCAAACGTTACCTCAACCACATAGTTATGCCCATGCCCGTGCGGGTTATTGCACTTGCCGAAGACGGCCCGGTTCTGTTCCGCCGTATAGCTCTCCGCATGGAGGCGATGCGACGCACTGAAGCGGTACCGGCGCGAGAGATAGGCCCTCATGCCTCACCATAGAAGTCCGCAAACAGGTCCGCCATCTCGTACACCCGCACCCGGTGCAGCTTTGCATGGAGGATCTTTCCGTCCAGACGGCGCCAGATCGCCACCGCAATGTTCTCCGTCGTCGGGACAACAGCCGCGAACTCCGGCACCTCCGTGTTTAAGTGCCGGTGATCGTAGACGCTCACCACCTCACGCTCCAGGATTTCTTTCAACTCCTTCAGGTCCACCACAAATCCCGACACCGGATCGATCTCCCCCGCGACCGTCACCTCCAGCGTGTAGTTGTGGCCGTGGCCGTTGCGATTCGCGCACTTTCCGAAGACGCGCGCATTCTCCTCCGGCGTCCAAGCCTCCACCCAGTAGAAGTGTGCCGCCGAAAATTCCGCCTTGCGTGTTAAAAAGATCATCGTTCTCCGTTCTAACCGTCTGTCATCCTGAGCGAAGCGGCTCACCGCCTCACCGTGATCCGCAGAGTCGAAGGAACTGCGGTTTGCTCTCGCCGTTCGATCTTTCGACGTGCAGCCAACCAGATCGATTCATAACGCGCCAGCCTTGTAGCTTCGTCCTTTCCATCGCACCTCTTTGTTGATCCTGTGATCGATCACGCTCCGCACCAGCAGATAGCAAAACAGTGGCAGCCCAACCACGGACAACACGGTATCTCCCGCCGGAAAATGCGCCCGCATCACCCGGTTATAGAACCGGAACGCCGTCCTTACCCAAAGCAAAAAGAAGACCACACCCTGGTACGGGATCTTCGGCGGAACCAGCATCGCCGCTACCGGCAGCCCAAAGAACAGCGCAAAGTCCAGCGCCCGCCATACCGCCAGCGCAATCGGCGATGGCATCAGCACCGCCAGGTTCTTCCGCCAGCCCTCCATCATCTCGCCCGTCGTCCAGTACATCCGCGTCGCCAACGCCTCCGGCGCATATCGGAAGCGGATCGCCCGGCCGCTCCGCTTCACATTCTGCGCCAGCGCCACATCCTCCAGCACCTCGCGCCCCACTACCCGGTGCCCGCCCACGGCAAAGTAGACCTCCCGCTCCACCAGCAGATACTGCCCGTTCGCCGCCGCCAGCCGGCTTCCCGGATCATTCACCTGCCGCAAAGGATAGACACTCGCCAGCTCGGAAAACACCAGCGGCATGACCGCTCGCTGCCACAGCCCGCCGACGATCTGCCGAGGCGAGTACGACAGCAGCGCCGTCCGATGGCGCTCGGCCTCCCGCAGCGACCGCGACAGATCCCCCGGCTCATGTACTGTGTCCGCGTCCGTAAACAGCAGCCAACTCCCCCGCGCCGCCTGCGCTCCCGCCCAGCAAGTATTGTTCTTCCCCGTAAACCCTCCGTGCTCGCTCAGGTCCAGCGCAGGCGCCGCCATCACCGTGACGCCCGCAAACCCCTCCGCAATGCCGCGTGTTCCATCCGTTGATGCGTCGTCGATGACAATCAGCTCCCACTGCGTTCCCAGCAGAAACCCCGGCTCACTCTGCCCCACCAAGGTCGCCAGACACGCCGGAAGCGATCGCGCCTCATCCCGCGCCGGCACAATCACCGATAACTCAACCCCACCATCCGTAGCCACAGCTTCGTATTATAGAAACCAGAGGCTCTCCGTGCACCGACTCTCCCGCATCTACAAAGCCTGTCATCCTGAGCGCAGTCGAAGGACCTGCGGCTTCTTTTGTCTTTGCCTGTTCTTTCTTCTCACTGCCGGCTGCGAACGCGGCTCGCACCCTACCAACATCGGCAAGCCCGCCCCCGCCTTCACCACCACGGACGGCGTCCAAACCATCAATCTCGCCAGCCTGCGCGGCCAAGTCGTGCTGCTCAACCTATGGGCCTCCTGGTGCGCCCCATGTGTCGAAGAGCTCCCCAGCCTCCTCGCCCTCCAGCAGCAGGTGCCCACCCTCAAGATCGTCGCCGTCTCGCTCGACCAGGATGACGCCGTCTACCGCGCCTTCCTCGCCCGCCACGCCGTCCATCTCTCCACCGTCCGCGATCCTGACGGCAAGGTCAACGCCCTTTACGGCACCGCACAGATCCCCGAGACCTACATCATCGATCGAGAAGGCATCCTCCGCCGCAAGTTCGTCTCCGCCCAGAACTGGACTAGCCCCGAGATCGTCGCCTATCTCACCCGCCTGTAAGGAGTGGCCCGTAGAACTTGAAGATGAATCTTGGCGCTAACCAGGCGAGATGCAGGATGTCCAGAATGGCCGCCGTGCCTGCCGCGACAATCGCCCAACGCAAGTTGGAGCGATCAATCAGGCTTTTGAAGAAGTTGCCGAGGTCCTGATACTCCGTAATCGTCAATCGCGGGCGTGTAGCCGCTCTTTAGACATTCTGCGTTACCCGCACCAGCACACGTCCGGAACTGGTGATCTCTTCTTCAAAGTCGTAGCCCGTCACGTGACCGCCTTGCAGATGCTCGGCCCGATTCTTGAAGATCGTCAGGTAATTGCCCACTTCGTCGGGAAAGAACGCCGTCGCCTGGTTCTTGTCCGGCATCAGGGTGAGCACCTGCTCCGTCTTCCCAAAGCTGGTTGGGCAGGCTGATAATTGGTAGAACCACAAGGTACAAATCGTTGTTGAACTCTGTCGTTGCGATGTGCTTAGAGTAACGCACCGCCCTGAAGGCTAACGCCTCCACCCCGGCCGCCAAACCTCCCGTATATCGCGCCCGTCCATCCCCGCCGCGCTCGCCGCTTGCAATCCCTCATCCGTATCCTCAAACACCACACACCGCTCCGGACGCACGCCCAGCCGCCGGGCCGCCTCAAGAAAGATGTCCGGGGCCGGCTTCCCAGTCGCCACGTCGGCAGCCACCACCACAAGATCGAACAGGCTCAACAACCCCGTGTTGTGCAAGGAAGCCTCTACATTGCCGCGCTGCCCGTTCGAGGCCACAGCCATCGGCACGCGCCCCTTCCACGCCCGCGCCACCACCGCCACGACAGAGATCTCCTCCAACAGGTGCAACCCCTCCTTGAACGACACAGCATACCGCGCCAACACCTCCGCCCGAGGCACCGGACGCTTCAGCTCCCGTTCATAGTCGTCGAACAGCGCCCGTGGCGTCAGCCCGGAACGCGGGTAGTAGAACTCGTCCGACATCGCCAGCCCGTGCTCAGTCAGCCCCACCCGCAGCGCCGCCAGATGCGCGCCCGCCGTATCCACCAGCGTCCCATCGCAATCGAAGATCAGCGCGTCAAATGTTCCCTCAACCAGATCGGTAATCATGGAACAAGTCTAAGGCTGTTCGCCTCGGACAGCCGGTACATCAGCAGCGCCATCCGCTTGGCCTCTTTCGGCAGCGAGTCCAGCAACACCGTCTCGCCCTCCGCATGAGCGCCGTCGCCCATCGCGCCCACACCCACCAGACCAGCCGGAACATACGGCGCGACAAACGCAATGTCCCCCGCGCCTCCGAGCATCGGGTCCATCACCTCCTGCGGCTGCAAACCCAACGCCGCGTTCACCGCGTTGAGCTGATCGACCAGCCCATGCGCCGCCGCCGTCTCAGCCATTGCCGGGTAGCCCTCGCCAAACTCGATCACCGCGCCCGTCTTCGGCAGGTGGTCACGGACGATGGCCCGCATCTTCACCTCGACGCGGTCAGTCTGCTCGTTTGAGAGCGTCCGAATGTCGCCCTTCGCCAACCCGACTGGCGGAATCACATTGCTCTTCCCAGTGGCGGTGCCGCCCGTCTTTGCCGTGTCCTCCGCCACCGTCGCGCCGCCCAGCACCAGGCCCACGTTGAAGGTTAGCCCTTTCTCCGGCAGCTCCCGCCGGAACTCGTCCAGAATCCGCGCCAGCTCGTACACCGCTCCATAGCCGAAGTGATCGTTGAAGATCTGTGACGAGTGCCCACTCACCCCGGTCGTTTCGAGCTTCCAGCTCAGCGAACTCCGCCGGCTGATCCGCACCATGTCTTTGCCGCCCCCTGGTCCGGGAAAGCGCGAGCCGTTCTCAAACTCCAGCGCTACATCCGCCCGCTTGCCCGCCGCGATCATGTCCCGGCGGCTCACCTCCACCGGTTCGCCGTGCGCCTCCTCGTCGCCGCTCAGCACAATCGTGATCTCGGCGGCATCCAGCGCGCCCGCCGCCTTCATCGCCTTCAACGCCGACAGCATCACCACCAGACCGCCCTTCATATCGCAGACGCCCGGCCCGGTCGCCACATTCCCGTTCGTTCCCGGCACGATCGCGTAACGCTGAAACTTGCTCGACGGCTCAAACACCGTATCCATATGCCCAATCAGCAGCATCCGCTTGCCGCACCTCCCCGTCTCCGCCAGACACCGGTGCTCCGCCACCAAATCCCCCGCGCGCCCATCCACTGCCTCTGTCGGGTTCCAGGTCACCTTGAAGCCAAGCTCCTCCAGCTGCGGCGCGATCACATCCTTCACCGCCACCACCCCGGCGAGGTTCATTGTCCCGCTGTTGATGTCGACGATCTTCTCCAGCAACGCCACCGCCGCCGCATTCTCCGCATCCACCGCCCGCACCATTGCCGATTCAATAGGAGCCAGCGTCTGCCCCGACATCGCACCCAAGCACAACGCCGCTCCAAACCATCCCAACGCAAGAGTTTTCATGATGGCCGGAGCATACCACGGCAAACGAAACAAGCATCCGTCATACGTTTCCGCGCCGAAACCATAATCTACAACAGCGAGAGGACTATACTTGAAAATGTGCGGCGCATCGCCAGCTACATGGCCCTCCTCCTTCTGCTCGCCGCAGTTGTACCGGCGTTTGCCTGCGCGACAAGCGCCAGCTTCACTCCAGAAGAGCGCGCCTGCTGCAAGACGATGCAGGGCCAGTGCGGTGAGATGGCGGGCATGAAGTGCTGCCAGACCCAGGTCCACATGGCGCACCTGTCCCAGCTAGCCACATCCCCGCACGTACCGGGAATGCAGTGGGTTGTCCTTACTCAATATGCCCTGCCTGCTCCCGTGCAGGCAGCCATCTCCATGCGCCTGTCGCACATTCCGGAAGAATATCCTCCGCCCGGCCGCGTAACCGCCCGGTCTACCGTCCTCCGCGTCTGATTCGCTCCTGATCCAATGACCTGCGCCCTGCTAGGAATAGTAGCGGCGTGTGCGCCTCATTGCCTTCAATCTGGGAGTATTCATGAAACGCCTTCTGGTTCTCAGCTGTGCCCTCTTTGGAGCGGCTACAGCCGTCGCCGCCGACCACGGCCCCGTCTTCAGCTATGCCACGCCCGTCAACTCGGCCCGCGAGTGGAGCTACGACACAGGCCTCTTCGGTCGTAACGGTTCTCACGGAACGCAGTTCTCCACCGGCTCCGGCTTTGGCTACGGGCTCACCCCCCACATCACCCTCAATCTCGCTCTGCCCGCCACCTTCGGCAGCGGCGGCCTCACGGAAAGCCGTCTCATGCCCACCGGCGAATGGTCCGCCGGAGCCTCCTGGCGCTTCCTCCACTCCGTCACCAGCGTCGGTAAGCGCCGCGAATCGACAGCCTCTCTCGGGCTGGTCGTCCCCGGCCCGCAGCCCGACATCGGCTCTACCCTCCACCGCGCTCCCGGCGTCGCGGGCACCCTCGCCACCGGCCTCGCCTCTCGCAGCCAGTACCTGTGGGCGGGGGTCGGCTACACCCGCTTCGCCGAAGCCGCGCAAAGCCGCCGCCCCGCCACCCTTTCCTGGAGCGGCACCTATGGCTATCGTCCGGCAAAGCTGCGCCGCGGCTACGACCAGTGGGACTACCGTGGCTTTGCCGAGCTCACTGGCGAGCGCACCGGTCCCATGCGCGTGGGCGGCGTCGACCTTCCCAGCAGCCGCTCCACCACCCTCTGGCTAGGCCCATCCATCCTGGCCATCTACAAGAACATCGCCATCGAAGGCGGCGTTCAGGGGCCACTCTTTCGCGATGTCTCCGAGACCCTCTACGAGCGCGAACGCGTCCGCTTCGCACTCAACTTCAGCTATCTCAAATACTCCTCTCACACCAGCTCCCACTGAAAGGTAGATCCATGAAGATCCTCACTATCGCCAGCCTATTTACATTGCTTCCACTCGCCGCACGAGCCGAATACAAAGAGGTAAAGCTCACCGTCTTCGGCATGGACTGCGCCCCTTGCGCCCATGCCATCCACGTCTCCATGAAAGGCATTCAGGGCGTCAATACCGTCGACGTCTACCTCAACACCGGCCTCGTCTCGATCGCCCTCGCCGCAGGGAACACCGCTGCAATGAGCCAGTTCAACGAGGCCGTCGAGAAAAACGGCTTCACCCACAAAGACGCCCAGATCGTAGTTAGAGGTCACCTGTCCGGTACGCCCGTCGCGCCCATTCTGGAAGTCGCCGGCTCACCCGATCGATATGCACTCGTCCCGCTCTCCGGCAGCTCCAACCTCTCCGCGCTTCTTGGCAAGATGGTCACCGTCGAGGGCACCCTCCCCCAGGCACCCAAGGGTAAAGTCTCCGACACCTTGCGCTACAAGGCCGTCGCGGAGGCCAAATGACTTCCGCCCTCGCCCCCGCGCCACGCGCCCATCGCGCCGCGCTGCTCAATTACTTCTCCCTGTTCAGCTCGTTTAGCACTCTGCTCTGCTGCGCGCTGCCCTCAGTCCTCGTCCTGCTGGGGATGGGGACGACGGTTGCTTCCCTGCTCTCGGCCGCGCCGTGGCTCGTCAGCCTGTCGCGGCACAAGGTCTGGACTTTCGGCATCGCGGGCATTCTGATCGTAACGAGCTTCGTCGTGACGTATTGGATCGCGCCTCGTGTGCGACAAGGCGAGACGTGCGACGCGGACGATCCCTCCACCTGCGCCGAGGTCGGCAAACTCAGCCGGGTCCTGCTCTGGGGATCGGCCATCGTCTGGTCCTGCGGCTTTTTCGTGGCCTACCTGCTTGGCCCGATCCTCACGCGCATGGACCAATAACAAGAAGGCCGGTGCCGTGACACCGGCCTTCTCACCCTCTGAGTTCCGCACCCGCCTTCTCCAGGATTCCCATCTGTCGCACCATGCGCTGCATCTGTTGCTCCCCCACGCTCTTCGAAGCCGCCTCTCCCGCAATCGTTTCTCGATCGGCGGACGCAACTCCGCTCTCGCCCAATAGCTCAGCGCCCAATCTCTCCAGCCGTTTGGCCAGCATCTCCATGCGAGCATGTGCTTCAGGCAGCCCCACCGACGCCAGCATCCCTGCCGACCGCATCAGCCGTCGCAGGTACGTGATAAATGTCAGCGCCTCCATCCGGCGATCGCTCCCACCATGCCGCCGGCCAAAGCTAGGCTCAAGCATCAGCCGATCAAGCGTCTCCTCCGCCTCTAAAATCAGCAGCCCCGCGGCCCGTCGCGCCGGAGCCAGCACTGCCCGCTCGGCTTCGCGCCTGCTCTGCTCGCCAGCCGCCCAGAACCGCACCACCGCCCGCAGATACTCCGCCTCCGCCGTAGCCGCACGTGCCAGCAGCTTACGTAGATGTCCCTCCTCCTGCTGCGGCCACAGCACCCGCATCGCCACCACAGCGACCAGCGCGCCCACGATCGTCGTCCCCATGCGCACCCCTGCATAGCGCCAGTCACGCAGATGCGGCAGGCTCATCAGCACAAACGTCGGCGTCAGAAAGAACGCATACCAGCCGTAGTTCACCGTATATAGCGCCAAAGCCATCACCGACGCAAACGTGATCACTGCAATCGTCACGGCCTCGTTATGGATAGACGCAGCCAGCGCCGCCGCGAGCACACCGCCGGCGATCGTCCCAAGCACGCGCTGCAGTCCACGCCGCGTCGCCGCCGATCCATACGGCTGCAGCACGATGATCGACGCCGTCGCCATCCACGTTCCATGCCGCACATGCACCACGCGCAGCAGCAGCAGGTCCACCACCGCCACGATCGCCACGCGCAGCGCATGATGCAGCATCACCGAATCCCGCGTCCAGTTCGCCCGGAGCGCCTCCCGCACCTTTGCCGCCCAGCCTAAACCGCTCCGCTCCGGCTCGTCCGGCAGTACCGAGGCCGCCCGCCGCTCGCTTCCACTCCAAACCGCCCGCACGGCCTCAAACGCGATCTCCACGTTCTGCAACGCGTCCTGTTCGTCCGTCCCCAGATGCGCCACGACGCCGCTCTCCTGGCGCAGCCGCTCGGCCACCGCTGCCCGACCCCGCACATACTTCATGGAGTGCGATCCCTCCGGCGCGAACGACGCTCCACCATCCGCTGGACGATGGGCCAACCCCGCCGCGATCGCCCGCTCCCCTCCGCTCAGCCAGTGGACGGCTTCCCCCATCGCCGCTTGCGCCGCCGCATCGTCCGCCCGCTCGAAGAGCTCCGTCCAGCGCAGCGTCTCTGCGAAGAGGAGGTCCGCTGTCTCGAGCAGCACGGTGAGGTTCCGCGCCTGCACCGTCCGGCTGGACGACCGCGCCGCTGTCGCTCCCAACGCTCGCCGCGCCTCCTCCATCTTCACCCGCATCGCCCGCTGAAAGGCGTGTGTCCGCGACCGCATGGCCTCCCGCTCCACGCTATGCGGCCGCGTCCACGCCAATCCCGCCGTAAACGTCGCCAGCATCTGGTAGCACCCCGCCACCCCCAGCCGCGCTGGACGAAATGGGTCGAGTGGCCACAGCACCAGGCTCAGCGCCGCCGCCCACGCGCCGCCTAGCACAAACTCGAACGCGTTCCCCAACGCGCCGGCGAACGTGTGCTCCGCCGCGCCCACGCCCGCAAAGTAGATCACCAGGATGATCACACTGGTCGACGCAATGGGCTGCGACATCACCCGCGCAAACGTCACCGCAAAGCAGAACGCCGCCGCCGCCACGCACGACCACACTAGATGCGGTGCAGTCATCGACGCGATCACGCATCCCACCGTACCGCCCGCCATCAGCGTCCCCATGGTTGCCAGCCGCGACCGGTACGGGCCGCCATTATCGACTAGGATCGCCTCAAACCCGCCGAGCGCCGCCCACCCCATCGGTCTGCCGAGTAGATGGCACCCCGCCATCGCAACCGACACCGCCAACCCAGCTCGCAGTCCCCTGGTCCACTGCAGGCTGCTCAGGATCGTGACCGCCCGCGTGCGAAGGGCCATCGTCCTTAGCCCCGCACCAACTCCGTCGCCAAGTCGACATATAGGTCGACGCATTCCAGCAACTCGCGTTTCGACACCCGCTCGTCCGGCGTATGCGCCACATGGATCGATCCCGGCCCGAGTAGAAACGGCTCACCCCAGTTCGTCAGCGTCGGGATGTCGGTCGCGAATTTGGCGATCATGGTCGGACGGTCGTTGACTTTCCGCATCCGCACAAAGCTCAGATCGAGCGAGAAGGTCACTGCGGCGCGGTCGCCCACCGTCTTCAAGATCAGATGCTTGACCACCTCGGAGGGGCCCACGGTGCGGATAAGCAGATGCGCCTCCGCCTTGTCGGCGATCACGTTCGGCGCGCGCCCGCCGTGAATCAGTCCGATGTTCGTCGTGGTCGGTCCGATCTCCGGCTCAACCGGCAGATTAAGGGCCATCACGTCGTGCAACGCTTCGAGCAGCTTGTCGATGGCCGACTCGCCCAGCTCCGGGTAGGCCGAGTGCGCCATCTTTCCGCTCGCCCGCAACTCCACCCGCAGCGCGCCTTTGGTCGCCAGCGCCAGCCGATTATCCGTCGGTTCGCCGTTGATGAGGAAACGCGACCCCTTCGCCAGACCGTTCGCCACCTTTGCTCCGGCCGAGTCGCGCTCCTCTCCAACGACAAACAGCAGCCCGACCTTTACCCCGCCCGCGCGTAGCCTCTCCGCCGCCGCCGCCTGGGTCGCGATGATGCCCTTTGCGTCGCACGTTCCGCGTCCATACAGAAACTCGTCGTCCTCCGTACAGCTGAAGAACGGTGGCACCGTATCCATGTGGGTCGAGAGCACTACATCCGGCGTCACGCTTGCCTCCGCCGCATAGATGTTGAACCGCTCACCCGTGCCCACACCCGGTGTCAACGCGTCCGGCTGTGAAACCGCCTGCCGCTCGACAGCATAGCCTTCCGCGCCTAAAAAGTCGTACAGAAACGCCCCCGCCACACCCTCGTGGTACGTGGTGGACTCGATGTTTACCAGATCTCTGGTCAGAGCGATGGGATCGATGGGCATCGATTCCAGCATACCCGACGCGCTACTGCACCGATCCCATGGGTCGCAGGCGACGCAGTTCCAGCGCGCAGGCCACCGCGTTCAACGCAGCCAGCTTCAGATTGTCCGCCGCCAGCCACACCCAGAACCGCCGCCCGCGCTCCCCCGCAAACGCCGCCCGCACCTGCGCGAGCACATCGTCCTGCCCCGCCGCGCTCAGATTGCTCGGCGGATCGGAACCTTCAGCCACCAGATCGAGATGCGGTCCAACCAACGCGGCCTCAACCTCCTCCACTGTCGCCGCTTCAGCCAAATCCACCAGCACAGAAGCCGTGTACCCATGAAACACGGGCGCATAGACCAATTGCACTGCAAGCTCCGGCAGCCGCCCCGCCGACAGCTTCGCGTACTGTGCCGCGATCCGCTCCTGCCCCGCCGCAACCTTCGCGCCCTCCCCCAGCGAAGGCAGCAGGTTGAACGCGATCTGCGCGTCGTACTGTTCACGCGGGAGCGACTGGAACGACAGTAGGTTTACCGTCTGATGATGCAGCTCATCCATCGCCGCCTGCCCATGCTCCGACATTGGCTCGAGCACCGTGGCCGCCAGACCCGTGACCGCAAACTTCGCTCCGAGCCGCGCCGCAATCAACCCGAGCATCACGCCCGCTGGATGTGCCGCCACCACCGCCTGCGTTCCCAGGTCCGGCGCCACCGCCGCCTTCCCGAGCGCCTCATCGATCCAGGGCGACCGCACCAGCACACCCGTCTTGCCCTCCAGCGCATGCGTCAGATCGACGATGCTCGCCCCGGCCTTCCGCGCCGCCTGCCACTGCGTCCGCGCCACCGCCGCGCTTCCCGTGAAGAAGACAAAGTCCATCCCCTCAAACGAGCTCTCATCGAGCTTCTGGATCACCGCCGCCTCATCGCCCGCCGCCGTCATCTGCCCGGCTGCCTCTTCGTCATCGAGCAGCACCAGCGTCGCGCCCGCCAAGGTCGACTGCGTCAGCACATCCGCCACCTCGCGCCCCGCCAGCGACGATGCCCCTACAATCCCAACCCGCGCCACACCATTCACCATCGAAACTCCTTATGCTGATCGGCCCGCCAGGCGCCGTTCCCGCGTCCACGAATACGCCAGCCGCGCCACCACGCCGGACACCAAATACCCCAGCGCGATCAAGATCAGCGACCACTCGGAAAAGATAAAGATCAGCGCGCCGACCAGCGCGACCACGACCACCAGTTGGAACGGATGCCGCCCGTTGGCGCTCATCTCCTTGCCGCTCCAGAATCGCCAGCTGCTCACCATCAGAAAACCCGTGCCCATGATCAAGCAGAGCCACACCCCAGAGATCCAGGGATTGTCAATCGGCGAGCCGTTGAAGAAGTGGATCACCGACGCGATCACCCCAGCGCCCGCCGGGATCGGCATCCCCACAAAATACTTCTGCCCCGGCCGCCCGGGATTGCGCGGCTGCGGGTTCACGCTAATGTTGAACCGCGCCAACCGGCAGGCACCACAAATTAAGAATAAAAAGCAGACAAAGACCCCGAAGTGCAGAATGCGGTCCCGAGCCAACACGTTCGCCATCGGCGGCAACATCCGAAAGCCCCACATATACGCCAGCAGGCTCGGCGCGACGCCAAATGTAATCACGTCCGCCAGCGAGTCGAGTTCCTTGCCGAAGTCGCTCGTGGTGCGCGTCCGCCGAGCCACGTGTCCGTCCACTCCGTCAAACAGCACGGCAAACCCAATCGCTAGAGCCGCCCGGTCAAAAGGATGATGGTCCGCCAGTGTTCCCTGAATCCCCTGCGTGATCGCATAGTACCCGGCCGCGATGTTGCCCGCCGTAAACACCGACGGCAGCACGTACATCCCACGACTGGGCCGCCGCCGGGCTGGAGACGCAAGCTCTGGCGAGACCTCCGCCATCAAGCCGCCTCGTGCTGTTCGAGCGCGTCACCCGGCTGCGGCAACACGGCGAGCACCGTAGCTCCGCCCTTCACACGCATCCCGGTACGCACCTTCAGGTTGGCTTCCGCTGGCAGCAGCACGTCGACGCGCGAACCGAACTTGATCAGCCCCACTCGCTGCCCGCGCTCTACCCGGTCGCCCGCTTTGACAGAGGTCACGATGCGCCGCGCCAAGAGGCCTGCGATCTGCTTGAAGCCGATCTCATAGCCGCCGTCGCCCTCAATCAGCACCAGCGTCTGTTCGTTGTGCAGCACCGACTCTGGATTCATCGCGTTTACAAACTGCCCTGGCCGGTACTCCACCAGCCGGACCGTTCCCGCCACCGGTGCGCGGTTCACGTGCACGTCAAACACATTTAGAAAGATGCTTAGCCGCAGCCGTCCGCCGCTCACCGTCTCGATCCACTCCGCCTCGGTCACCACCCCGTCGGCGGGCGAGACGATCTGCCCCGGCAGCGCGGGGATCGCCCGGTTCGGATCGCGAAAGAACCACAAAAAGAACACAGCCATGAGCACCGGGATCGCCACCAACAGCGATCCCTTGGTCAGCCACCAAAGCGCCGCCGCCACCACAAGCAACCCAGCGGCATACAACCATCCATCACGAACCATAGAGCTTTATTATAGAGGGTGCTGCTGCGACCATATCGGACACCCGGTGCCTGAGTCTCAGGTCGTGGTCATGCGTCGAGTGACCGACCGAACTGCACCCGCATAAGGATCGCGTCCTCCACCGGCGCGCCGTAATACCCCCCCCTTCGCCCTACCTCCACCAATC
>CAXTUR010000067.1:7786-15261 GCA_964247455.1 uncultured Acidobacteriaceae bacterium | reverse complement strand
GCCTCGGGATAGAGAAGCGGGATCAGAATCAGAGTGGCCAGGATCGCGCCGTTAAAGACAAACGTCCCGATCATCCAGTACTTGGATTTGGTCTTGATCTGTCCGCCGGATTCCATCAGCGAAGTTTCGAACATGGGTTAGCCTCGTTGGGCCTTGCGAGCAGGCTACCAACCTTAGACACCGACGACTCTTTTTTTGTTCCAATTCGGTAAACAGAAGCGTCAGCGCTTACGCGGAGTTCGGCGTCTTGACATACTGCCGCCATCCTTCGCCCTCGGCCAACTCCTTTAGTAGCGCGAACCGCCGCTTCACCAGCCCCGCGATCTCCGGAACCATCAGCTGCCTGGCCACCAGAGCGCCCGCCCATCCGAATGGAAGAGAAAATCGCACTTCGTCCCAGATCTCCGTCACGCCGTCGACGACTTTGAAGTGGTGATCGTGCTGGAACTCGGCGAAGCGACCGCGCAGTTGCGTGTCCTGGAAGAAGCGTCCCGCCTCATACCCGGAGATAATGCTGGTGTGCATCTGCGGCAGGCCGAACTTCCAGCCACGCCACTCGACTGTATCTTGCGCGACAATCAGGCCGTTAGTCCGCCAGCCGCCCGTGCCCGCCACAGGCTTCATCGCCAACGTCATCTGGACGACGGGAACGCTGGTCGACAGAAGAAACACCCGCTCCACTGGAGCCGCAATCCGCGCCCGGTCCATCACCTTGAACATAGAATCTCCCTCTATATTGTGGCCCTGCGAGGAGCGGCCGGTTTCATCCTATGCACAGCGGTGTACCCTAATCCCGTGCCCAAGCCAGACGACGCCGAACTCCTCTCTATCGACGGTTACGAGGTCCGTGTCTCGCATCCGGGAAAGCTCTACTTCTCGCGCGAGGTACAGCTTACAAAACTCGACCTCGTCCGCTACTTTCTTGCGGTCGCTCCGGGCGCGCTGGCTGGCATTGCGGACCGACCGATCGTGCTCAAGCGCTTCGTCAACGGCGCCGACGCCGAACCTTTTTATCAGAAGCGCGCGCCGGACAACCTGCCGCCTTTTCTCCGCACCGTGACGCTCTCCTTTCCGTCGGGCCGTACCGCCGAGGAGGTCGTCGTCGACAACCCTGCCGGGCTTGCCTGGGTCGTGAACCTCGGCTGCATCGAGCTCCATCCCCACCCGGTCCGCACGGCCGACCTCGACCATCCGGATCAGCTTCGCGTGGATTTCGATCCAGGCCCCGGCGTCGACTTCGCGCAGGTCCGGCTGGTTGCGTTGGAGACGAAAGCTCTGCTCGATGAGCTTGGTCTCGCGGCGTTTCCGAAGACGAGCGGCTCACGAGGTATCCACCTGAACGTGCCGATCCATCCGCGGTGGAGCTTCACCGAAGTCCGCCGGGCGGCCTTGGCGCTGGCCAGGGCAGTCGAACGCCGCGTGCCGGCACTTGCCAGTTCGAAATGGTGGAAGGAGGAGCGCCACGGCGTCTTTCTGGATTACAACCAGAACGCAAAGGACCGGACGACCGCGTCGGCGTATTCGGTGCGGCCACTGCCGGATGCGCGGGTCTCGGCGCCGCTGCTATGGGAGGAGGTGCCGGAGTGCGATCCCGCCGCGTTTACGGTGCTCACCATGCCCACGCGCTTCGCGCAAATAGGGGATCCGCACGCTGCCATCGATCAGAGTCCGGGTTCGCTCGACGCGCTCCTTGAGCTTGCCGCGCGCGATGAGTCCGAAGGGCTGGGCGATGCTCCCTGGCCACCGCACTTCGCCAAGGGTGAAAACGAGCCAAGTCGCGTCGCCCCATCTAAGGCACGCAAGACGGTCTCAGCCGATAAGGCCTTCTCGCAGCAACTGAACGAAGGCTTCGGCGCGCACCGTTTCCACCGCCAATCGAAAGCCCTGACCACACCTGCGGGAGAAACTCTCGAAGCGCCGAAGATCCCGAAGACGCGCCGCAGCTCCATGCCGCTCATCACCATCGCCAACTCGCCCGACAAAGAGGCCGCGCTTGCCGGATTGGAGCGCTGGAAGGCCGCCCACCCCGATGCCTCGGCCTTACTCGCCGAAGACGACATCCTAATCGACCGGATGCGGGGCAGGGCCTACATCTGGTACCGCATCCGCCTGAACCTGCGGCATGTTCCTGAGGACCAGCGTCCGCCGCAACAAACGCCCGATCCTAACGATGATCCTACGCGCACGTAACAGCTTATACGTTCCTATTTTAGTGCTATAGTGCGGCATGGAACAAGCAATTAGCAGCGTCAAGCTGGTCGGGGCCAAGGGGCTAATCTCTCTTGGCAAACAGTTCGCCGGAAGGCAGGTGCTCGTCGAGGAACGAGAATCCGGAGTCTGGCTCATTCGGACTGCTACTGTTGTCTCGGACAATGAACGCTGGGTACATCAACCGAACGCTGGGTACATCAACCGCAAGCCGCAAGGGATTTAACGGCTTCCTTAGCCTGGACGCAGACTCATCCCGCTAATGACAGCAACGTAGCTCCTCTTCTACAAAGGCTGCATGAAGAAGAGTGAGACGAGCGGCTTGGTACGACTCGATCTCAACAACCCAATCTTCCAGGAAAATCTCCTTACCCTGCCTAAGCCTGACCGCCACTCCGCGCTCGAAACGCTCAACAAGCTCCGTTGAATGACCTGGGATCAGGTTTACCGCGACAATGGATTGAAGTGGGAGAAGATCGCAAGCATCGTACCCCCAACCGGCGTCGTCGCTATCTACTCTCTTCGAATCACCCAGTCACGCCGCGCAACCGCCTACCGGGACGGCGATATACTCCGCTTGCTGACCATCCCGCCCGACCACGACGCCGCTTACGGTAAAAAATAGTGGTCTACCGCCCACCTGCAAACACTCGCGCCAACTCCTCCGGCGCAACCACTTCCAACTGCGCATACGTACAGTCTTTTGGCTGCTTGTCGGTCCGCCAGCGCCGGAACTGCGCCATATGCCGGAAGCGGCCGCCCTGCATATGCTCATACGCGACCTCCACCACCAGTTCAGGTCGCAGCGCCACCCACGATAGATCCTTTCCGCTGTTCCACCGGCTCGGCGCACCCGGCATCCGCTGCTCGGCGTCCGCCTGCCCCCAGGCCGACCACGGATGCGCCTCGCCCGCAGCCAGCCGGTAGGGCGCGAGAAACTCGACCAACTCGCGCCGCTTGGCCATGGTAAAGCTCGCGCAAACGCCGACACTCTGCAACGCGCCCGGCGCATCATGCAACCCGAGCAGCAGCGACCCTACGGCTACGCCCTCTCCGTCCTTATGCCACCGGAACCCCGCCACCACGCAATCGCAATCGCGCTCATGCTTTACCTTCAGCATCGCCCGCTTGTCGGGCTCGTAGACGCCGCGCGCCGGTTTAGCCATCACCCCATCGAGCCCCGCGCCTTCAAACCGCGTAAACCAGTCCTGCGCCACCGCCCGGTCGCGCGTCACCGGTGTCTGATGGATTGGGGGTCGCGTAGCGCGCAGCACCTCGGTGAGCCTGGCCACCCGCTCTTCGAGTGGGGTTCGGGACAGATCTTCGTCGCCCACGCACAGCAGGTCGAAGAAGACGACCGACGCGGGCGTCTGCTCCGCCAGCAGCCGGACGCGCGACGCCGCCGGGTGCACCCTTAGCTGCAGCGCGTCGAAATCCAGCCCTTGCGCCCCGGCAACGACGATCTCGCCATCCAGCACACACCGCGCAGGCAGCTGCTCCTTGAGCATCGACTCCACCTCGGGAAAGTACCGGTTCAATCCTTTGCCGTCCCGGCTTTGGAGCAGCAGCTCGTCGTCATCGCGGAAGACCACGACCCGAAACCCATCCCATTTCGGCTCGAACACCCAGCCGTCGCCTTCGGGCACCGCGTTCATACGCTTAGCCAGCATTGGCAACACCGGCGGATTAACGGGGAGATTCACCCGTCCATCTTACAACGCATCGCTATTGTGCCGCCCGTACAACGGTGATCCCGGAGCGTACTGCTTTTGATCGCTTCTTAGGTTTACTGCTATCACATAAGACGACGAGTTCGTGAAGGGAGTAGACCGTAGAACGTCTGCCGCTTCCAGGAACCACGATTTGAAGCAAGTTTCGTTCAACCATACGACCCAGTATGCGCATCAGCGCTGCGCGCTGCGGCATGCCTTTTTTCAGCAGCAAAAACCCGGCTTGAAACATAGGTTGCGTAAACATTGCATCTAGCACCGGCACGGCGAATGCAGAGTGACTTGATTCCATAAGGTCAGTCTTCAGCCGTTCGTACAAATTGAGGATGGCCTCCACCTTTAGAGCGTTTCTTTCAGCCTGCTCGGTAAGAGCTTCTAAAAAGAAGCGGCACCATCGCGTCCATGCTTCGCGACTGCCTCCAAGCGCCCGAAGATGCGCCACGTATTCATCACGATGCTCTTCAAGATACTCTGAAAGGTAAAAAGTGGGACTCGACAGTATGTTTTTGTTGTACAAGAACAAGGGAATCAGGATTCGACCAATGCGGCCATTGCCGTCAAGGAACGGGTGCAGAAACTCGAATTGGGCATGCACGATGGCCAACTGAACCAGCGCATCTTTCTCGTCTGAATGGTAGTACGTTTCCCAGTTTCCTAATGCCTGCTGTAGAAGTTCAGGACTCGGCGGAACAAACTCAGCCTCCTCAATACTTGATCCAGGTTTTCCTATATGGTTCTGCAGCCTGCGAAATGTTCCTGGAGCCTTGTTGTATCCGCGCACACTCGTCAATAGAACCTTGTGCAGCTTTAAAACGAGATTCAGGCTAAAGCCGCGATCGTGCAGTTCACGTTCCGCTGTGCGCAGCGCCGCTCGATAATTCACAATTTCTTCAATGTCCAATCGTTTCCATTCTTGCTGCGGTTCATCGCCCGCCTCAAATCGCAAAACCTCGCCGACAGTCACAACCGTGCCCTCGATCTTCGACGACAAAACCGCTTCTCGCGTCGTTAAAGGCGTCTTCAAGAGATCAGGGTTGCGGAGATGAGTAAGAATGCCGTCAAATCTTGCGAGCGCACGATTAGCACGGCTCAAGGCTGGAATCAAGGTTTCCCAATCCAGCCAGTCAAATGGAAGAATCTCTGGAAGAGCGGGCTTCATTGTTCATTTGTATATCGTTTGTCGTAAAAAAAGATACACAAAACGGTTTGATGTTCAAAACGCATACACAAAGCGCACTCCGGAAAACGAAGGCACAAAATGTAGGCATTGATTGCGGACAGGTACGACGGAAGCCGTTCAATAGAGCACTCTACGAAAGAGATGGGAATATGCAGGCACAATATGTAGGCTCACAGTTTTGTACTCCTCCCCCTCACCATCCCAAGCACCCGTCCCACAAACCCGTCCACCACCACACTCCCCTCATCCCCCTTGCCGCGCACGCGCACACTCACTGAGTCGGCAGCGGCCTCCTTATCTCCCATTACCAGCACGAACGGCACCTTCTGCAACGCGAACTCGCGGATTTTGGCCTTCATCTCGTCGTTGCGCTCGTCGAGTTCCACGCGGAGACCGGCGGCTTCGAGGCGCGCTTTGACCGAGCGGGCGTACTCCATGTGCTTGATCGAGGAGATGGGCACCAGCCCCACCTGCACCGGAGCGAGCCAGACGGGAAACGCACCGGCATAGTGCTCGATCAGCACGCCGAAGAAGCGTTCCACACTCCCAAACAGCGCCCGGTGCACCATCACGGGCTGGTGCTTCTCGCCATCTTCGCCGGTGTATTCGAGCTCAAACCGGGCGGGCAGGTTGAAGTCGAACTGGACGGTCGAGAGCTGCCAGAGGCGGCCGAGAACGTCGACCAGCTTGATGTCGATCTTCGGTCCATAGAAGGCGGCCTCCCCTGGTATGGTGCGGAAGGCAATGCCTTTACGCTCCAGCACACGCTTCAGCGAGCCCGACGCCAGCTCCCAATCCGCGTCGCTGCCCACGTAGCTCTTGCGGTCGGCGGGGTCCCAGGTCGAAAGCTCCACCTTGAACTCCGCGAAGCCGAAGGTCTTCAGCACGCTCGATGCGAATTCGATGCAGGCGTCCACCTCGTCCTCGATCTGCGACGGTGTGCAAAAGATGTGGGCGTCATCCTGGGTGAAGCCGCGCACGCGCAGCAGGCCGTGCATGGTGCCGGAGCGCTCATACCGGTAGACGTTGCCCAGCTCAGCATACCGAACGGGCAGATCGCGGTAGCTTCGCGGCGAGCTCTTATAAATCAGAATATGACCGGGGCAGTTCATAGGCTTCAAACGGTACTCCGCGTCGTCAAGCTCCATCGGCGGATACATATTGTCCGAGTAAAAACCCTCGTGCCCGCTAATCTTCCAAAGCTCTCGGCGCATGATGTGGGGTGTATAGACCATCTCGTAACCGCGGCGGATACATTCTTCGCGCATCCAGTCTTCCATGGTCTTGCGGATCATCCCGCCTTTGGGATGCCAGAAGATCAGCCCCGCGCCGGCCACCTCCTGAATGGAAAAGAGGTCCAGCTGCTTGCCCAGGACGCGGTGATCGCGGGCCTTGATCTCCTCCAGCCGGGCGAAGTGGGCCTTCAAGTCCTTTTCGTTGAAGAAGGCCGTACCGTAGATGCGCTGAAGCTGCTGGTTCTTCTCATCGCCCAGCCAATACGCCCCTGCGATGGACATCACCTTGAACGCTTTAACCCGTCCGGTCGACGGCACATGCGGCCCCCGGCAGAAGTCGGTGAAGTCTCCATTTTTGTAGAGTGAGATCTCCTCGCCCGGCTGGGTGAACCGTTCAATAAAGTGAACCTTCATAAACTCGCCCGCCGCCCCATACTCAGCTAGCCCTTGCTCACGTGGCTCTTCCACGCGCACAAACGGCTCGTTGCGCGCCACGACCTCATGCATCCGCGCTTCGATGGTGGCCAGGTCGGCTTCCGTAAACGGCACTTCGCGGTAGACATCATAGAAGAAACCCTGGTCCGTCGCCGGTCCGTGGCCCAGCTTGGTCTCGGGAAAGAGCTCCAGAATAGCCGTCGCCATCATGTGCGCCGCCGAGTGCCGAACTACCTTCAGCGCGGCCTCGTCGGTCTCCTTGAGCAGTTCGAGCGCGACATCCTCGGTGAGCGGCGCGGCTAAATCCACGACCCGCTCTCCGCCCTCATGCCCGGCGTACATGCCCTCTTCGGAGGTGTCCGGCTCACCTGCAATGGCCGCCGCTTTCCCGCCACTTAGCGGTCTGATCCGCGCCACCACCACAGCCGCCGCCAGCCGCGGCGAAATTGCCATGGCGATGTCCATCGGCGTCGTTCCCCTCGCCACCTCGCGCACCGATCCATCCGGCAACTGCACCCGCACCATCTCGCTCATTATTTTCCTCGCTCCCAGAGCTACCAGCTTAGTTCTTTCTCCAACGCGAGTCGATGCGCGCGGCTTCGTATCCGGCACGTCTCTATGGCTCACAGTCTCTATGGCTCACAGACACATAGACTAAGGCTGGAAGCAGGCACTCTCTTTGCTGTA
>CAXTUR010000067.1:0-7686 GCA_964247455.1 uncultured Acidobacteriaceae bacterium | reverse complement strand
CTATGGCTCACAGACACATAGACTAAGGCTGGAAGCAGGCACTCTCTTTGCTGTAGCGCTTTGCATCGAACTAAGGAGCCATGCCCCTCATCCTTCCCACGACGCTCCTCGTATTTGCTCTGCTGACTCCTCTAGCGGCTCAGGACGCTGACAGCCTGCTTGCCGAAGGCCACTACCTGCGAGCCCGCCCTCTCGTCCAGGCCGCTCTCGTCCGCAATCCGAATGACGTTCACGCCCTGGTGCAGCGCTCCGTTGTTGCGTGGGCTTACGCCCGCTTTGATGAAGCGGTTGCTTCCGCCGAAAAGGCCGTAAGCCTTGCTCCCGACAGCGCCGAGGCCCATACGCAGCTGACCAACGCTCTCGGCGCAAAGCTCATCGCCAGCAACAGCGGCACCATGGAGAAGATGGGCATGGCGCGTCGCTTTCGCAAGGAAGCCGAGCTTAGCGTCCAGCTCGACCCGAACTCGCTTGACGCCTTTGAAGATCTGGCCCGCTTCTTCCATGAAGCGCCCTCAATTGTCGGGGGCGACAAGTCAAAGTCCGCACAGTTGGCCGATCGCGTCGCCAAACTCGACCCCGCCCGGGGGGCCGCCCTCAAGGTGTCGTTTCTCCCGCAATCCGCCAAAGCCGAAGCCATCACCCTGTGGCGGGCCGCCGTTACCGCCGCGCCCAACTCGCCGGACACTCACACTGGCCTCGGCGCAGCTCTCTTCGCGCTTGACAACAACCCGGCCGCCGCCGAACCGGAACTGAAGCGCGCCCTTACGCTCAAGCCGATGCGCATCGCTCCCTTCCGCCAGCTTGCCATGGTATACGCCACCACGGGCAATGGGCACGGTCTGGAAGCACTGCTCAAGGAAGCCCGCGCCGCCATCCCGGACGATCTCAGCCCCTTCTACCAGGCCGCTACAACGCTGTTGACCTCGAACAAAGACCTGCCCCGCGCTGAACAGTACCTTCGCGCCTACCTTGCACAGCCGGCGGAAGGAGATGAGCCTTCCCTCGCCTCCGCTCACTGGCGTCTGGCCCTGGTGCTGGAGAAGTCGAACCGCAAACCTGAAGCCATTCAGGAGCTGCAGGCGGCTCTCCGCGAAGACCCAACCCTGGACGCGGCCCGGAAAGATCTCAAACGCCTTTCCTGAAGCTGGGCGACAGCAGTAGCGGCCTCGTAATCCGCTATGCTCAACGAAGAAACTATGCGCTCTGTTCTCGCATTTGCCCTCCTCCTCTCCGGCGCTCTCTTCGCACAGACCCTCGCGCGCCCCAACTGGACCGGCTCCGGTCTTACAGTGGAGCCTTGGTACACCCACGCCGTCCTCTACACCGTCGATTCACACCGCTACACGGCCGAGGGCACCCTTGCCGCCCTAACGGGTCGCCTGGACTACATACGCTCCCTCGGCGTCGACGCGCTCACGCTCACGCAACTTGATCTCAGCGCTGGCCATGACTCGCTGGACGATCTGGACACGCTGCTCCGCGAAGCCAATCGCGACAACCTTCGTGTCCTAATCGAGCTCTCCGCAACTGCCACCCTCGACCAGGCCCGCGTCTTGCTGACCCATAACGCCGCTGGCCTCGTTTTGCCCGCGCCCAATCCGCAGATGCAAGCATTGATCCACAGCTTTCCTGACAAACGCGTCCTGCTTGCTCCCGGTGGCGACCTGAACCTCGACGGCGCGCTTGAGTCTGCTTCCACAGAGCCTGCCGCTCTCCGCCAAGCGCTGGAAGCCCTTCCACCCGGGACAGTCGCCAGATCTCCGGCCACCCTGCGTTCCGAGATTGCTGCGACGCTGCTGCTGGCGACCCGCGCCAACGCCCAACTGAGCGCTGGTCAGGAACTCGGCCTAACCCCCGGCACGTCGATCGATCTCAGTGTCGCCGCCAAACAGGATGCCGATCCGGCCTCTCTTTTGAACTGGACGCGCTCCCTCATCGACCTCCATCACGGCAGCTCGGCCCTCCGCTCCGGCACCCCCACCTTCCTGAATTACGACGCCGATCAGGCTCTCGTCTGGGTTGTGCGCCGTCCTCAGGCCACCCCGCAGACCCCAGCGCTCTTCGTCCTCTGCAATCTTTCGGGCACGCCGCTCAAGCTCAATCTCGCCGCGGACGCTGCCACTCTTCACCTGCGCGGCACCTTTCTTCGTCCCGTCCTTCGGTATCCCACGGGTATGGGAGGCCAATCCCTTGATGCCATTACGCTGCCCCCCTATGGCGTCTTTCTCGGCGAACTTCGCTTCTAGTTCGACCGCCCTTCCAGTTCGACGAGGGCGGTTCGCTCAGCCCGCGCTTTCTCCGCCACCTCGCCATACACTGCATAGACCCGATCGAAGACCGCGTCCCAACTGCATCCCATACCGTAGTCCCGGGCACTCTTCCGAAACGCCGCCAGCATCTCGCGGTTCCGTGCCAGCAAGCCAATAACGTTCCCGAACATAGCGTCGGGCACCGCAAAGCCGTTGAATTCATGCCGCACGATGTACTTCGGGCCTCCGTCGGGAGTCACCACTGCCGGCACC
This sequence comes from uncultured Acidobacteriaceae bacterium, assembly GCA_964247455.1. Classification (GTDB taxonomy): domain Bacteria; phylum Acidobacteriota; class Terriglobia; order Terriglobales; family Acidobacteriaceae; genus Edaphobacter. The sequence continues at coordinate 5,164 of CAXTUR010000067.1, read as the reverse complement.
CCGCTGGCCAGCGCTTCCAGCACCACATTTCCAAACGTGTCCGTATGAGATGGGAACACCAGCACATCCATCTCCGCGTACGCCGTCGCCAACGCTTCTCCCCGCAGCACCCCGGCAAAGGTCGCGTCCGGCAGATCGCGCCGCAGGGCGGCCTCATCCCCACCCTGCCCAATGATGTAGAACTCAGCGGTGACCTGCATCACCTTTAGTTGAGCCGCCAGCTTCGGCAGCAACGCTACATTCTTCTCGACCGAAAGCCGCCCGACATAGCCCAGCCGCAACACGGGCGCATCCAGAGGACGTGTCCGTCGCGCCGGTGAAAATAGCTCCGTGTCGACACCGCGCCGCATCAAGTGGCACACCCGTCCGGTAGCTGCTTCCAACATCGCGCAGAGTTCGGCGTTCGGTGCAAACAGTACCTTGGCTAGCTTGTAAAACTGCGTCATGGCCCAGAGCGTCGAGCTCTCGATGATACGTTCCGCCCGATCGATCCCAGGCATCATCCGCGCCGTGCGGCGAGCGAGATACTCGTGCACATTAGTGTGCCACGACGCCACCAGCGGGACGCTGAGCTTCCGGGCGAAGTACGCTCCAAAGAAGCCCAGCTCGCTGGGTCCGGTGATGTGGATTACTTCTGGACGGAAGCGGCGCAGCTCCCGCTCGATCGCGGCCCCATGACGCCAGAAGAACCAGTCAAACTCCAAATCCTTTTCCACACGCATGGACGTGCGGCTCCGCCCTAGCTCCAGCGTTCGCACCGTGCCCACCTGCTCGATCGCCGTCTGCCGCCCGCCCGCCCGGACACAGAGGAAAGGCCGCTCCTTGCGCTCGGCGTACGCGACAAAGTTCCGGCTGGTATGCGCGACGCCGTTGACCTCGTGGAAGGAGTCGGGGAAGTAGGCCACCCGCGGCATGTATGTGGGAGCGAACATCGATCGATAGTACCCGCGCGGTCTTTCCCCACGAATAAGAGCCCGCTTAGTCCACCACCGCCGAGCGCATGGCCGAGCGCATGTCGCTGCTCTCGTTCCATGCAATCCGAAGACCGCCAGAGACCGGCGCATGACCCATGCCCCGCACCGCCCGCATCAGCACGTTTAGATAGTGTGGGCAGTGGCCATCTACCCAGAGCTCCGAGATCGGCCGCACGACGCCGTTCGCATCCGGGTGGTAGACCCGCTCATCCCATCGCCGCGACCCTTCCGGAAAGTCCGGGTAGTTGCGGATCGCATCGAGCGTCGACTGCAGGATGCGGTGCTTCCATGGCTGCTGGTACTGCGGCATAAAGAGGACATGGCTTTTCCGCTCGCGCCGCACCTCGTACACAAACTCCGTAAAACTCGTCGCGTGCGTCAGGTTGATGTTGGCGTTCGGCTCCACGCCATGCCGGTCCCCGCCCGAGATGGTCAGCTGGTTCCACTGCTTCGCCAATGCGGACACTGCCGCATTTTCCTTCCAGTTCCGCAGCCCGTTCAGCTCAAGCGCATGGATAAACTGCCCACTCGCCGCCATAAAGTCGTTCACCCGCACGTTGTGGAGAGCCTGCCCCACGCGGTACAGGTCCCAGTTCGGATGGTTGAAGATGATCAGTGCGCCCGGGATCTCGGCCAGCTCCGCCAGCATGGTGGTCAGCTCCTCCGGCCGTTCCGCAACCGGCACGGCGGTAAACGCCTGCAGCCGGTCCATCCACGCCGCGCCGGTTGCGCTGGGCAGGTTGTGAATGCCTAGATGGAAGGCCGTCTCCCGGAACGGTACCGTCCACTCAACGGAGACAGGGATAGCCCGCGCTGAGTCCAGCGTCCGCAGCAGCATGGGTGCGTTGATGTTGTCGTGATCGGTGAGCGAAACGAGCGCGGGGAGCTCCGTCAGTCGCTCGATCTGTGTTCGCTCCAGATCGAAGGCCAGCCGCGGGGTTAGCGGAGGCGTCCAATAGCTTCGCCCGTAATCTGGCCGAATGCCGGTCGTTCGCGACGAGCGATCCTCCAGCCACTGCATCACCTTCCGCAACAGCTTTTTGCCGTCCGTCAACTCCGCGATGAAGTCCAGCGTTTCTTTCGATTGATCCGTATGGCTGTGCAGCGATACGCCGCACGCAAATCCTTCCGCGGCCTTGGGCTGCCGCCACAGGTAAGAAACACTTGCTTCGCTCATGGCCGCCTCGTGTACGAGTTCGAACATCTTCAGTATCGAAGCCGTTCATGACGAGACCGTGACTGCACGAACAACGGTGCCTTAATTACCCGGACTGTTCCCATTTAGGTACGCGCTCAGCACTGCTGGCGAGCCGCAGTCCTAGATCTGCGTTCGGGCAATATCCACGCCCTCGGTGACCCCGCTCCGCGCCAACTCTTGCTCCAACCGTCCCTGGAGAAACCGAAACGCCTCCTCCGGCGTATCCGCAAACTCGAGCAGCGCCCTGTCCCCGGCCGAGATAGCTCCGGTCTCGATCAGATAATCCAGATTGAGCACCTGTTCCCAATACGACCGTCCGTAGATCAGAATCGGGATCGTCTTTGCCAGCTTGTGCGTCTGCGCTAAAGTCATGATCTCCAGCAGCTCATCGAGCGTCCCAAAGCCGCCCGGAAACACCACGAGGGCCTTTGCCAGGTAGGCGAACCAGAACTTACGCATAAAGAAGTAGCCGAACTCGAAGTTCAGCTCCGGCGTGATGTACGGGTTCGGCGCCTGCTCGTGCGGCAGCTTGATGTTCAAGCCAATCGTCTTCCCGCCAGCCTCATACGCTCCGCGGTTTGCCGCCTCCATAATGCCAGGCCCGCCGCCGGAGGTGACCACAAAGCGGTGCTGCTCCCCCGGCAGGGCCATCGCCCACCGCGTCAGCATCCCCGCCAGCTCCCGCGCCTCTTCGTAGTACCGCCCCATCCGGTGGTGCCCCGCGCCAAACCGGGCCGACCCGAAGAACACCACCGTATCCCGCACCCGCTCCCGCTCAAACCGCGCCAGCGGCTCCGCATACTCAGCCAGAATCCGCAGCGCCCGCCCCTCGTGCGAGTTCAGGAAGTCGAGGTTCTCGTACGCCAACGGTGCCCGCTCCAACTCTGCCATACCGTCCTTCATCGACCCGCTCGCCGCTCGCGATAATGTACGGCCTCCGAGATCCCGATCCAAAGATCCAGCAGCCCCAAGCCAGATATTACGCCGCGTACCCAGCCGATGTGGAGGACGCGATTTAGCTCCGGATGCGCAAAAAAGAACGGGTTCTCGTCCCACACACGCGGCCACCACGGCAACACCGCCACCAGCGCCCCCAGGTAGACGCAGAACAACACCAGCACCGTAAGCGAGAGCCGCTGCAGCCATATCGGCGCGGACGCCTCCTTCCCCTCGTTGGGGTTGCCCGAGGGCGAGGGCGGCTCCGGAAACAACTCAGTCTGCGTCGGCATCCTTTCCTATTCTGACAGCAGACGCGTTGCTAATGCTCTGACCCGCTAAAGCCGCAACGGCCGGCGTAAGGTTGAAAACAAGTTATCCGCATAGAATGTGGCCATGAGCCAAGCTAAATCCGATGGTATGTCTGAAACGTGTCTCTTCTGCAAGATCGTTGCCGGCGCGATCCCCGCAAAGCGGCTCCACGAAGACGGCCTTTCGCTGGCCTTCGCCGACATCCATCCGCAAGCGCCAACGCACGTACTCGTCATCCCGAAGCAGCATCTCGCTTCGACCGCGCACGCCACTGCAGAGCACAGCGCACTCCTCGGTCATCTGATCGCCACTGCCGCGCAGTTGGCTGAGCGGCAGGGCCTCGCCAAGGGCTATCGCCTCGTCATTAACACCGGTGCGGATGGCGGCCAAACCGTCGACCATCTCCACGTCCATCTGCTCGGCGGACGCCCCATGCACTGGCCCCCAGGCTAGACTGTTCTGCCTTTCCGGTTGTCATTCCCGTAGGGAATCCACGTCTACAGTTGCTACTTCGCCGCAAGCACTGCCCGCCGCTCCTTCACCAAGGCCGCCAACTCCGCCTCTGGCAACGCCAACGTCCGCTTCACCTTCGGCGGCAGCTTGGCAAACGTCAGCCCATGCGCCGCCCGCAGCTCACTCTCCCACTCGCTCGGGCGTAACACGCTCCATCGCTCCGCCGCCACCCACCCAGCGCGCGCCAGGTACGGAGCGGGAAACATCTCCGCGATCTCCAACAGCTCAGCCGCGCGCTCCTTGCCAGCCGCAAACGAGACCACACCATGCTTGACCAGGCCGGTTCCGCCCAGATCGATCAGCGTGAACATCTTTCCGCCAATGGCCTTGTCGCCCACCCAGAAGATGAGGTTGTCGCCGAACTGCATCGTCTCGACGACGTGCGGCAGAGTCAACAAAAAGGTGCGCGCCCGTTCCGTATCCATGCAGGCCAGTATAGCGGCGGCTACTTGGCCTTCGGGTTTGGTTTGCCGGCTTTGCCGAGCTTGCTGGCCGCCGCCGTCTTCTGCGTGGCCTTCCTGGTGGCTTTGCTGTGCGCGCCCGGAACCGGCTCGCAACTGCCCTTCTTCCCCGGCGTCGTCCCCGGCGTGTGCTCGAATCCTGGCCAGCAGTTATCTCCCCCGCTGCTCTTCTTCGCGGCCTTCTTGGCTGTCTTCTTCGCTGGTGCTTTGGTGGCGGACTTCTTCGCTGTCGTCATGAAGCAATCAGACGCAAACCGTGCCCGCTCTGCTGCTTACATGCCCGGCTTCTTTTCACTTTCATAAATGTTTGGGTGCCCCACCTTCGGCGCAGTCTCATCGCGCCTTGGGTTCGTCCGATCAACGCAGCCGCAACCGGACCGGACCCTTCGCCGTACTCGGCTCCACGACCACGCCCTTCTGGGTAATGACGATCTTGCCCGCCGCCACCAGCCGCCGAGCCGCCGCACGCGCAGGCTCCATCAGCCCTTCCCAGTCGCGCCGAGCATCCTTTCCTCCCACCAGCTTCGCCGCCTCGGACGGACAGATGGTCTTGTCGCGCCCACGCTCAGCCAGCAACTGGAGAATGGCCTCTTCGAGGGCGTGGTCGGCTTCGCCTGGCTTGTGGCCCCGGCAGGCGTCTGAGCAATACCGGATCGCGTCCCAGTCCCGCTCCCACTTCTTGCGCCACGAGAACGCCCGTCCACACGTCTGGCACAGCTTGTCTTTGTGTGGGGTGATGCGGTCGGGTTTGGGCTTGCGGTCGGGCATCA
>CAXTUR010000066.1:0-15357 GCA_964247455.1 uncultured Acidobacteriaceae bacterium | reverse complement strand
TCTTTCTTCTGCCTACATCTCCCTACATCTCCCAATGACAGCCCGAGACGTTTCGCGGGTTCGGCACATCGCGCAGCGTCAGCGTCCCGTTTGCCGGAACGCCCACCATGCTCAGCCCGTTGATGGGTTGCGCGCTGTTCAGTGGCACCACCGACACGACATACGCCGATTGCGGATTGTTGATCCGGTATGCCGCGCCGCTCTGCCCGGTGCAATCCGGCAGCGTCAGCGTGCCCGGCCCGGTCAGCCCGGAAAGGCTGATGTAGCCGTCCGCCGCCGTCATCGCATAGCCCAGCGCGCTCACCACATGCGGACTCGCTTCATTCGAGCCGTACACATAGTTCAGCGCGTTACTTGCCGCCGCCGCCAGCTGAGCCTGCCCCGCCTGCGACGGATGCACATGGTCGGGTTGAAAGTACGTTGCATTCGTATTCGCGCCGTCCGCTCCCAGCACCGGGTTGGCGGCGAAGTCGATCACACCGTCCGCGCCGCCCGCCTTGGCCTGCGACAGGATCAGCGTATTGTATGCGTTCTTGTCCGAGTCCAGCGTGTGCCCGCCGGGATCGTTGCCGGTGCGCGAGATCATCGTGCCGACAAAGACGCGGCACCCGGCCGACTTCATCGTCTGCACCTCACCCAGCAGGTTCTGCAGAACAGTCGAAGCCGGAACATTCAGCAGGCTGAAGTCGTTCGTGCCGGCCATGATCAGCGCCAGCCCCGCGCCCGCGCTCGAATGGCACTGCAAGGCCGCGCGATTCGGCTCGGAGCCGTCGATCGCCGCCAGCGTGATGCCGGTAATGCCCCAGTCGGTGATGGTATAGGCCGGTTGATTGGTCAACGTCAGCAGCGAAGGCCACGGCGTCGAGACACCAAAGCCGTAGGTGATCGAGTCGCCGATCGCGTGAAGCTGCGTGGTGGCCAGCTGTGTCGACGCCGGGGTGGTGGCCACGCCGCGCGCGCTCACCTCGTTGGCGATGGCCGCGCTGACCGCCTGCACCGACGACGCGGTCAACGCCGTGGGATAGGTGCGGACACGGTACAGCGTGCCGTTCAGGCCGGAGCCTTGCCATGGGCCTACGTTCGACGAGCCAAGGAAGAAATTGCCCGAGCTTTGCGCCCCGGCCGAGCTCCCCTGGCTGGTATACGCCGCCACCTCCGCGCCGTCGATGTAGATGCGGTCTTTGTTGCCGCCGCCCCCCAGCACCGCCGCCAGTACATGGAAGCCCGACAGGAGGTTCGGGACCGCCGTGCCTACCGCGTTGTTGACGAAGAACGTCGGTGCATACGCATTGGGAATAAACCCGCCGCCCGCGATATAGCTGTACATAAAGTTGAAGCCGCCGCCACCATTGCTGCTTGAGATCAGCACGGGATACTGGTTGCCCAACTGATTGCCCGCGGTTATGGGGTTGATGTAGACGCCCGCGAAGAACGTCTGCGTCCCGTTCAGCGCCGCCGGCAGGCTGACGCCCTGGCCGGGCAGAAAGCTCAACCCGGTCGGGGTCCACGAAGGCAATGCGCCCGAAGCCAGAGTGCCGCTATTGCCGTTGCCCGTGCTGTCGGCGACGACCGTTCCGCTGCCTTGCAGGAAGTTATAGTCCGCTGTAGCTCCCGGCAACAGGTTATTGATCGCGCTCGAGCCACCCGGCGCGCTCCAGGTTCCGTCTTCGCGCAAAAAGCGGGTGACGCCGCCGACCGGTCCCGGATCGGGCACGATGCCCGGTTTATGGCTCGTTCCCGAAGCTCCGAGCATCGGCAGAAACGCCGGGGCTACCGAGCCCGAGGTGATGCTGTTGCCATTCACCTGGCCGTTGATCGTCGTCGCGTTGATCGTCCCGGCGTTGATCGTCCCCGCGTTGAACGCCTGCGGGTTGAACTCATACGTTGCGCCGCGCACTCCGATGTCGAGCACGCTGGTCTGCGGCTGAAAGCGCACCGTGTCGACCCCGGCGCTGCTCTGCAGATCGAACAGATCATAGGTGCTGTTCCATTGATTGCAACCGCGATAGTTGCAATTGATGTTGAACACCGATTGCTGTCCGGCGTCGAGTCGCATACTCTGCTGCCACACTCCGGCGGCCACAAAAGCCGCCGTGGGCGCGGAGTGTGTGCCCCCGCCGCCAAAATAGCTGCTGAAGGGCGTAGTGTTGACGATCTGCCAGCCCACCAGGCCCTGCGCGTTGGTGCCGTTGAAGTAGATGCCGGCCTGCTGCGCGGTGGTCGGCCGGGGCACATACTGCGTGACCGACTCCGTGTCCGCCGCCACCCGTTCCTGGTAGTAGTGCGGCTGTTCGACCGCATCGCCGGCGGCCCATGCCACGGTGTTCGGCGCAAGCGTCATCTGCCCGTCCACCGCCTTGGTCGCCGCGTTCAGGACGCCGAGGACCTCCGCCATTGGATAGAGCGCATAGCCGCCCGTGAGATACGAGAGGTTGCCGCCCGAGCTGCTGCTGTTCGGTCCCGCCTGGTTGTACGTCAGCGTGTTCGCGCTGGTCGTCGTCACCGGGAACGTCCCGTTGTAGCTGCCGTCACCCACGCCGGAGACGGTCATGGTGAGACCGTTGATGTCCTGCGGGAAGTTGCCGGTGGCGGTCAGCGTCACCACGTTGCCGTTGCGCGCGACCGACGCCACGCTGGAAGATACGTTCAGGAAGCCGCCAGTCTCGTTGCTGATGCCGACGATGGCCGTCGCGCCGCCCGCGTAGTACAAGGTGGTGGAGGATAACGAGCCGACCACCGGGAAGACCTGCCGGATGCCCGACACGGTGTCCACCGTCTGCTCCAGGCCATAGCCGCAGAGACCGCCGATCGCGACCGTAGTTTGCGCGGCGTGCACCTTGTTCAGCGTCAGCCTGAAGTGCGAACCGTCGACCACCGTGTAGTTCGCCATCTCATAGTTGTGCGGAAGCACGGTGCCGGAGGGGCTGAGGTCGACCACGCAGGCCACACCGTTGGCTGCCGGAGCCGCTGAGGTGTTGGTGGCGAAGCCTGAGGTGACGTTCGACGTAACAATGGGCAAGGTGACCGCGCCTGGCGCAATGTTGGTCCCCTGCGAGACCGCTCCTTGCGCCAGGGTAAAGAAGACGCTGACCGGAAAGGACGTTCCGGTAAAGCTGGCCGTGGGGTAAGGCGCTCCGCCCGCTCCGCCGATCAACAGGCCCGACGTGATGACCTTCGAAGGGTTCTTATCGATCAGGAAGCGGCCTTCGCCCTGCGTGCCCGCGCCCGATGTGGTGCCGACGCCGATCGCCGTGGAGCCCGTGCCGCAGCCGGTGGAGCAGGTACCTTGGTAGACCTGGCTGTCTTCCTGATAGCTCAGATCGAACGGGTGCGCGCCTTCGTCGGCTTCATCGCGGAAGCCGCCCGAAGCGGTGATGGAACGCGCGCCGATTAGGCAATCGCCCACGCCGTAACAGTTGATGTACTGGCCGGTGAGGGAGTGCTGGCCCTGCGTGTTGAAGGTGCCTCGGAGATCCTCCAACTGGTAGTTGCTTTTGAAGTAGGGCACCGATGGCTCAATGCTGGCGGGGAACAGGTTCGATCCGCCGGCAAGTGCTTCCATGGTGATGTTCAGCGCGATGTCGTTCGGCGTCTGCGAGATGACGGAGTCGCCGGACAAGCCGGGGTTCTTGGTCGCCACCAGGTCGATCGTCTGCCCCGAAGCGAAGCCCGGAAAGAAAGGATTGCCGGGATTGCTGTAGGTGTGGACGGTTCCGCCTAAACGCGAATCCTCCACATGCGTGCCGCTCCTCCAGGCCGCCGCGTTGTACGACTCGGCTGAGTTGTAGTCCTTTCCGGCCTTGACCTCGCAGCCGTTCGCGCAGTCGGTGCCGCCCACCGCGTTCGCCACGCCGTTGTTGCCTTGCCCATTTACGTACTGCGTCGCGTACTCCACGCCGTTCAACTGATTGATGTTCAGCTCCGAACCCGTGGGTTGGGCCACCACCTGTGTACCTTGCGGGACCAGCGAGACCTTCTGGCCCAGACCGCTCGCCACCTGCTGCACGGAGGTGTCGACGTAGTGCTTGTCGGCCGCGTTGTTGGGCAGCGTGGGATCGGCGGGCAGATTGAGCGCGCCGGTCATGGAGTCGCCGGTGGTCCGCACGTAGCCGGTGCCGTCCGCCGGGATCGTGCCTCCGCCTCCGCCTCCCACCGCGTTGGCGATGGCCTGATCGACATAGCTCTTGCTGACCGTGTTCTGGGCGACCGAGAGCGGCAGCACCGTGCTGCGAATCGCGCTCACCTTGACGGATGTCGCGCTGCTTGGGACCACCCAGTATTCGCGGCTCACGCTGCCGTCATTCAGGTGATAGACCACCGTGTAGTAACTGCCCATCGGGTTCGATCCCGCGTTGGGCGCGAGCTGCACGTTGAGCGCGCCGCCGGTCGAGATGGTCGCGGAGATACTGCCGCCCGAGACCGACTGCCCCGCCGCCGTCGAAAACTCCGGCCAGCTGATCACCACCGAGCCCGCCGCCGGCGAACCGTCCGCGCGATAGATCGTGTCGGCCACTTGCGTGGTCGTCACCTGCGCGCCACCCGGCGGTGCCAGGGCAAGCATGACCGCGAGCAGCATTCCCGCCAGTAGCCAAATTCTTGGCTTCCAATGCATTGTCGTCTCCTTGTTCGTTTGAGTTGTTGCCGCTAGAGCCGTTTCCCGGTCGAGGTAGAGCCTGCAAACGCAGATTCCCTTCGGGAATGACAAACAGAGAAGCAAAGACTCCTCTGCACGATCCGCAGCTTCGCTTTAAACCGCACGCATCGCGCCCGGCAGATAACTGCGGAAGCACAACACTGTTTCGCCGTCGTTGGCGTCCTTGACCGGCAGGGCGCGAAAGACGCCCGCCAGCCGCACGTGTTCGAGCGGAGCGACCATCACCTCCATCACCTCCGCCGCGCCCTGCGTCGCCTGCAATCGCGGATAGTGGAAGATCACGCGGTCGCCCTGCTCGCCGTCCATGACGAACAGCCCGGACCACTCCTGAAAGAAGCCGCCGCCCTCGCGGTCCACAAAGCCTGCGAGCGTGCTCACTTTCATCGCGCTTGTGGGTACGCCCGCCGGGAGTGGACCGCCGAGCTGTAGCACGCCGCTTGTGATGTTCACGATCACGCCGACGTTCAACGTGACGCGACGTATGTAATTGCTATCGTTACTTACTGCCGCGCTCGTCTTTACATAGCCCGCGCTGACGCCGCTGCCAACGTAGCCGGTCTGCCCCTGGTAGTCGACATCGACGGCAACGAGGCCGCCAATGACGTAGCCCGAGGCCGCCGCGCCTACGTCCAATTGGGTCGCCGTCGTGCTTCCGCCCGCGGTGAGAGGTACGGCCACCGCTGCCGTTCCGCCGCTTCCATTCGCCACCGCGCCATTGGAGGTTGTTAGCAGATTCATCTGCTGCGATCCGGACGCGAGGGCGAGTTGGAGCTTGCCCCAGGTCTCGAAGCGCAGCGAGACGGTGGCCTCGATGTCGGCGCGGACCTGCTGCTGCACGGTTGCTGGAGCCCCCGTCAGCACCGCGTTTACCTTGGTCCCGCTCTTGCGCGTGAAGCCCGCACACCAGCCGAGATCGATCCACGGGGCGGGCGGTTGGTCGAGTAGAAACGTGCCAAGCTGCGCCGCATCGAAGAGCGTGGGTGCGCCCGCCACGCGGTCCACGGGGGCAAAGTAGGCCCGCACGCGCCGCGTGATGGGCGAGGTCGCCGCTACTGCCGCGGCGGTCATTCGCCCACCTCCTGGTAGCAAAACACCTCGACCTTCGCGACGCGCTCGACGAGCTCGGAGGCTGACTTTGCCGGGTCGAACGACACGTCGCTCCAGAAGACGCGTGTGGCCATCGCCAACGGAGCGACGCCGGCGCTGCTTTGCGCGTAGTTCATTTTGACGACGTTGTGCGGCACAGTCCGTAGCGCGGCGGCGAGCTCCGCGTCCATGGCTGAGAGCATCCGGCCACGGTCCATGCCGCCGTTTACTGCTGTGCCCGCGGTGGCGTAGTGGATCTCGCAAGTCAACGTCGCCAGCGGTAACGGTCCGAACGTATCAATTTTGACCGCCGTCCAGCGCAGACGGAAGACGTCGGTCGCCAGCTCGTCGGTCGCCAGCTCGTTCTCCTCCACCAGCACACCTGGCCGCGTCACGCCGCGTACGACCATCGTGCGGGCCGGATTGAGCGTCGCCAGACGGTCGCGCAGCATGAGGAAGAAGGTGTCCTTCGCATTTGTCATAAGTGCTACCTCTTTTGTTACGTTTAGGTCAGCAGGGTGAGCGGTGCGCGCACGAGCAGCCGGTAGACGTAGGGTGCACCGAAGATCTGCGAAATGGTGGCCGCTTCGATCTCCAGCAGCGTGCCGTCGATCAGCAGACCGAAGGCTTGCGCGAACAGCACGCGGCCGGACTCATACGCCAGCGAGCCGATCAGATTGTCCACGGCGGTGGCTGAGAGCAGCACCTCCCAGCGTGGCCCTTTGCCCGGCGTTACCGTCGATCGCGCTCTGCGGATGACCGCCGGCGCAAGCTCGACATCTTGGAACGTGGGCGTCGCGAGACCTAACTGCTCGGTTGCGTCGCCGGGGGTTCCGGGTGAGGGAATCCGCAGCAGCACGCTACGTCCACCGCCGCTTCGCAGCAGGGCGTCGGCCGCGCGTTTGGCCGCAGAAGTCGACATCATTACATCGGCCATAGCGTCACCCGATCCTTTGCGCGAGATACGGTCGTAGCAGCGCCTGCACCTGCACGTCGATCAGGCTGCCCGAGAAGTACTGCATCTGCAGCGTGTCCATCTTGCTCGACCGGACGTTGACCGAGGGCATGGCCTGCGCGTTCTTAACGATCTGCGCGCACGCCACCTTAACCGCTGGCGGTACGTCGACCAGGCCCGCCGTGTAGGTGATCTCGACCTCGTTGTAGTTGAGCCCGAGGAAGTTCTCCGGGAAGGTCAGTTCACCCGTTGTTGTGTTCACGTCGATCGTTGTGGGATCGAGCGTGCTCCAGCTGCCGGGCAGGCTGAACGCCCAGGCCACTTGCTCGCGGAAGGGGTCGACCATCTCGCCGCGCCGGGGCCGCCCGTAACGTACGCGCACCTGTACGAGCGCGGTTGTGGCTGGAGCGACTGCCGCCAGCGGCAGATAGCTCAGGCGCACGGTTTGAGAGTTCGCCGTGATGCGCATGCGCTCCACGTATTGCGTCGCCAGCAGGCTGGTGCGGCGGCAGTACGCCTCCATCAAGGAGGAGGCCATTGTGATCCAATCGTCCGTCGTGTCCGCCGTCAGGCCGTATTGCACGTATTCGGTCGGCAACAAATATCCCATCGCGTACCCGCCTCTCCTAAAAAGCAACGGATACCGGCACGAGTTGTACCGGTATCCGTTTATTTGTGCTTGCTTGTGTTACATGCCGCTCGCAAACGCAGATTTCCTTCGAGAATGACAACCATAAAGGCAAGGCAAAGGCGAAAGCCAAAGCAGATTCCCTTCGGGATGACAACCAAAAGAACGATTCCCGCTTGGTTTAGCGGTCGACGAGGACCTGGTAGTGGGCGTAGTTTGCGCCCTTGACCACAACGCCGCCGAACTTCACGACGACGTACTGGCTCGCAAGCGAACCGGGGACGCCGAGTTGGAAGATGCGCGGGTTGGGGTCGGAGAGCCAGTGGTACTCGATCAGGTCTTCCGTCACGATGTACGCGGGAAGGATGGCCGAGCCGGAGCCGACGGTGCCGGTGTAGGGCAGCGTCCACTCGGGAATGAGCGGGATGTCGCCGGCCTGGGTCGAGAGCATCTTGACGGTGAAACCGCTGGTGATCTCCTTCGAGCCGAGGACGACGTTGAACTCCGACTTCATCTCGCGGTCGATGAGATCGAGCAGCACGGGGTTGGCGTAGATGGCCGTGGGGCGGACGCCGAACGAGGTGCTGGCCACCATCTGCGCGATGGTCGACTTCAGTCCATCGACGATCGAGGCGGTGGTGGGGATCGTCACAGTGTTGCCGCCGGAGGCGATCTGCGCGGCCGCGCCGAAGTACTGCGCGGTGGTGGGAGCGGCGAGCGAGGTGTCGTTGCCGTTCCAGAGGGCGACGTCGTGGGTGCGGAGGACGCCGTCTACGGTGTCGGCGAGGTCCTTGGCCTGGAGGTAGGCGAACTGGCTCTGCTGCTGGCCGAGCTCGATGTCGAACAGGTTGTAGTTGATCTGCGCGACGAGGGCCTTGAGGGGCACGCTGCGCTCGAGGCGCGTGGGGCTTACGTTGGGCGCGACGATGTTGCGCGGATCGACGAAGCCACCGTTGGCCGAGGGCGCTGGAATGGCGGTCTCCTCGAAGAAGCGCGAGGGATGGCCGGTGGCCGGGACCTGCTTGATGCGCTGGCCGAAGACGCCGCGGCGGCGAACGAGATCGGTGATCTCGGACTGGTACATCGGCACTTCGATCGCGCCGGGTCCAAGGTAGTCGGCGGCGGCGTGGATTTCAGTGAATTTCGCGTTCATTCGTTTCCCCTTTAAGGTGGAGGGACACGGTTGCCGTGTCCGGTGATGGTGGGAGGAGCTGCAAACGCAGATTCCCTTCGGGAATGACAAACAAAAAAAGCTAGCCGAGCAGGCCGGCGCGCATGAGCTGCGCTTTGACGGCGATGCGCTGCTCCAGGCTGAGGCTGACGAGGGCCGCGTCGAGGGCGCCAGCTTCCATGGAGTCGACGGTGACGCCCTGCTTTGCCAGAAGATTGACCATGGCGACCGGAAGCGTCTTGCGTCCGGACTCACGAACGGTATGTGTAACTGTGGCGGTTGCGGATGCGCGCAGTTCGGCGAGCTTGCTTTCGGATTCGGCGAGGCGGGCTTCGACGGCGGCGAGTTTCTGCTCCAGATCGCTCTCGCGGCGGGTCTCGGCGGTGGCCACGATGCGGCCGAGGGTGGCTTCCGCTTCGATCGTGAAGGTGCTTTCGCGCTCTGAGAGGCGCTCAGCCGCTTGCTGGAGGAGGCCCGCGGCGGCGGCGAGACGCTCTACGGTGATGCTCAATTCATCCTTCATTTCGAACTCCATGCGTTCTCCTGTTGGTTGGTTTGGGTACGTAGAGAGCTATGTGTCGGGCCTTCAGCCCTCGGTTTGGACTCCATGCCTACCTAGGCCTTCGGCCTAGGCTGCTATGTGTCGCGCCTTTGGCGCTGGGAGGCTGTCGCCCCTCTACGGGTTGTGAAGTCGCCTGGCAGTTTGCGTTGCGGTGCCCGGTTGGAACGCAGATTCCCCTTCAGGAATGACAAACCAGAAGGCGAGCGGGTCGCTGGTTGGAATGCAGATCCCTTCGGGAATGACAACCAAAAAGGCAAAGGCGCGCCCCGACATCAGTTGCGAGACTGCTTTAGCTCTTGGCCGGGATGGTGCCGGTCGAGATGTTCTGCGCGTTCAGGATGGCGACGACGGCGGTGACCAGGTTCTGGACATAGCCGGGGCTGGGCGTGATGCCGGCCTGGGTCAGCAGCGCTGAGACGGCTGGACCGGCGAGCAGGACGACTTCTTCAAGCTTCTGCGGGCCCGTGCCGTTTTGCGCGCCCGAGGCGGCGAACTTCTGCTCGACCATCAGCACGGCGTTCTGAATAAGCGTGGTGGCGTCGATGGCGGCGTTGATGCCGGGCGCGGCGGTGGGGAAGAGGATTGCGGCGAGCCGTTCGACCGGCACCGCGTATTCGATGGCCCACTTCAGCCCTTTGGCAAAGCCCTGTCCTACCGCTTGCAATACACCTGTAAACGTCATAAAGTCTCCTTGGTTTGTGTTGTGGTTGCGCGCCCGGACGCGGCCCGGGATTCCCCGCGCTGGTGGAGGCTATGTGTCGGGCCTTCAGCCCTTGCCCTGTTTTCGCGCGGCTACCTAGGCCTTCGGCCTAAGCTGTTATGTGGTCGCGCCTTTGGCGCTTTGAGGCCGTGCTGTTCTGCGCAAAGCGGATTCCCTTCGGGAATGACAACCGAAGGGCAGCTACGCCTTACGCGCCGTGCCGCAGCCGGTTTTCTTCAGCCGGAAGCTGGTGTTGCGATAGGCCGCCTTGTCGCGCAGCAGGATGGCCGCGCCGGTGAAGGTCGCTTTGGTGAGCATCCAGACCGCGGCCTGCATGTCCGCCACGTGGGCGTCGGCGAGCTCGTAGCTCATGCCCATCGCGCCTTCGCCGGCGATCTTGCCCTCCATCTCCGGGTAGTCGCGGGCGAAGAGAAAGCCGCCCACGGTGAGCTTCTGTCCGACGATGGAGGCCGACGTGATGATGCCGCACTTTTGCCGTGCGTCGTGGCCATCCCAGCCGGTCTTGTAGTCGACCGCCATGCCCATGAGGCTTGGCAGCGCCTGCTCGGCTGCCGCATGAGTAAGGACGACACGATGGCCTCGCGAACCGCTGGGCGCTTTGTCGCTGGGTACGTCGATCAGCGTCAGCACGCCTTCAAACGGCAGCCGGTTGGGGTGTCCGGCGACCACGGGGAACTCGACTGCCATGGCGCGCAGATCGAGCGACGGATCGACGGGCGACCGCCGCTGCTTGCCGCCCGTGGCCGTTGCGCACCCCACCCCGGCGCGATGCCTCGCCAACGCCGTTCTTTCCGTAAGCCGCGTTGCCGTGTTCACGCTCGTGCATCGCCGATGCAGACCTTCCGCTAATCCCATGCTCACCTCCTTGTAAGTCGCTACTGTTTACCGCAAAGAGAAACGGGAGAGCGCCGTGGTGGCCGCCCTCCCGTTTTCTTTTCCCTACTTTTCAAGTGTAGCAAGTGGAGCATAACTAATGCGCAAAGTTATGCTACCAGGTAAGTGGCTTCCAATGAGACATTTGCGGGCCGTTTGCGAATTTCCTCCTCTTGACAAGGTTTGAAGACTTTGAGCAGACCGACCTCCAAAAATGTTCCGGTGAGTTGGTCGAGTGCCTCTTCGTAACGGCGAATGACATTGCGGCGATGAGTGTGGAGCATCACCGCCGTCTCCTCGTGCGTGTACTCCTGGACGGCGATGCGGGTGAGCAGGAGTTGCTGCAGGGGCTCGAGACGCCGCATGCATTTGTCCACATCATGCGTGAAGATGAGCAGGTCGTCGAAGCCTTCCATGCGGTAGCTGCTGACCTTTCCGCGGAACATCTCCTTGCCGAGCATGGAGGGAACGCGACCGGACTGGAGCGAACAGCGCATGAAGCGGCGGAGCAGGGCTTCAGTGTATTTGCGGTAGAAGATCCACTCGGGTAAGACCATGTTGTTGTCCCGCCTGATCCAGGCGCGCGCGGGCTTGGAGCGGGCGACGGAGCGGGCTGTCGGGGTTGGCCGGCCAGGTTCGGCGGCTGCGCGGAGAAAGGGGATGACGTTATTGGCGGTGGTCATCGCGCACCTCCCACGGGGTTGGCGGCGGTGTGCTCGGTGTGCCGGGCGGCAGCGCATCCTATGCGACGGGAGCGGCTATGGGGGCGCCCGCCGGGGTTTTTGGAGCGGGGTTGGGGCAGTTCGGAGACGGTCTGGGCACAGCCGCGGCAGTAGACACCGTCCGCGATGGCTCCGCGCAGCCACAAGGTTCCACATCCTTCGCATACTTTCAAGTCAAGGCGCAAGTAGTTCATCATTTTCCTCATTGAGACATTTCTCCCCCGGCGGCCTCGTTTCGAAGGGTGGGATGGGCTCGCTCAGGTTGCTGTAGAGCGCTTCGGCCGCTTCGCAGGCTCTTTGAGGCCCTGTCGTTTACGGCGTAGGCGCGATGGTGATCGGCGCAGGGGGCGTATGCGGGAGAAATACATCTACGCACCCATTCCGGTCCGTCGCGGGGTTGCCCCGGGCAGGCGTTCTTGTTGGAACATCTCTGCCGTCGAGTAGCATTCCCAATAACGGAAAGTTTCCTGTTTATAGCTTTTGACAATGCGCCTGTCAATAAGGAAGATGAACAAGAATAAAATATTCTTTCAGCAAATGATCTACACATATTGGCAACAAAACAATAGGTTTCGCTCTGTGTTCGTGTCGCTAGGTGATATGGTTGCCGTCAGACCTCCCTTATGAATTTTCAACACCTGCACGAGCTGCTTCGTCTTGAACTAGTCCGCCGCATTGAGCAAGGCGTGGTGACGGGGACCAAGCTCGCTCAGCAGGCCGGTTTTCAACAGGCCCATATTTCTAACTTCCTCAACAAAAAGCGATCCCTTTCGCTGGAAGGGCTGGACCGCGTTCTGGCGGCGCAGGATCTTACGATCGATCAGCTTCTGCCGTTGGCGTTGCGCGCCAAGCAGGATGTGCACGCGGCGCAGGAGCTTCGCGCGGGGCTCGATCTCTACGCAAGCGCTGTTGCCGCGGGCGACCCCATCGAACACGTGCCGGTCGTCGCTTCGAGCGTCGCGATGGAAACAGCAATTGCGCCGCCGGGCAGTATTATCGAGACCGTGCATGTGGCGGCCTCGCGGTTGGAGGGAAACCGCACGCGCCCCCACCCGCTCCGTGGCCACTGGCAACGCTTCCTTGCCATCCGCGTGGATGCGGAGCAGGCGGCGGCGATGGAGCCAATTCTGAACGCGGGCACGATCGCGGTGATCGACCGGCACTACAACTCGCTTGCGCCGTACCGCTCACACCAGCCGACGCTGTTTGCGATCCGGTATGGGGCGTCGCTGCAGGTGCGGTTTGCGGACTTTGAGGAGAACCACATCATCTTGCGGCCGTATGCGCGATCGTTTCCTATCCAGCTGATTGCGATGAGGGCGGACGGGGTGCCGGCGGACTACATCGTGGGGCGCATCTGCATCCTGCTGTGCGAGCTGTAGCGGCGCATGGGATGACGTTGAAGACTGCAAACGCAGATTCCCTTCGGGAATGACAACAAAGAGAGGCAATGGCAACCGGAGAGGCCTTGATGACCAGAGGCAACACGGCTCCGACGTTGCTAGAGCGGCGCGGTAGACTGGGGGACGTGCCGGTCTCCTTATACGCAAAGTGGATGTTCGCCTGGGAGACGGCGCTGACTACCCGCGACACCAACCGCGTGGTTCGGCCAGTCGAGTGGGGGTTTGAGCATCTGGGCGGGTTGGCGGGCGTTGCAGGGTTGGCGGACCGCGACCGCATGGCGGCGATCAACCGGGAGATTGTGGCGCGTGCCGAAGAGTTTTACGGGTACGACACGCCTACGGATTTCCAGCTCGAAGACCGGTTTCCGCAGCTGTTTCCCACCAACGTGCGTCCGGAGACGCTGGCTGAAGACGCGGAGCTGAAGCGCCAGGCAGTGGTGGGCGATCTGGAGACTGCGCCGTTTCTGCGATTTACCTCGCCAGTGCGGACGGCACATCCGGAGAACGATGTGGTGAACGCGCGCTGGTATCCCGCGCCGCATACGCCGGGCAGGCCGAAGCAGGCCATTATCGTGCTGCCGCAGTGGAACGCCGACGCCTTTAGCCATAACGCGCTGTGCACGCTGTTCAACCGCTTTGGGGTGTCGGCGCTGCGGTTGTCGAAGCCGTACCACGACATCCGCCGCCCGTTGGAGCTGGAGCGGTCGGACTATGCGGTGAGCTCGAACATTGGAAGGACGATTGGAGCTTGCCGGCAGGCGGTGGTGGACATCCGCAGCTGCCTGGATTGGCTGGAGGCGCAAGGGTATGAGCACTTCGGCATTCTGGGGACGAGCCTGGGGTCGTGCTACGCGTTCATCGCCGCTGCGCTCGATCCGCGGCTGAAGGTGTGCGCGTTCAACCATGCGTCGACGTCGTTCGGCGATGTGGTGTGGACGGGCCAGAGCACGCGGCATATTCGCGCGGCGTTTGAGGAAGTAGGGCTGACGCAGGATCAGGTGCGTCCACTGTTCGCGGCGATCAGCCCGAGCGAGTATATGGAGAAGTTTGCGGCGAACCCGAAGCAGGTGCTGGTCGTCCATGCGACGTACGATCTGACGTTTCTGCGGGAGTTTTCGCTGGATGTGCTGGCCAGCTTTGAGCGGTTGGGCATCGATTACACGTCGAAGGTGCTGCCCTGCGGTCACTATACGACGGGCGAGACGCCGTACAAATACCTTGACGGCTGGTATCTTGGGTCGTTTGTGTACCGAGCGTTCAAGCGGCTTCGAGAGGCGGGTTCGGCTACAATCGGGAGTTGAGTTGGTCGCAAGAAGGAGAGCGTATGGCATCGGCAATGGCGGGCATCGACGCCCTGAAGGGCACGCATCAGGAGTTGAAATCGCGCATGGAAAGATCGGTGGACGACTTCCGGGCGCATCTGCTGTCGGCGCGCACGGGGCGGGCGAACGTCCATATGCTCGACCAGATCAAGGTGGATTACTACGGCACGGACACGCCGGTGGCGCAGATGGGGCAGATCAGCACGCCGGAGCCGACGCTGATCCTGGTACAGCCGTACGACATGGGCATGGTGTCGGCCATCGAGAAGGCCATCCGCATGTCGAGCGCGGGGCTGAACCCGATGACCGACGGCAAGGTGATCCGGGTGCCGGTGCCGCCGATGACGGAGGAGCGGCGCAAGGATGTGGTCAAGCAGTTAAATAAAACGCTAGAGGACCATAAGACGGCCATCCGCAACATCCGGCGCGACGGGAACGATCAAGTGAAGAAGGCGGCGAAGGACAAGCTAATTTCGGCCGATGATGAGAAGCGGGCGAATGAGGAGATCCAGCAGTTGACGGATGCGGAGATTCGGCGGATCGAGGATTTGTTTAAGGCGAAGGAGAAGGAAATCTTGACGGTTTGATGGTAAGCCGTGTGTAGGGTTCAGCCCTTGGATTGTTGTGCAGGTCCACTTCGGCCTAGGCTGTTATGCTGTCCGTCCTTATGGTTGTGGCCATGACCGGCTGAGGCGTTGCTCCTGGAGCTGGTAAAAGCGGGTTCCTTCGGAATGAAATAGGAAAGCAGAAGCAGATTCCTCCTCTTCGTTGCGGAATGACAGCAAGAGTAGCTAAACACCCTGGTAGACGAGAGCGATGAAGGTGGCCGGGTTCATGAAGCCTTTGCCCCAGGGGTCGTCCAAGGCGGCGGTGGGCTTGGCGGCTATGGTCTCTTCGAGGGATTTACCCTGCTTCTTGAGGGCGGCGACGTTGCCGCGGACCGTGGTGAGCATCTCGATATAGGCGGCGAGCTGGGTCTTGTTGCCGACAGGGCCGTGGCCGGGGATGATGATGGTGTCTGCCGTGCCGGTGGCCAGGTTGGCTTTGGCCGCGGCGATCATACCGTCGATATGGCCCCCGGTGGAGTAGTCGATGAAGGGGTAGAAACCGTTGAACCAGGTGTCGCCGGTGTGGAGTACGTCGGCCTCCTGGAAGTAGACGGAGATATCCGTGTCGGTGTGGGCGGGGTCGTAGTGGGTGAGCAGGACGGTGTTGGTCTCGTCCGCAATCTTCTTGCTGGTGTTGAAGAGGGTGGTGGGG
>CAXTUR010000065.1:0-15618 GCA_964247455.1 uncultured Acidobacteriaceae bacterium | reverse complement strand
GGGGGATGGTGGGGAGGCTGCTGGGGATGAAGAGGAGGAAGTACCAACCGCAGGTCCTTCGACTTCGCTGCGCTCCGCTCAGGATGACAGTCTTCGGGGAGAGGGCAAGGCGGACGTTGGCGCAATGGAAGTGCGGAGGAAGCGTGAGGCCGATGTCGGAGCGCTTGAGCGAGCGGGCTATCGGCGGGCTACGATCTGCATCTCGAGCCAGGTAGGCTGCGCGGTGAACTGCCAGTTTTGTCTGACGGCCAAGCTGGGGATCAAGCGCAATCTAACGGCAGGAGAGATCGCGGGCCAGGTGGCGGCGGTGGTGGCGCGGCATGGTGTCAGGATCGGGCTCGACCGCATCAACCTGGTGTTTATGGGCATGGGGGAGCCGTTCCTGAACTATGAGGCGTTCATGGCCAGTGTGCATCTGCTGAAGGCGATGGGATTGCCGGAGTCGCGGATGACGGTCTCGACCAGCGGGATTGAGCCGGCGATTCGGCGGTTTGCGGCGGAGGCGGTGCGACCCAAGCTGGCCCTATCGCTGAACGCCTCGAACGACCTCGTCCGTGAACGGATCATGCCGATTACGCGCAAGTGGAACATCGCCGCGCTGCTGAACGCCGTGGCGACGATCCCGCTGGCTAAGCGCGAGTATGTGACATTTGAGTACGTCCTGCTGGGCGGGGTGAACGACCAGCCAGTCCACGCGCGCGAGGTGCTGGCGCTGCTGTGTGACATGCGGGCAAAGGTAAACCTGATCGTGTGGAATCCCGGACCGGGCATCGCGTACACGCAGCCTTTGCCGGAGGATGTGGCTGTATTTCAGAAGATGCTGATTGCCGGAGGGATACCGACGTACATACGGCGTCCGCGGGGACGGGATATTTATGCGGCGTGTGGGCAGCTTAAGCGCACTCTCGATGTGCCGGATGCGCGGAAGTTGGTGACGCTTGGCGGCTGAAGTTGCATGCTTAGCGAGGGCAAGACGCAGATTCCCTTCGGGAATGACAAACAAGAAAGGCTAGCGGCTGACCAGACGGAGCATGGTCTCGGCGACTTTGTCGTAGTCATGCCGCAGGACATCGCCCTCGTGGAGGAAGTTGCCGGTGACCGGCTCGACGCCTAGCGAGCGGATCTGCGCGAGGTCGGCTTCGATGGGTGCCTGACCCTCGCGGGCGTACTGCTCCATGGCGCTGGCGGAGATGGGCGCGGTGTTGATGAAGGCATAGTCGAAGATCGGCTTGCGAAGCGTCACACCCGGCCGGTCGCAGTGTTGCAGGATGCGCTCGATGTGCTGCGACGCGGTGAGGCCGAGCGACTCGTTGGCCTGCGTCATGAGGTTGCAGACGTAGACGCGGGTGGCGCCGGAGGCGGCGATCGCCTCGGGGATGCCGCGCACCAGCAGGTTCGTGATGAGCGAGGTGTAGAGCGAGCCGGGGCCCAGCGTGATGAGGTCAGCGGCCGCGATCGCTTCCAGCGTCTCCGGCAAGGGCGGGGCGTCGGGCGGCTCCATCATCAGCTGCTCGATGCTGCGTTTGCTGGCGGTGATATTCGTCTCGCCGCGCACAACCGAACCGTCGTCCATGCAGGCGGCGAGGGTCACGTCCGTGTTGGTGGCCGGGTAGATGCGCCCGCGCGTGGCAAGAATCTGCGAAGACATCTGCACCGCCTGGGCGAAGTCGCCGGTGATGTGGGAGAGCGCAGCGACAAAGAGATTGCCGAAGCTGTGCCCCTGCAGCTCACCCTGGTCGAAGCGATAACGGAAGAGCTTTGAGAGCAGGGCCTCGTCTTCCGAGAGCGCGACCATGCAGTTGCGGACGTCGCCGGGGGGCAGCATCTTCAGGTCTTCGCGCAGGCGGCCGGATGAGCCGCCATCGTCCGTTACGGTGACAACCGCGGCCAGGTCGGCGATGAGGCATGGACCGTCCACACAGCCCGCCTCGCTGACGCGGCGTGGATCGCTGGCCCGCCTCGCCACCGCCGGTGCCGCCACGTAGCGCTTCAGCCCTCGCAGGAGCGTCGACAGCCCGGTACCGCCGCCGATGGCTACCACGCGCAGCCCGGCTTGTTGCGCGGCCACGGCTAAACCTCAGGGTAGAGCAGGTCGGTGAAACGCGGATCGTCCGCCATGTCCTGGAAGTCGGAGTCCGACCGCGCCTGGATGCGGTTCTTCGGATTGTGGCGAATGGCCTCGGTGAGGTGCTTCAGGCAGGTGTGCGTATCGCCGGTCATGCTGGCCAGCACGGCCAGGCCGTAGAAGGCGTAGTCCGCGGTTGGCTTCTCGCCGAGGATGTTCTGGAAGTGTTCCTTGGCGTCCTCGTACAGCCCTTCGTTGAGCAGCGAGATAGCGTAGTCATAGCGCTCTTCGTGGCTGGCGAAGCTGGTCTTGCCCTTTTGAATCTGGAGCACGCAGGCGTTGATGTACATCCGGATCGACGCTGCGAGATCGGGCGGGCTGCCCGCCAGCATGGCGTTGAACGCTTCGTGCGCCTTCTCGTACTTGCCGGCCTGGAGGAGCTTTAACGCCTCTTCGTAAAGGCCGAGCGCCTGGGCCCGTCCGTTCGCCGCGGCGGAGACCACATCGCCAGCAAGCGTGCGGGGGGAGCGTTTTGCGGGAGCTGCTTTTGCGGTCTTTGTCTGCGCCATATCGTTCTTGGGTACCGTGGAAGAGGCTAGCATACACGGTATATCGGCGTACGATTCTGGTTCTGCACGCCACGTGTGTTTCGCACTTGCTTCCCGTCTGCGTTTTATACGCAGATTGCGGGCGCGGGTCAAGGTTTTGAGCCTGAGTGGAGTGGGCGGCTACTTCTCCCAGCCGAAGTCCTCGGGCTTCATCACGACGGCATCTTTGCCCACGCCCCGTGTTACCCGGCCTTCGCGGACGCCTTGCTTCCAAAAGGCTTCCACTGCGGCATCATCGTTCGGATCGTAAAGTTCATCATCATCGTCTGGATCATACGGAACGGGAGCGTCCATGGCCTGCATACGACGTACATACTCCCAATCACTTTGACTGACGCGACTCCGCGTAGAGCCTTCGTTCCCTTCTTGATGAAAAGCGGTAGGAGATGATTCGGATGTCTCCATCTCGCTTGACGTAGACAAGGGTGACACAGGCGTTCTTGTATTCAACAACTGCGATGTCTGCACTTCGTTCCTCCCCATTACGTATGGACTTCGTCGTGTACTTATACGGATGATGGTAGACGTCTGCCGCATCGGCAAAATCGAGCCGGTGCTTCTCTAGGTTCGATAAGCGCTTCTTCTCATCCCAAACAAATACTGCCTGATTGTAGCCCGTCAGCGCGGCAGCAGCCGCATCATCACCGGATGCTTCGGCCGCAGCGTGATCTTGGGTTGCAGCTCAACAGGGTAGGTGGGCACGAGGCGCGGCTTCCATCGTTGCGCCAGCGTGGCGAGCGACAGCGTTCCTTCCATCCAAGCGAAGGCCTCGCCGATGCACTGCCGTGAGCCGCCGCCGAAGGGGAAGTAGGTGTACTTGGCACGTGCGCCCTTTGCCTCGGGCGTGAAGCGGTCGGGATCGAATCGGAGGGGGTCGGGAAAGTATTCTTCCGAGCGGCCCATGATGTATTGGCTGAAGAAGACGTGTGAACCAGTAGGCAACGTATAAGGCCCGATCTTTACAGGGCGTGTCGACATCCGCCCCATCGCCCAGGCGGGCGGATAGAGGCGCATAGACTCGGCGAAGACCTGCTCGGTGTAGCGGAGGTTGGGGTAATCGGCCAATGTGGCGAGCCGGCCCCCTTCTCCAGATCCAAGCACCGCGTCGATCTCGGCGTGCATCTTTGCTTCGACCTCAGGATGCTGCGAGAGCAGATACCAGGTCCAGGTGAGGGCATTGGCCACGGTCTCGTAGCCGGCGAGAAAGATGGTAAGGACTTCATCGCGTATCTGGTCCGGCGACATCCCCGTGTGACGCCCCTCCGCATCGGCTTGGTCGTCGACAGAGGAGAGCAGCATGTGGAGGAGGTCGCCCTTGTCCGGTGCGCCAGCGGCCATCTCCGCGCGGCGGGTTGCTACGAGTCGGTCGACTACGGCGTCCAAACGGGCCTTCGACCGCTTGAACTTCAGGATGCCGGGAACGGGGAGGTACATGAAGGATTCGAGCTTCGGAAAGGCGACGAGGAAGTTGTAGAGGTCCATTACCGTGTTCACTTCGTCGTTGATGCGCCGGATGTTGGCGTCGACTTCGGTGTCGAACAACGTGCGCGCGACGATCTCAAGCGAAAGCGCCATGCTGGCAGCGGCGATGTCGATGGTCTCGTTCGGCTGCCACTGATCGCGCTGGTGGGCGGCGATGGCGACGATCTGCCCGGCGTACGCCTGGATGCGCTGACGATGGAAGGCCGGAGCGGCGATCCGGCGCTGGCGGATGTGGATTGGGTCGTCGGAGGTGATGAGGCCTTCCCCCAGCAGCACCTTCATGCGGCGGACTGTTCGCTCCTTGACGAATGCCGTGGCTTGGGTGACCAGCACCTCGCGGATGTACTCCGGATCGTTCAGGAAGACGATGGGCGTGCCGAGAAACCGGTAGTGCGCGATGTTGCCGTAGGTCTTATGGAGGTACTCGAAGAGGAGGATGGGGTCGCCCAGCTTGACCCACGGCTTAAAGGCGTAAAAGGGAAGCGAGTGCGGCAGGCCGGGGGGAAGCAGGGCACGCTCCGGCGCGGCGGCGGCTGGTTCGGGCGGCGCTTCCAGCGTGGGCGGCGGCGTGGTCATAGTTCCAGCATGGCCGATGCGGTGGGTGCCGTGCGTGTGCGCAGGCGCTCTGTGACGACGTGGTGGATAATTTGTTGGATCTCTTCGATGCCGTAGTCCCCGGTGAGCGCAACGACCCGCTCCGGCTCGCGTAAGGCGATCACCCGGTAAGCCTCGTAGATGCGGGCGTAGAAGGCGTCCGACTCACGCTCAAAGCGGTTCTCGTCCTGTCCGCTCTGCTGCACATTGCGCTGGTTGCGCCGACGTGCGCGGTTTAGGGAGGCATCGAGCGGCGGCAGGAGCAAGAAGGTGAGATCGGGCTGGAGGTTGCCGCAGACGGCGGCTTGAAGCGCGAAAACAGGGGCGGAGCCGAGCTGTCGACCCCCGCCCTGATATGCTTCGGACGAGTCGGTAAACCGGTCGCAGAGAACAACATGGCCTTGCGCAAGGGCAGGCTCGATGACCTCGAAGATGGCTTGCGCGCGGTCGGCGAACATCAGCGCAAGCTCGGCCATCGGCGCGATCGGACCAAGCGCCGCCTCGGACCGCGAATCGAGCAGCACGGTGCGGATGCGGTCGCCAAGAGCCGTCGATCCAGGCTGGCGCAGCGACGTAACAGCATGTCCTTCAGCGCGCAGGCGAGTGTCCAGGCGGCGAAGCTGCGTCGTCTTGCCCGACCCGTCGAGCCCTTCGAACGTGATGAAGAAGCCGCGCATAGAGACAGGGTACAGGGAAGAGAAGGCTTAGTGCTTGGCGGACGGAGTCTGCCAATGTGGGCCGTCAGGGGTGAAGGTCAGCGTCAGGGGGCCTTCGTCGCCTTCGTTCAGCGTCGGTCCGGTAGCTGACTTCTCCCTCTGCGTTGTATCCGTGTAGATCACCTTCAACTGACCGTTGCCGAGTACCTTAAACCGGTAGTGGAAGTCTGCGCCGGGGGCAAGGTTCTGGGTACCGAAGCTAGCGCTCGGGTAATCGACCTCGATCAGCGGAATGGCCGCGGCGGTACGGTTGCTGACCGTTGCGTCGATGAAGGCGGAGTGGCAGCCGGCCAGAAGCATAAACGGCGCAGTCAAGAAGGCAAGACGCATCATCTTCAGCCTAACAGCCGTCAAGATTTGGCCCGCAGACCACGCAGCAACTCCGGTAGCCGGTTGAAGAGCGCGGTCGAGCGCAGCCACTGCCGGTTCTCGACGGCTGGGTAGCCGCTGACCACCTTGCCGGAAGCCACATCGTTCGGGATGCCGGACTGCGCCGTGGCCACCACGCCGTCGCCGATGGTGCAGTGCCCAGCGACGCCTACTTGACCGGCGAGGATGACGTTTTTGCCGACAGCCGTCGATCCGGCAAGTCCAACCTGCGCGCACAGCAGCGTGTTCTCGCCGACCGTCGAGCCGTGGCCCACCTGGACGAGGTTGTCGATCTTGGCGCCCGCGTGGATGCGCGTTTCGCCGATGGAGGCGCGATCGATAGCAGCGTTGGCCTGGACTTCTACATCGTCGTCCAGCACCGCCGGCCCTGATTGCACGATCTTGTACCACGTGCCGTCAGCCTGTTTGGCGAAGCCGAAACCGTCTCCGCCGATGATCGCTCCGTTTTGCAGTGTGACTCTGTCGCCTAAACGACAGTGCTCACGGACCACAACGTGGGTATGCGCGAAGAAGCTGTCTCCGACGCTCACATGGGGATATAAGACGACGTGGGGAAGCAGCGTGGCATTGGCCCCGAGCGTCACGTGATCCATGACGACCACGTATGCTCCGATGTGGGCATTGGGGCCGATGGAAGCAGTGAGAGCGATGCTGGCAGTTGGGTGAATACCGGGGGCGTACGCGGGCGGCGTGTAGAACAGCTCAATGGCGCGGGCGAAGGCAAGATAAGGGTTTTGAACGCGAAGGGTTGGCGGAGCGATCTCCGCGAAATCCGGCTCCACGATGATGGCGGCGGCTCGGGTGGTGCGGGCAAGCGCGGCATACTTGCTGTTGGCAACAAAGGTGAGCTGCCTAGGTCCCGCGTGTTCGATCCCGGCAACCCCGTCGACGAGGATTTCAGGTGGCCCATGGAGGACGGCACCAAGCCGTGCGGCTACGTCGGCCAGCGTGAGAGGGGCGCTCATAGGATCATTGTAGGCGCGCTAGCTGGAACCGAATGTCGAGAAGAGCGTGTCTTGCAGCGAGACCTTCTCCGCTGGGCTGGAGGGCTTCTTGCGCGAGGGTGACGTGATGACTGCGAGTACCTGAAGCTCAATAATGGCGGAACGAGGAACGAAGATGCGCTGCGTGTTCGACCGGATGTCGGGCGGTGTCAGATGCAACCCATGATCGTCCAAAGCGTTGACCAGGAATGAGATGTCCGCCGCGGTAAGACCTTCGAGCATCTCCCCGCCGACGAAGCAGAGGCGCAGCCAGAGGCCCTCGGCACGCGGACGGGCTAAAAACGAGCGCCGCCCGAGTCGCTCGGGATTGATGGTGTCCGCAAGGTTGAAGTCGCGGACATAGCTCACCATCTTGACGTCGGGAAGCGGCAGGGGAACGATCCGGCCGCTGAGATCCAGCAACTCGAGCGTTGGCCGCTGCGGAGGATCGTGCTGGACAAAGCCAGAGAGCGGGAGGTATCCCGCGAGGACATCTCCCGTGAAGCGTCGCACCAGAACCTTCTTGTGTACCGTAGCCATAGATGCGCGACGGGGCGCAAAGAAAGCTGGCACCGCCATCCTGACCTATGGTACGCTTGTGTGTTGCATTTGTCTTCGGTTTTACTTGTAAACCACTGAGAGGGCAGGTGTTAGACAGCCCGATTGCCCCGGGTCCGAGAGTGAACATCCCTTATGGCCGACTATATCTACCTGTTGCAGAACCGTTTGTCCGCAGCGCAACAGGCAGCTCTCCAGACGATCCGCGATGTATCGCGGGCACATGGACTAACGGTTTTCCTGGTGGGCGGCGCGGTGCGCGATCTGACCAGCGGATCGCCGGTGCGCGACTTGGATGTAGTCGTTCAAGGCAATGCTCTTAAGCTGAAGAAAGAATTAGAGTTAGCAGGTGCTTCTATCGCCGGGGAAGTGGCTTCGTGGCAGACTTTATTTGCCCTGTTTCCGGGCGGCGTACGAGTAGAGATTGGAAGCACGCTTAGCGTCACTTATCCCAAGCCTGCCAAGCCCGTGGCTATTGCGGCAACGATCCTTGATGACCTGCGCCGACGCGACTTTACCGCCAACGCCATGGCGCTCTCGCTGAACGAGGGATCGTATGGGCTGCTGATGGACCCGCTTAATGGCGTGGCGGACATCGAGAACCGTCAGCTGCGGCTGGTCAGCAACTATGGTTTTATCGAAGATCCAGTGCGCATGATCCGTGCGGCTCGGTTTGCCGTGCGACTCGGCTGGACCATGGACGAGAAGACCCAGGCGCGCTACGAGACGGGCAAAGCGGAAAAGTACATCGCCGGGCTGAGCAACGTACATCGCGGGTATGAGGCGGAGCAGATCTTCCACGAGGAAGACCCGTTGCGCGTGCTCCGCAAGCTGGAGGAAGAGGGATGGATGAAGCACCTCTTTCCGGCGATGACAGTGGCCAAGGCGAACGGTGCGGAGCTCGATCGCCTGCGCGAAGTCCAGACGCAGTTGCAGGTTTCCGGCATCAATCCCGATCCGGCGGCGGCGAACTTTCCCCTGTTAACGGCGAAGCTGACGCCGACCGAGATCGCCGAGCTGAAGAAGAGCTTCATCCGGCAAGGCTTTGTGCGCGAGATTGAAAGCCTGGAGGCCGAAGCAAAGGAGTTTGCCGCGCAGCTGTCGGGCAAAGGTGCGACGCTGCCATCGCAGGCATGGAAGCTGATTCACGCCGCCAAGCCTGAGGCGGTGCTCTGGGTCTCGTACTCTTCGAAGAGCCCGGCAGTGCAGGCCAAGTTGAAGAGCTTCCATACCGAGTGGCCGAAGGCGCGGCAGAAGGTGCCGTTTGCCCTGATGCAGGAGATGCGGATCGTGCCCGAACTCGAGAGCTTCAACGAGGTCGTGGAGAACGTGTTCTTTGAGCTGATGGACGGCAATCTGGCGACGCCTGAGGAGCAGAAAGCGTTTCTGGAGCCGTTCTCGCCGCCAGCCCCCCCGCCGCCGGTACGCCTTGGCCGTTCGCGCGCGGGCAAGAAGGATGGCAAGGCCGCCAAGGGAAAGAAAAAGATTGCGGCGTTCGCGGAGGATGAAGAGGAAGATCCCGATCTCGATCGCGATTTACAAGATGCGGGAGACAGCCGTGATGAAGATCATGACGATCATGCCGCAGATGCGAGCGACGCAAACGAGGACGCCGTGTCGGACTTACCGATTGCCGAAGTGGATGACGACGATGAGGCGGACGAAGACTCCCAGTCAGAGATTGAAGCACCCCTTGCTTCCAACTCTCTGCCCGTCGCGGCTCCTCTAGCGGAGGAGACTCTCAAGCCAAAGCGCATGAAGACTCCCGCAAAAGCTACAGAGGAGACCGCCACTACGGTTGAAGAAACTCCTGTTCCGATGCTGTCCGATCATTCCTCAAAGGTAAAGGCTGCTCCGCAAGCGGTCAAAGCCGCAAAGGCCAAGCCAGCGGTGAAGGCGATAGCCGTTCCGGTCGCCAAGGTGGCCAAGCCGATGGCGAAAGCCGCGAAAACGCCAGCGAAGAAGGCAATTTCTCCTGACAAGGCGCCGCATGGAGGACAAGCCACCGCGCCGGTGACCAAGGCCGTAGTGGAGAAGCAAACGGCAGTGACGAAGAAGTCGGCTCCAGATCACTTGGAAGTTCCGGTCAAAGTTTCGGCGCGCAAAGTCACTTCCACGCCCGAGGAGACGGCGGCGAAGAGGAAGCGTTAAGCGAAATTGCGGATGGACGCCGTGCAACACGACAGGTTCGTGCCTAGGGCGGTCGGGTTGCGGCGGCACGTCCAGATTGATGGCGTTGGATTCCGCAAATTGCACACGACGTCACCCTCTAAGCTCAAGGACTCCTCGTCAAAGGGGTGTTTTCATCCTGCAGGTCGAAGATGTCGTTCACATGGTAGCCGTACTGGAACACAGCAACCGGAGGGCGGCAAATCGTTGCTTCCATAGCTGGAGAGTCCGGGCCCGCAACCCATGGTTCCTTGACGGGGTAGCACCCGTGTACATCCGGCGCGGTGCGCGCGGCAATGTAGTAACGCACTTTATTGTTATGGAGGACTTGAGTAAGGTCTTTCCGGGACCGAATGTTGTTGAGGAATCCTTATCCATAACTAGACCTTCGGTTTGGATCAGCGGATCGTCAATAAGGTATCCCACGGAACCGGCCCGGTCCCCCATGGCGTATATGCCCGGGTGAGTGATGGAAAACTGTTGTATGTCGAGCGCGGCGACATAGGGTAGATTATGTAGCGGATTGGAGTGACGCACGATCTCACAAGAGTACAAAACCAAAAAATCGACGACGCGAAAACACTGATTTTCCTTGAAAGACCGTTCCGGCGTTCTGCTTTGGCTGCGAGCCAAAAAGAGCGATGGCGGCGAACACGCCCGAGATCAACCAAGGATACAAATACCAAGGCCAAAGCTCCCAATCGCTGAGGGTTGAGATGACCAGTAGGTGCAGTAAGGGAAATAATAAGCTCGCTTGAAACACTCTTCTGTCGCGAATCCGGCGTAAAGGTGCCCAGGGCAATAATACAATTAGAGCCAGGATGGTACACAGCACAGTCAAGCCAAGCAACGGAGAGTTTCTGGCGAAAAGATAGCTGGCGAAAGACCCCAGTGCGTTGGGCGACGGAAAATGCCGCACGCGTAGTTGCTTCGCAGTGCCGGATACAGGCAGCGCCGTTTGAAAGACGATCTCATTGATCAAGACGTAAGCCGCCACTGGAATCATGCCCGCCGCAAAGCAAGCAGCTTTAAATACTTTGGTCGGGTCGATAAGCAGAATCGGTGCAACATCAAATACAACGAGCAGCGCGACCAGCAGTATGGTGTCTAAGCGAGAAAGAATTAAGACGCCGCACAATAAACCGTATGGGGCGCAGTCGCGGGCGGACCAGTGGAACTCCGATCTAAGTCGAAACCAGAACGCACCAAGTGCCGCGCCTAGCGCGAGACCGACTTCCATGCCGGTGCGCACCATAACCAAATCCCAACTCGCGAAGAGGAGCGTGATTGAGACCGACACGGCGGCACTGCGAAAAATAGAGCAGAGACGAAAGCAAAAGAACGAAGTTACTAAAAATAGAAAAAACTGCAGCGTTTCCAACGCAGTGGCGAGAGGAACTACGTTCGAGCGATGGAACAAACCGATGAGATCTAGAACTTCGATGATTAGAGTGATGATAAGCAACCACAACGGATGATAGCCGTTGGTCTTATGGAATCCGTCGAACGTCGATCTTCCATGCAGCGCAAGGTTTTTGCCCACTTGCAGGTAGTAAAAGAAGTCATCTTCAAAGCCAACGCCAAGCACGTCTTTGCCGAACCGAAGATTGCCGAAGAAGGTGAAAGCGCCACAGAGAGCGATGATGGCCCATAGGGCAACAATGAGTGTCGATGGCCGTCGATCATAGGAAGGAGGGGACAATGCAACACCTTTGAACAGGTATGGAAAGTTGGTAGGCCGATGATACATGGAACTTCTTGCATTATGGCAAGACTCTCGGCGAAGTTACCGAAGGTTTGCAGTTACCGGCAGCCGATTACACTCAACGACACTAGATGAGTGAGGCAGGCCCTCAAGAAGACTCCATGAAGGAGGATGAACCCGGCGTGAGCATGTAAGTCATCGTTGTATCGAAGCAGGGACCGCGATACAGATTTACCCTCCAAGACGCCAACCAAAACGACGCGAGGGCACGCCACTTCGCATTGGATTATGGATGATCGATTGCACGGTCCAAGACGCGCCGATAGTACTCCTCGTAGAGCGGGATAATGCGTGTGGTGCAAAAGCGTTCCTGCGCGGTACGGCGGGCAGCGGCGGCCATATACGTCAGCCGGTCATCATGTTCCAGCAGATCGATCGCGGCAACGGCCATGGCTTCTGTGTCGCCGACCGCGAGGAGGCGGCCCGTTTCGTGGTCGTCGATCAGTTCGGGCACGCCGCCGACACGGGTGGCGATCGCGGGGACGCCGCAGGCCATGGCTTCAAGCGCGGCCAGGCCAAAGGACTCCATCTCCGACGGCATCAGCATCAGGTCGGCGAGAGGAAGGAGCTCGTGGACGTTCTCTTGTTTGCCGAGGAAGTGAACGCGGTCCCGGACGCCGAGCGAGTGGGTGAGGTACTCGGCGGCGGAGCGGTCTGGGCCGTCCCCGATAAGTAGGAGGCGGGCGGGGAGTGCGCGGCTAACCTGGGCGAAGACTTTGACGACATCCAGGATACGTTTAACCGGGCGAAAGTTCGAGAGGTGCGCGAGCAGCTTTTCGTGCGGCTCGGCGTAGAGCGGGCGCATGGCGGCGACCTTGGCGGGGTCGCGCTGGTAGAGATCGCAGTTGACGAAGTTGCGGATGACCTCGATCTCCGACTGGATGCCGAATGCTTCGCGAGTGCGGTCGCGCAGATAGGAGGAGATGGACGTGACGCCGTCCGACTGCTCGATGCCGAATTTGGTGATGGGCAGGTAGGAGCGATCCAGGCCGACCAGGGTGATGTCGGTGCCATGCAGCGTGGTGATGAAGGGGAGGACTTTACCGCGGGCGGCGAGCATCTGGCGGGCAAGCAGGGCGCAGACGGAGTGCGGGATGGCGTAATGAACATGGAGGAGGTCGAGCTCGTACAGCTCAGCGACTTCGGCCATGCGGGTGGCGAGCGCGAGGTCGTAGGGGGGGTACTCAAAGAGCGGATAGGTGGAGGCGGAGACTTCATGGAAGTGGATGTTATGCTCGCGGCCGGTGAGTCGGAAAGGCGGCGCGGAGGTGATGAAGTGGATGTCGTGGCCGTGCGCCGCGAGTTCGATGCCGAGCTCCGTGGCGACGACGCCGGAGCCGCCGTAGGTGGGATAGCAGGTGATGCCAATCTTCATGGGGCTCGTTTCTACGCCTACGTCTGCTTGTGAAGGTCCCCATAGTGGATGAGTTGGGGAGGGTAGGGGAGCGACAACATTTTCGGGACGACGGAAAGGAGTGCCTGACGCTCGATCTCGCGGCTAGCGCGGAGTCGGCTGTTGGCGTGGTCGAGGTCGGCGTCGTGGAAGCCGGGATGGCAGCAGAGCTCGTAGGTGCCTTCGGCAGGAAGGTTGCTGAGGAGATCTGTGAGGGTTTGTTCGGTGAGAGTGCCGGTGGCGGCAATGCCGAGGGTGCCGCCGGTTGTGAGGACGTTGACGGTAAGGCGATTAAACGCTGGATGGAAATGTTCGAGCAGGCCTATCTGAAGGCGGCGTTCGACTCCAGGACTCGAAAGCCGACGACTGAAGCCAGGTTCAAAGGGATAGCGCATCGTGGCGATGGAAGTACTGGTGCCAAGGCTAATGAGCGGACGAGCGACTTGCGGGAAGATGTGCGTGTGTTTGTGGGTGTCCAGATGCGTCACGTTGATCCCAGCACGCTGTAATCTCTGGACCTGAGCAAGAGCTTCGCGGGCGATCTCTTCCTGGTCGATGCGCCCAAGAAGAAGGTCGCGGACGAAGTGAAGCAGGGAAGTGCGAAACGTCCGGCGGTCGGGACCGAGTAGCGTCGGGATCTGATCCGGCGGCGAGACGGGCATGCCATCCACGAGGACGATGTGGCAGCCGACGCCCAACGTGGGTTGAGACTCTGCGACAGCCACTGCATCGTCGAACGCAGCTCCATTGGCCATCAGGGTGGCGGAGGTCAGCACGCCAGTTCGGTGCAGCTCGGCGACGGCCCGATTGATGCCCCGCGTCAGCCCAAAGTCGTCCGCGTTAAGGATGAGGCGAGCGGGCATGCAGGTCTGGTAAAGGAGTGGTGGGCAGAGAGGGATTCGAACCCCCGACATCCTCGGTGTAAGCGAGGCGCTCTAACCAGCTGAGCTATCCGCCCTTACGGGCCCTGGTCCAGTGTATGGGAGCGGTGAAGCGGACGCAATGACGTGGCTTATTCGTTGACCGGAAAAGAAGGACGACGTATGATCGGAGAGTTGACCACGTGAGCGCAGCATCCTCCGTGAACACTGGAGACGCCGTACTTGGCGATTTCTGGGGACGTAGCTCAGTTGGTTAGAGCGCTGCCCTGTCACGGCAGAGGTCGCGGGTTCGAGCCCCGTCGTCCCCGCCATACATTCCGAACGCTGGAGTGATATGGATCTCTATAGCATCACTATTTACCTGTTCAGAACTCCAAGCGCAGAGACACCTGTGTCTTCCGCGCTGAACCAGCGGCGTTGTAGATCCCGAAATTGGGGCTTGCGAGATTGCGGAAGTCGGTTCCGCTCGCCGTCAAGTAGGCCGTGTTGAAGACGTTGAAGAAGTCCGCGCGCAGGTCCAGCGCTAAGGGCGCGGAGGCCAGCAGACCTCTCTCCGTGAGCAGAAAGTGCTTTCCCACCGTCCAATCGAAGTTCAGCAGGTTGTTTTCGCGCTCGGTGTTGCGGCGACAGGTGCCATTGTTGCCGAGGAGGGGCTGCGTGTAGCGGAAGTTGGCGCTATTGGGAGAGTTCTCGATCCCGCGTGCGGCGGGCGTCGGGATTGTCTTGGGATTGCCGAAGCTGAAGTCGGCTGCGCCCGCATGGCATACCGCGCGGGCGTTATCGAGTCCGTTAACCAGGTTACCGTCCAGGTTGGCATCCGTAATCCCAAGGCGAGGGCCGCTTAGAACGGTATACGGAATGCCGGTCTGATATTGATTAACAGTCGCAAAGCTCCACCCGCCGAGCGTCTCTCCGGCCAAACTGCGGCGATCACGGAAGAAGGGTAGCTGGTACACGCTGGAAAGGGTAAACCGATGCGGGATGTCGGAGGCGGAGAGCGCCCGTTCCGCCCGGAGATCGAACTGGTTCTGCGCGAAGCTGGTGTCATTCACAGCTTGCGCGGGGGTGTAGTCCGAGGCATTGTCGAGCGACTTCGACCAGGTATACGCCGCGTTCATTGCCAGACCATGATAGTTGCGGGTCGATGCCGATATTTGCAGCGAGTTGTAGGTCGAGAAGCCGAGGCTTTGCACCAGGTCCACTTCGTTGAAGCGTGGATCGAGCCGTGGATTGCCTGAACCATCCTCCCGGGCGAACGCTGCCTGAAAGGTCGCGAGACGTGCCTGCTCATCGGCCAGGCTCGTCGCGCCGGGCGGGTGCGAGGCTACAGAGTTTGCCGGTCCGTAAACCGTGAGGGCGGTGCCTTTCGTACCCACGTAACTCAAGTCCATGAGTGCCGGGCCAAGCTGCTGTTCGACGCCAAGGCTGTATTGATAGACGTAAGGATTACGCAGGTTGGGCGCGGTGGAGACGATGCTGCCGAAGTTCGTCAAGCTGCCAAAGCTGCCGATCTGTGCCTTCGTCGCCATCTGGATGGCGGCTATCCCGGCGTATAGATTCGCAAAGCTGTTCGCGCCCGCGATGCCCGTGCCGTTCAGGGTCTCCGTGTAATCGCTTGGCGGAGTCGTTCTTCCCGCCTGCAGGCCGTTGAATGAAAGCGAGTCGAAGAAGACGCCGAAGCCGCCGCGGACCACCAGATCCTTCACCGTCGGACTCCAGGCGAAGCCAAACCTCGGGCCAAAGAGATTGGCGCGGCCATGCACCAGCGGAGAGTTCGTCTGGAACGCTCCGAGAGGGCCGGCACCACCGCTCCCAACGGGCGTCGTGGTGGAGGTCAGGTCCAGGACAGACTGCAGGCCGTGCGCTTCGCGAAGGCCACCCTGGACCTCATAGCGCAGGCCCAGATCGGCGGTAAAGGTTGGGCTGATCCGGAACGCATCCTGAACGAAGAAGCCGTCGTATTGCGTACGGTAGCCTCGGTATGTCTGCCCGAAGACCTGCGAGTACGACGCAG
>CAXTUR010000064.1:0-15693 GCA_964247455.1 uncultured Acidobacteriaceae bacterium | reverse complement strand
CCCCCGGGTCCGCCCAGGCCATCGTCGACGATTTCTCCAAATACATCGCCCAGATGCAGCCCCGTCTGCCAGAGCTCTTCAACCTCCTCCCCAAAACCGCCGTTACCGTCGAGCCTATCCCGCCGTTCCAGGCCGCCGCCGCCACCCACTATCAGGGTGGCACCCCGGACGGCAAACGCCCCGGCCGCGTCTCGGTAGCCGTCTCCGATCCCACCAAGCGCTCGTTCATCAACGACGAAGCCGTCGCCTACCACGAGGGCGTCCCCGGCCACCACCTCCAGATCTCCATCCAACAATCCCTTACCGGCCTGCCCGAGTTCCGCAAGCACGGCGGCAACTCCGCCTACACCGAAGGGTGGGCACTCTACTCCGAAGAGCTCGGCAAAGAGATCGGCTTCTACCAGGACCCCGGCTCCGACTACGGGCGTTTGCGGTCGGAGCTCTTCCGCGCGGTACGTCTGGTAGTCGACACAGGCATTCATGATGAGGGCTGGTCTCGCGACAAGGTCGTGGAGTATATGCGCGCCTCCCACGCCATCGACGAGCCCACCATCCAAGCCGAAACTGACCGCTATATCTCCGGCCCCGGCCAGGCCTGCAGCTACAAGCTAGGCCAGCTCAAGATCCGCGAGCTCCGCGCCCGCGCCCAGCAGCAGCTAGGCCCCCGCTTCGACCTGAAAGCCTTCCACGACGAAATCCTCTCCGGCGGCGCGCTCCCGTTGAACGTCCTTGAAGCCCGCCTCAACCGCTGGCTCGCCACCCAACAACCCGCCACCGCCAGCCGCTAGCCTTTCCGCCTCTGTCTTTCTGTTTGTCATTCCCGAAGGGAATCTGCGTTGCCAGCCCAATCACTCCCACTCAACGCCGGAACCGTAGATACCCCCATCGCTCCGGCGCATGCATATTAATCTCGCCTTGGCTCGTCCACACCCAGTTCTCTTCGCGCGGATGCCCCGCCGTCCACTCCACCCGGCTGAAGTTCGCCCGCCACACCGTGCCCTCTACCGGGTGCGGCACCGGCTGACGCGAAGCAAACGCCGCGAACGGCAGCGCGATCTCCACCGTCCATCCCTTATCCCGATCTTCAGGATGGTTCAACGTTCCCCGCACCGCTACGGCGCTCTTCATCCCTGTCGCCTCCCATGCGTTGTCCGGCTTGCCGCCCGCGCGATAAGGCTTATTCAGGTAAAGGTCCCACGTCGTGTTCAGCGCATTCATCTCGTACTCGAAGTAAGCTTTTCCGCCGGGCACGGGCTTGAGGAACACTTCAATGTCGTTGTCATGAAAGATCACCGAGTCGTGTACCGTCAGCGTGCCATGCACATCCGGCTCCTCCATCTCCGCCGCAATATACAGATACCGGTCATCCCACAGCATCTTTACCCGTGTGCGGAACACCGGCTTCTTCACCGCGTCGCCCGTAATATCGGTAAAATCGCTGGTCCACGCCGCACGACGCCACGCCGCGTCCTCCAGCTTCCCGTCGATCGTCAGCGGTTCCGCCGTGTAATGACACTCATACGACAGCGGTATCGGTTGCGCCAGACAACTTCCCGCGCAAGCCATCACCAACACCCACGCAAACCCGCAACGTTTCATCGTCTTCCCAATATACCCATGGTGGCAACATCCGTTCGGTGCCAATCTGGCGCGGAAATCTTTGGACGGTACCTCCGCTAGAATCAATGGGTGCGATCCTGCGTATTAACTGCGAATCTCCTTCTCTTTCCGCTCTGCGTGGCGTTGACCGGCTGCGCCAAGCCGTCTCTCGATGTACCCGCGTCCGTGACGACCATCGGACAGGCGACGTCCCTCGCCATCCACGTTCACGATCCGCATGGCGTCAGCAAGGTCACCGCCGTCCTGGCGCAAAATGGCACGGAGTATCCGGCCTGGCAGGCTCCCGCCGCCTCGAAAGACCCCGACAGCACCTTCAACTTTGTGATCGGCGTCAAGACCACCCCGCAGCTACGCGATGGTCCCGCCAGCCTCATCCTCCAAGCCACCTCGGGCGGCCTCTTTCACGGCACCACACGCTGGCAGCGCGAGGTCAACGTCGTCACGCAGCCACCCCTGGTCAGCGCGGACTCGGACCAACATTACCTCTACCTTGGCATGGCCGATCTCGCGACCATGAACGTCACGGGCCCCTACACGTCAGCCGGCGTGCGGGTGGGCGACCAGACCTTCCGTGCCTGGCCCCTGCCCGGCGGCAAGCCCGGCCTCTTCTCGCTGTATGCGTTTGCCTGGAACATGCCTCCGGACACGACGCCGCTGGCCTTCGCTTCAAACGGAGCCGGCAACGATGTCACTACGCCACTGACCGTCATCTTTCCTAAGCGCGAGCAGCCCGTCTACACCCAGCACGAGATCCAGGTCACAGACCAGTTCATGCAGAAGGTGCTAGGCGAACTCGATCCGAACGGCACCGGCGACCCCGTCGCACGCTTCGTCAAAGTCAACACCGAGATGCGCCGGGAGAACAACAAGACCTTGGCCGATCTGCGCCTCAAGACCGCCGAAAGCTTCCTCTGGTCGCAGCCTTTTGCCCGTCAGCACGCCAAGGCCGAAGCGACGTTCGCCGACGTGCGCAGCTATCTTTACCATGGCAAGAAGATCGACCAGCAGGTACATCTCGGCTACGATCTCGCCTCCACCCAGCACATGGGCGTCCAGGCCTCAAACGACGGACAGGTCGTCTGGGCCGCGCCCCTCGGCATCTACGGCAACTGCATCGTGGTCGATCACGGCTACGGCCTGCAAACCATCTACGGCCACCTGAGCCAGATCAATGTCCACGAGGGCGACACCGTGAAGCGTGAGCAAGTCATGGGCCTGAGCGGCATGACCGGGATGGCCGGCGGCGACCACGTCCACTTCGCCATGCAGCTCGACGGGGTGCAGATCGATCCGAAAGAATGGTGGGACCCGCACTGGATCAAAGACCATGTCGTCCGCCGCGTCGATCTTCCCGGCTTTGGCGAGTAGTGGCGGCCTCTGGGCCTCGGGCAACTTACGCGTGTGGGTATCGTCTACACGGTATGCGATGGCTTGGCGTTGTGCTGACGGGTTTGGCGGTGTTGCGAGGTGGGGCGGTTTTGGGACAGCATCCTTCGTTGCAGACGGGGAAGGCGGCTCCAGCAACGACCTCGCCGGCTGCTCCCGTACAGCCGGGTTCTCCGGAACAGCAAGGCGCAGCGACGACGTTGACGGCTCAGGCAAAGCTGGTGAATCTTCCAGTGGTAGTGCGCGACGGAAAGGGCGTCCTGGCGCCGGGATTGACGAAGCCGGACTTCACCCTGCTAGTGGATGGAAAGCCGCAGGAGGTGCGGTACTTTGACGTTGACGCGAATCTGCCGTTGACGCTTGGACTGCTGGTGGATACAAGCCAGAGTCAGCGCGGGGCATTGGATGAGGAGCGAACGGCGAGCCAGGCTTTTCTGGATCAGATGCTGACCAGGGCAAAGGACCAGGCATTCGTGCTGCAGTTCACGCGCGAGGTGGAGCTGTTGCAGGACGTGACGGGCTCGAAGCCCAAGCTGCAGGCGGCGTTGAAGGAGTTGGCGACGCCCGCGCCTTCGTCGAGCGGACGGGACACGGGCGTGGTGGACCCGGACGACGCGTCGGACCGGGAGGCGCGGCGGGAGAAGGCGAGGGGTGGCACGGCGTTCTATGACGCGGTGTTTCTGGCGTCGGACGAGATCATGCGCAAGCAGACTGGGCGTAAGGCGCTGCTTCTGCTGACGGACGGCAACGACCGCAGTAGCAAAGAGACCCTGGCCACGGCGATCGAGACGGCGCAGCGCGGGGACACGGTGGTATACGCGATCTACTTCAAGGGCGAGACTCCGCGGCAGGACCGGAGCCTGGATGATCGCGACCGGTACCCGGGGAACGGCGGCGGCTATCCGGGCGGCAGGTATCCGGGAGGTGGCTATCCCGGAGGAGGGTACCCGGGCGGCGGCCGGCGACGAGAACCGGAGCAGCTGCCCAACGCGCGAAACGATGGAAAGAAGATTCTGGATCGCATGACGCGGGAGACGGGCGGGCGGATGTTCGAGGCGACAAAGAAGCA
This sequence comes from uncultured Acidobacteriaceae bacterium, assembly GCA_964247455.1. Lineage (GTDB taxonomy): Bacteria > Acidobacteriota > Terriglobia > Terriglobales > Acidobacteriaceae > Edaphobacter. The sequence goes on along the minus strand of CAXTUR010000064.1, from coordinate 11,618 downwards.
GCCACTAACAGAGATCTATGCGGAGATCGGCCGAGAGCTGCGCGCACAGTACCGGCTGGGCTTCACGCCGGAAGCAGGGGCGGCTGAGGACGAATACCACAAAGTGGAAGTGGGCCTGAACGGAGATCGAAAGAAGTGGCTGGTGCAGACGCGGGAGGGGTACTACGCCGGGAAGTAGATACGATCGCACCCACTTGAAGACACCGAGGTGTGAGCATCGCACGTGCTTGTGGATCAGGCAGGCTATAGGCCATCATCCGGCGCAGCCTCAGCCGGAAAGTTCCCCTCTCGCCGCATCCGTAGGTACCCCTGAATAAACGGATCGATCGCACCATCCAGCACCTTATCGACGTCTCCGACCTCGACGCGCGTCCGCAGGTCCTTGGCCATCCGGTACGGCTGCAGAACGTAACTCCGAATCTGCGAGCCAAACTTGATGTCCAGCTTGGAATCTTCCAGCTTCCGGGCAGTCGCCTTCTTCTTATCCAGCTCATACTCGTACAGCTTCGAACGCATCATCTTCATCGCGCGCTCTTTGTTCTTATGCTGCGAGCGCTCATTCTGGCAGCCCGTCACCAGCCCCGTCGGAAGATGAGTGATCCGCACCGCAGAGTCGGTCGTGTTGACGTGCTGGCCACCCTTGCCCCCCGAACGGTACGTGTCGATCCGCAGGTCTTCCGTCTTGATGTCGATCACGATCGTATCGTCGATCTCCGGCGAAACAAACACGCTTGCAAAGCTCGTGTGCCGCCGCTTAGCCGAGTCAAATGGCGAAATCCTTACCAGCCGATGCACCCCCGTCTCCCCGCTCAGCAGCCCATAGGCAAAGTCGCCCGAGATTGTAAAGGTCGCCGACTTAATTCCAGCCTCGTCCCCATCCTGTATCTCGTTGATCTCCACCTTGAACCGCTGCCGCTCGCCCCAGCGGATGTACATCCGCATCAGCATCTCGGCCCAATCCTGGCTCTCCGTGCCGCCCGCGCCAGGATGCACCGTTAAGATCGCGTTCAGCGGGTCGGTCTCCTCCGACAGCATCGTCTTCGACTCCAGCGCCTCGGCAAAGGACACGAGCGACGGTATCTCGCGGACCAGATCCGGCTCCGTATCCTCCCCCTCGCGGGCAAGTTCGAAATAAGCCTCAATATCGTCCGACCGGCGGGCAAGTTCCGTGTCGTCCGCCAGCAGGGTCTCGAGCCGTTTCCGCTCCCGCATCAGTGGCTGCGACCGCGCGGCGTCGGCCCACAATGCGGGGTTGGCAATCTTCTCTTCCAGGGTGGCTAGTTCACGGCGAAGGCGAGAGGCGTCAAAGATACTCCCGCAGCTCGCGGACTTGCGTGCGGACTGGGGAGTAGCGGAACTCAAGATCGTCGAGCATGATCTCTAGTTTATTTCATTTCCGCGAACAAAGCCGTAACCCACCGCCAGCACGGTGACCAGCACGCATCCGTAAGCAAACAAATCGCCGTGGCGAGTGTAAAAGGTGATGCCGCTCTCATACCCATACTCCGCACGCAGCGCCGACCGTATATGCCGCGGGATCGAAGCCGTAACCCGGCCATAAGGATCAATCACCGCCGTCACCCCGGTATTGGTTGAACGTAGTATCCAGCGGCGGTTTTCGATGGCCCGCATCCGCACCATATTCAGGTGCTGCCATGCCGCCGAAGTATCGCCATACCAGCCATCGTCCGAGATATTGACCAGCACCTCGGCACCATTCTTTACGAACTGGCGCACCTCATCGCCAAAGATCGATTCATAACAGATAAAGACGCCGATCTTAGGCCCGCCCGTAGCGAAGACAGTACGGTCGACCCCCCGATCCATATTCCCTACACCAGCTGTAAGGCGGTCAGCAAACGAGAATAGTTCCTTGAACGGAACGTACTCGCCCCACGGAACAAGATGAATTTTGTCGTAGCGTCCGGCGGAGGTGCCGTCGGGACGCACCAGCGCGGCCGAGTCGTACTCACGCAATCCGCGTTCACTGGCATGGTCGGGCACAATCCCCAGGCTGCCAATCACCAGCGGCGCGCCCGAAGCGCGAGCTAGCTGACTAAGAGCGGCGGCAAAGGCAGGATCATCGGTGCGAAAGCCCGCGGGCGCCTCTGGCCAGGCAATAAGATCGGCGGCCTTCCCCGCCGGTGCGTCGCCTACAAAGTGAACGCAGCGGGTAGATGGAAGCTCTGGTATGCCAAAACAACGGTCGGCTGGAGGATGGAGGCTAAGCGCCGTAAACGAGGAGAGTAAGTCATCGCGCGACTCGTAGTTTCCCCCCGCTTCGGTCCCCACACCAAGATTTTCTTGAATAAGGACCGCTGTCTCCGTAGGAAGGGAGTGAGGCGGAACTTGCGCGCGATGCAGCGCCAGAAACGAGAGCGCTACGAGTAGAAATCCGGCTAGCGTAAGTACCGGCCGCGTGTAGCGCCTTGCTCGCATCCGAAGCCGCACAAGCCAAAGCGCGTTGACACTAGCGATTATAAAAGAAAGACCATAAACACCCGTAACCGGAGCCAAACGGGTAAGCAAAGGACTATCCACCTGCGTACACCCGAGCAGGTCCCACGGGAACCCGGTGACATGGGCGCGGGCTAACTCCACCGCCACCCACAAAAAAGGAGAGAGAAGGAGCGCGCCCTGGGTGCCCAGGGTCGAACGACGAACCTTCGTAAAGAGAAACGCAAACAGCGCATGGTAGAGACCCAGATACAAACAGAAGAGGAAAAGGATGACCGCGGCGATAGGCTTGCCCAGCCCGCCGTACAAATACATCGTCTGATACACCCAATAGCAGTTCCCCAGATACCAAAGCACGCCGCAAAGATAGCCAAGAGCCGTTCCGTGTCTGGGAGTAAGGAGATTGCCTGAGCTATCGAACTTGTTCAGCGCGTAAAGAAAGGGAGTAAGCGCGATCCAACTAAAGGCCGCTCGCCACGCGGGCATAGGGCCGGCAAGCGGAAAAGCAAGGTTTTGCAAAGCTGCGGAACACGCGGCCAACAACCAAAGCTTGAGAGGGACGGACCGCATGACTGAGCGCAGTCTACCACCGGCTAGGAAAGGATGAGCCACGACCTACTTGAGCGCGGTGGCGAAAACGTACTTTGTTGAGCACTATCCGCAACGATAAAGCACAAAGTAGATTGCCTTGTTTTGTGAATATCTGTATTCTTCGTAAGAAAGCTGATTTCAACTTGAGTTAAGAAATGCATCGCAAGGGGGTAGTTTGTGGAAGTGGATTCAATCATCGCCCAGATAGACGCGCAGATAGCAAAGCTGACCGAGGCGCGTCAGGTTCTCCAAAGCGTCTCATCTTCACCTAGCGCGCCCGTAAAAAAGGCCGGACGCGGACGTCCCAAAGGAAGCAAGAATGCGTCGTCCGCTATTAAGGTAGCGGCCGATGTGGTTGCGAAAAAGCGTAAGCTGAGCCCTGAAGGACGCAAAGCCATCGCCGACGCCATGAAGCGCCGCTGGGCCGAGCGCAAGAGCAAGGCTGAACAGTAAACACCAAGGGGAAGCGAACTATTCGCTTCCCCTCCTTCTTTTGGCAAGTGACCGTCTATCGAGTCGCAACCACTTCCCGGAAGCTATCTTTCGCCAGAAAAAACTTCGTTCCGCTAAAGCTGCCAAGCAGCTTCTCAATCTGCCGATTATTGAATGTATGCAGCAAGGGATAGCTTCCCATTAATTGCATCTCAACCACATCCTTGTCGGTCAAGTGGTACCGGCGAAAAGCCGCTTCGGGTCCGGAATCCTTGGAATGAAAGAACGCCAGCAGCTGCCCTTCAGGCTGTAGCACCTCGTACAACCGTGCCATAACCGGAACAATGAGCGGCTCAGGCAAATAGTCGACCGCGTCCCACAACACGATCACATCGAACGTCCGGCCAGAGAAATTCAGGTTCGTCCTGATAAATCCTTCCATGTCGTAAGCCGGCGGTTCGCCTGCTTCGCCAGCAAGCAGCCACTCTGGCCGCGCGGCCTCTTCGGCCAGATTCGCCATATAGATGCTATGGCCTAGATTCGTAATGTAGTTGATATTATTCGACGAGGTTGGCCCAATATCGAGGATGCGCAACGACTCGCGGGTCCGCAGATACCCCAGCAACTGCGCCCATCCGCTCGAATGACGCGGCACCCGCTCGCTGCCCGCTGAGCCGCCCTTTGCTTGATTGCCGAAGAGATTCATGCAGTTAAGCTACGCCTTTGGCGCGGCGGTGGGGTTCAGTTCCACACGGCCCTTGATCATGGCACTTTCTTCAATCGCTAGACGCCCGGCCAGCACATCGCCAATCACCACCGCCGATTGCCGCAGATCGATGCTCCCCACAGCCTGAATATTGCCGTCGACACGCCCAAAGATCACCACATCCTGCACGGAGATGTTAGCCGTCACCTGTGCGTTGGGACCGATGGTAAGGCGGCTATTCGTCAGCGTCATGGTCCCCTCGATTGTGCCGTCCATAAAAAGATCTTCGCTGCCGGTAAGCTCCCCGCGAATCACAACTGACTTTCCAATGACAGTGGAGCCCTCTGCTGGTTTCATGTGCACTGCTCCTCGTGAGGGTGTACCTCAATGGATAGATCAAAATGGATCGCCTTGCCGAACTATACCCAAGGCTGTACGCCGAGGCAACCGGGAAAACTTTGCGGCGGCCCTATACGTCTCACCAGAGATGGCCGACGGACACCTTGATGCTCGAAGACTAGGTCTGCTCCTCTGCTGTCTTGCACTTCTAACCCTATCTACACTCCAGGCACAGCAAACACCGGCGACCCGGTCCCCTCGCGACTGGGCAGTCACCGCCGCACAAAACGAGGTGGTCATCCTCCATCACAAAGATAGTTATCTTCGCTATCGCATGCGCATGGTGGATAGCAAAGGCGACCAGACGCGCGATGTGATCGAGAGCAAGGACGGCACGGTGGCCCGTCTCATCCTGCGCGACGGCAAGCCCCTCACACGCGACGAAGATGCGGCGGAGCGGTCACGGCTTGAAAGTCTGGCCGCATCGCCATCCGCCTTCACAAAACACATCAAGAACGAGGACTCCGGCAAAAAGCTGGCGGAAGATCTCATTCGCATGTTGCCCGACGCCATGATCTATACCTACGTTCCGAACCAACCGCCAAGCGGCCCGGGGCGCAGCGGTGAGATCGTCCTCGACTTCTACCCGAACCCAAACTGGACTCCTTCGACGACCCCATCCGCCGCGCTAACGGGGTTGCAAGGGCGCATGTGGATCGACGCGAAGTCGGGCCAGTTGGTGCGGATGGAGGGTCACGTCTTCAAACCGGTAAACTTTGGCTGGGGTATGCTCGCGCATATCTTTCCAGGCGGCAATCTGTTGTTGGAGCAGACCGACGCCGGAGGCGGGCGATGGATCTACACCCACTTCACCCAACAGGTAAGTGTGCGCGCGCTGATGCTAAAACAAATCGATGTCCACGCCGAAGTCAACGCGTCGAGCTACAAGATAATCGGCCCCGCAAGCTACCAGGAAGCTATACGAACGCTGCTCGCCACGCCCCTGCCACAATAATCAGGCCGCCACCAAAGCCTTCGCGCGAAGCGTGGCACGACGCACAGTCAGGCCCTCGATCCGGTCACGCCGCACCGGGTAGCCACTGCCCGTCGTCATCGGCACTGTGATCTCGCCCCGCGCGCTCACCGTCACCGGCGGATCGACAATGTCCTCTTCCCAATACCGTGCCGAAGCGGAGACATCTCCCGGCAGCGAAAACCCCGGCAGCGACGAGAGCGCCACATTGTGCGCCCGCCCAATGCCCGTCTCCAGCATCCCGCCGCACCAGACCGGAACGCCCCGCTCGGCCGCCGCATTATGTACGGCAATTGCCTCGGAGAAGCCCCCCACCCGTCCATTCTTAATATTGATGATTTGACACGAATCCATGTCGATCGCCGCCAGCGCGTCCCGCCGGTTGCGGATCGACTCATCCAGGCAGACAGCCGTATGGATCTGCTTCTGCAACATGGAATGGAAGTAGAAGTCGTCATGCCACAGCGGCTGCTCGATCATCAGCAGGTTGAACTGGTCCCAACTCTTGATATGTTCGAAATCCCGCATTCGGTACGCGGAATTCGCGTCGCACGAGAGCATCACATCGGGCCAGTGCGTGCGCACCGCCTCAAAGATCAGCGTGTCCCACCCCGGTTTGCACTTCAACTTAATGCGCTGGTATCCGGCGGCGACCTCCGTCGCGATCTTCTCCAGCAACGCCTCCACCGATGGCTGTATCCCGATCGAGACCCCGCAGGCGATCGTCTCGCGTGTCCCGCCCAGCAGCTCCGCCAAAGCCACGCCCTTGCGCTGCGCTTCGAGCTCCCACACCGCGTTTTCAAGCGCCGCCTTGGCCATCCGGTTACCCCGCACCTGCTTGAAGACATCCGGGCAGCTCCCGCCCCCTGTGATCCCGATCGCGTCCAGCAGCAATGGCGCAAGCTCCTGCTCCGTCACCACCCAGGCCGTATCGATCGACTCCTCCGAGAAGAACGGATGTTCCCCCGCCACGCACTCGCCCCACGCGGACAGGCCGTCCGACTCAAGCTCGACCAGCAGGATGCGGCGCGCGGTGGTCACGCCAAAGCTGGTCTCAAACGGATGCGCGAGCGGCATATTGATCTCGCGAAGGTGCACGGCGTCGATGCGAATCATGTTCGGTTCCTAAGAAGTGCTCTCTGCGGAGCTTTGAGGCCACGGACCCAGAAGAAACATACCGTCCCCCTCCGAATCCCGTGCGTAATCGATGGCGGCGAGCCCGCGGGAGAAAGCGGTCTCGAGAAGCGTGCGGTTGGTGCTTTGTAGGTGCTCGGCTAGTCTACGCTGCTCCCCGCTCTCCTTCCACTGTTGAATGCTGGCGGGCACGCTCACCGTAATGTCAACCACCGGGGCCGCGCCCCCTCCCTCCAACCGTCCCAGGACATGAGGAGAGCGCAGCCACCACTCCGCATACAAGCGGTCCGTCGGCAAGCCCCCTTGCAGCGGCGAAGACGATGGCCCATAGAAGTTCGGATAATACCGGCGAACGATCGCTCCCAATTTATGGAGGTTCAAGTAAGCGTTCTTGATCTCCAGCGGATCGAACGTCCACTCCATCAAGTCGAACCCGCGCGCCAAAGCATCCTCCCGTTGCGCCAGCTTCAGCCTGCGTCCCAGGCCCGCGTTGCGATACTCCGGCAGCACCGCCAACATATGCGAGTGCAGATACGCCCGCCCATCACGGTACCCCGGCAACGCCATCGCAAACGCCACCAGGGCGTCCCCCGCTTCAGCATCGAACGCGCCCATCACCTGCCCGCCAATCCGCTCCGCCACCAAGAACATTCGCCGCGGGATCACGTCGCCATCCGCATACCCCCACACCGCAATTTGGATCTCCACGCATCGATCAAACTGCGCCAGGCCATGCAGAGGAGCGATCCGTGCCGGCATGGCTAGCGAACGGCCTCGGCAACCTTCGCTCCGCGCCAAAGCCCGTCCAACTCCGCCGCCGTCATGCCCGCTAGAGCGTCTGCCCCGCCCGCCGCCTGCTCCATAGCCGCAAACCGCGCGCGGAACTTTCCATTGGCCCGCCGCAACGCCGACTCCGCATCCACCCGCAGATGCCGCGCCAGATTCACCACCGTAAACATCAGGTCGCCCAGCTCGTCCTCCATCGCGTCCTGCCGCCTGGCTGCAACCTCCACCCGCAGCTCCGCCACCTCCTCGCTCAACTTCGCAAACAGGTCCTCAGCGTCCGGCCAATCGAACCCCACCTTCGCCGCCCGCGACCCCAGCTTACCCGCCTCCATCACCGCCGGCATCGATCGCGGCACGTCCCCCAGCAAACCGGCCTCCCCGCCGCCCGCCTTCTCGGCCTTCTTGATCTGCTCCCAGTTGCGCAGCACAGCGTCCGGCGTCGTCGCCACGGCGTCGCCGAATATATGCGGATGCCGCCGGATCAGCTTCGCGCAAAGGTTCGCCGCCACATCCTCCACGGTAAAGTAGCCCGCCTCGCTCGCCATCTCCGCGTAAAAGAGCACCTGCAAGAGCAGATCGCCCAGCTCGTCCTTCAGCTCCGGCCACGCCCGCCGCTCGATCGCGTCAAAGACCTCGTACGTCTCCTCCAGCGTATGCCGCTTGATCGAGTCAAACGTCTGCTTCCGGTCCCACGGACAGCCGTCTGCCCCCCGCAGACGCACCATGATCGCGATAGCTTCTTCGATGGAAGGCGAGGGCATGGCGTCAGTCTACCCGATGCCCTTTCAGGAATCCGACCCAAACTAAGGGAAGCTGCAAAATCGTGGCTCAAATGCTTCGTCTATGTGTAATCTTGACTCACTGCTTAAATTCCTACTGGAGCGTTCCCATGCTCAAGCCGGGCACCATATCCTTAGCTCTGGTCGGCATTTGTGCACTCCCATCCGTAACATCTCGCGCGGACACCATCTCCCTTCCAATGGTACCGGCGGCAGTGGTGTCTCAATTCGTGGGTCTGCCGACAGGAGCTAACAGTGGAGGCGATACCTTCGGCTCCTTCAGCGTTGCTTATCCAGGAAGTGCGATGGCGGGCGCAATGATTGCGACGACCTCGGCCCTTGCAGGCACTGACCCATCGGTGACAGCTTCGGCAAGCTTCTCGGGGTCTCCAGGCCCGTACGCCAGCGGACGCATCGACGCTGACTCCGAACTCGTCTACTACTTCGAAGTGACAGGACCGTCCGGTGGCCAGGTTCCGCTTATCCTTGCAGCCTCTGGCACCGCCACCTCCTACGACAATAACGTCGCGGTGTATGCTTCGCTGGATGTGGTGGAGCTTCTCGGAAATGGTTCCTATCCGAATATCTATAGCGTGGCCGCTTGTGGGAGCTACGAGTTCACCTTTTGCAGCCTCGGTCCAAATCTAAACCGATTTGTCACCAACAAAACCCTTCAACTGAGTCCGAATCAGATCTACGAAATCGTCATTGAGACCAACATCCAGTCGGGCACCTACTCTGGAGCGCTCGCGGCCGGGGCCTTCTCAGCGAACGCCCTCGTAGACCCCAAACTCCAACTCGCGTCCGGAGTAAGTAATCAGTATCAGATCGTCGCGAGCTCTAACCTCGCTTCGACTCCTGAACCGGAAAGTATTGTTCTCACCATGACGGGAGCCGTCGCCATGATCGCATTTGGTCATAAGACGTTGAAGCGGTCGACCACAAGGACGTAACCCTTGCACAATCTTGCAACCGAGCCGAAGAGACGCCTTACCCGCTGGGCGCTTCTGCTCCTGCTCCCTTACTTAGGCCTCTGCTTCCCCCAGCTCTACGCCCGCTCCAACCCCGCCCTCTGGGGATTCCCCTTCTTCTACTGGTACCAGTTCGCCTGGGTCATCCTGGCGTCGCTCCTAATGGGCGCAGTCTACCGCAAACTCTAAAGCCCGAATCGCAACTCTGAAGCCCTAACCTCAACTCTGCAGTCCCAACAAACCCTGTCATCCTGAGCGGAGCGGATCACAGTCTCACCGTGATTCGTGGAGTCGAAGGACCTGCGGTTGCCTGCAACCAAGTCAACCAGCTAGTGCTCCCTCGTTGTCATTCTTTGTTTGTCATTTCCGGAGGGGATCTGCGTTCTAAGCAAAAGGAGGGAGGACGGCGGGGTCGTGCACATGCTCCCCGCCGTTCTGTTTAGAAAGGTGCTTCTCGTCTTACTGCATGGTTCGGCGATAGCTTTGGTGAAAGGAACTACAAAAGCAGAAGGTAGAGCGAAGGTCTTTGTCCGTTGCCCTACTGCGCCTGAGGCGTAGCAAGTGAAGCATCGGACGAACTCATATTCGACAGCAACTGAACCTCAACCCGCCGGTTTTTGGCACGACCCGACGCGGTGCGATCGCTGGCGACCTGTACATCCTTTCCAATCCCCACAAGAAAGAACTTGTGCGGCGGAATGCTGTGGTTTACGGCAAGATAGTTGACGACGGCATCGGCCCGGCGCTGGCTAAGCTGATAGTTGTACTGCGCGTCGCCCACGGAGTCTGTTCCGCCGGTGACTTGAAGAATATAACCCCGCGCCGTAGCCAATGTCGAGGCAAAGCTGTCGAGTTGTTTCCGATCCTCAACCGTCAGTACCGATTTGTCGAACCCAAATGTAACGCTGATCGTCGACATGGGCTTGTAGTTGTCAAGGTTTGCCACCGTCCTGCTTAGCGAGTCCACACGGTTATAGGCCTCCTGCGCAGACTTGCCCGCCGCATCGGCCGAGCGCCCCGAAGCTCCAGCATGGGTGTCGGCGGCGTTGGCCGCGTCCATCGCTCCGGCAATGCCCTTCTGCGCCCGCTCGTCCGTGTCGAGAATCGTCCGGTGATCGGCCGCCGTCTTCGCGTCCAGATCGTTCGTCTGTTGGATAATGGGCGCAGTCTGCGACCGGACATAGTTCTTGCTGGAGCAGCCAGTGGTCAGCAGGCTGGCCGTCAGCGTCCCGACAGTACAAAATACAGCGGCGGCGGACTTGCGATGCGGCATGTTCATGGGGTCATTCTCCTGAGAAAGGGACAGCAGCGAAGCAATATGCACCATGCAAGCTGCCTGCCATTTCTCCTTCGGTACGTTAAACCTTTTGCTTATTATAGTTTAGCTAACAGCAACATTGCATCTTCAATCACCCCACCACGCTATCTCGGAACTTTCGCCCTTCCATCGCGTCAAATCTACCGCCGCGAAACCGGACACCCTATTCTCAGGCCTCTACACTTAGACTTGCCGATGGACCTCCACGCCAAAATCCGCACGCTGCCCACCTCCCCCGGCTGCTACCTCTACAAAAACGCCGAAGGCGAGGTCATCTACGTCGGCAAGGCGAAGAACCTCCGTGCGCGCGTCCGCTCCTACTTCCTCGAAGCCTCGCAGATGAACCAGAAGACCGGCTCGCTGATGCGCGAAGCCGTCGACGTCGAATACATCACCGTCGCCAACGAGCACGAAGCCCTCGCGCTTGAAAACAACCTCATCAAGCAGCGCAAGCCCCGCTTCAACATCCTCCTCCGCGACGACAAAACGTACCCGTACATCAAGCTCACGATGAACGACCGCTTCCCCAAAGTCTTCGTCACCCGCCGCCTCCGCAAAGACGGCGGCTGCTACTTTGGCCCGTACTTTCCCGGCAACCTGGCGCATCGCCTGGTCGACCTGATCCACCGCTCCTTCCTCATCCCAAGCTGCAAAGTCGATCTCTCGCGCTACCATCCGCGCGCCTGCCTGCAGTACTACATCAAGCGCTGCCTCGGCCCCTGCGTCGACGGCCTAACAACCGTCGACGCCTACAAAGAGACCATCCGCGACGTGCAGCTCTTCCTCGAAGGCAAGCCCCACGAGCTCGAACAGAAGCTCACCAAACGCATGGCCGCCGCCGCCGAAAACATGCAGTTCGAACTTGCCGCCCGCCTCCGCGACCAGATTGTCACCGTCCACCAAATGCAGGACAAACAGCGCATCGCTACCGCCGACAACGAGGACGCCGACGTCTTCGGCTTCCACTACGAAAACGAGATGCTCGCCGTCAACCTCTTCCACATGCGCGGCGGCAAAATCGTCGACCGCCGCGACTTCTTCTGGGAAGAGCTCCCAGAATCCCTCAACCACA
>CAXTUR010000063.1:0-17219 GCA_964247455.1 uncultured Acidobacteriaceae bacterium | reverse complement strand
GTCGCAGTTCATCGTCCTCAACAGCGAAAACGAAGATCTCACCCGCAAGTCCATGTGGGACCTCGACTCCCAGGCCGAGATGCTCGACCTCATGGAGTGCGGCCCCGAAGCCCGCATGGTCATCCACGTGGGCGGAGCGTACGGCGACCGGGTCTCCGGATGCCAGCGCTGGTGCGCGACGTGGAAGCGGTTAAGTGAGCCGGTGCGCCGCAGGCTCGTTCTCGAAAACGACGATATTCGCTACAGCGCCGCCGACGTCCTCGGCATTCACGAGCAGACCGGCGTTCCGCTCATCTTCGACTACCAGCACCACTGGTGCTTTAACCCCGAAAAGCTCGATCTTCTTCCCACACTCGAACGCTTCCTTAAGACTTGGCCCACCGGCGTCCGTCCCAAGATCCATTTCTCCTGCGCCCGCACCGAACTTCGCGAACTCAAGCGCCGCAACCGCAAGACTAAGAAGATCGAGACCGTCCTCCAACCGCCCATCTGGACCGGCCACGCCGACTACAACAACCCCTTCGAGACCCTCACCTTCCTCCGCTCCATCGCGCACCTCGACACCGACATCATGCTCGAAGCCAAGGCCAAGGACCTCGCCCTGCTTCGCCTCCGTAACGACATCGCCCGCTACGCCCCGGAGCTCGCCCCGCGCTACAACATCACGGTAGCCGATGCGCAGGAGGACGCCCCAGAACTCATCGCCGGCGAACCCGAAGACACGCCCGAGGCCTGAGACAATATCCCAATGAGCACCCCCACCAGCGTTCGCATCGACAAATGGCTCTGGGCCGCTCGCTTCTTCAAGACGCGCGCCCTCGCCTCAGACGCCTGCGAACTCGGTCGCATTGAAGCCAACGCCATGCGCGCCAAAGCCTCACGCCTCGTCCATGTGGGCGACAAGCTCCGCGTCAAGAGCGAAGCCGGCGACTTCCTGGTCGAAGTCCTCGCCCTGAGCGACACGCGAGGTCCAGCCGCCGTCGCTCAGACCCTCTACCGTGAATCCGACGAGAGCCGCGAACTTCGCCGCCAGGCCGCCGCAGAACGCAAGGTCCTCATGGATAACGGCATGATCACCGAAGGCCGCCCGTCCAAACAGGACCGCCGCAAGATCGCCAGCCTCCGCGGCCGCATCCACCGCTTCTAAGTAGCCTAATTCTTGCTTGTCATTCCATTATTCCGCAGCGAAGCGGAAGAATCTGCTTTGCCTTCCTGGTTGTCATTCCCCGGGAATCTGCGTCTGCGGCACTGACCAGGAGGCGACGCCTAGTCGAAGACTAAGGCCGTCTTCTCTACCGGCGAAAGGGACCTCCGCCGATAGGTCGCCGCCACAAACTCTCGGAACAGCGGATGCGGCTCCAGCGGCTTGGACTTGAACTCCGGATGAAACTGGCAACCGAGAAAGAACGGATGTCCCGGAATCTCGACGATCTCCACATAGGTCGCGTCCGGCGTGGTTCCCGTCAGCCGCAATCCGCCGCCGATCAACACGGCTTCGTACTCCCGGTTGAACTCGTACCGGTGCCGATGCCGCTCGCTGATCTCCGTCGTGCCGTAGGCCTTTGCCGCGAGTGAGTCCGGCTCCATCGTGCACGCCCACGCGCCGAGACGCATCGTCCCGCCCATCTCTTCGATGCCAGTCAACTCCCGCAATTTGTAGATGATGCGGTGCGGCGTCGCGGGGTCGAACTCGCCCGAATTCGCATCCTTCAGCCCACAGACGTTGCGCGCGTACTCAATGCACGCTGTCTGCATCCCCAGGCAGATACCAAAGTACGGAACGCTGTTTTCCCGCGCATAGCGGATCGCGTTCAGCATCCCCTCGATGCCGCGCTTGCCGAAGCCCCCAGGCACGAGGATACCGTCAAAACCCGCAAGCTGCTCGGCATAGTTGTGCGTTTCGAGCCCTTCGGCTTCGATCCATGTCACGCGAAGCTTCAGGTTATGCGCCAGCGCCCCATGCACCAGCGCCTCCTTTAATGACTTATAACTGTCCTCATACTCCACGTACTTGCCGACGATCCCGATCGACACCTCATCCAGCGGATGATGGGCGCGGTGGACCAGGTCGCGCCACTTGCTTAGGTCGGCCTCCTTCGTCTCCAGACGCAGGTACTTCAGCGCCAGCGCGTCCACCCCCTGCTCTGCGAAGTTCAGCGGCACCTCGTAGATTGACGGCACATCCCGCGCCACGATTACCGCCTTCTCCTCCACGTTACAAAAGGCCGCGATCTTTGACCGCATCTCCCGCGGTACCACCCGGTCCGCCCGGCACAGCAGAATGTCCGGCTGTATCCCGATCGACAGCATCTCCTTTACCGAGTGCTGCGTAGGCTTGGTCTTCAGCTCCTGCGCCGCCGCGATCCAGGGCACCAGCGTCATGTGAACGAAGCAGGTGTTGTCGCGGCCAAGCTCCTGCCGCATCTGCCGGATCGCCTCCAAAAACGGCAGCGACTCTATGTCGCCTACCGTACCCCCGATCTCGACCAAAAGCACTTCACAGTCCGCCGCCACCTTCCGCATAGCGTTCTTGATCTCGTTGGTTACGTGCGGGATCACCTGCACTGTCTTGCCCAGGTAGTCCCCGCGCCGCTCTTTCGTAATGATCTGCTCGTAGATTCGCCCGGTTGTCAGGTTATTGTCCCGCGTCAGCTTTGCGTGGGTAAACCGTTCGTAATGCCCCAGATCGAGGTCCGTCTCCGCCCCATCGTCCGTCACAAACACCTCGCCATGCTGAAACGGCGACATCGTTCCCGGGTCGACGTTCAGGTACGGATCGAACTTCATCAGGTTGACGCGGACGCCGCGCGCCTCCAACAAACACCCGATCGAAGCCGCCGCCAGACCCTTTCCGAGCGAAGACACGACCCCGCCCGTTACAAAGATGTACTTTGCAGACATATCCGCGACCTCTTCAGATGTAGTGAAAGTTTGTGCGTGGTGGGCACTCCTAAGTATGACAGGGCATGGCTGAGGAGGCAACGACGAAGGACTTGGGTTCGTAGCGCTCGCGAGAGTTCAGAGCCTTCGAAGGAGTACCAGGGCGAGCGAAGCCTCTTTCTTGGAGCAAATATAGAAAGCCTCCCGCAATCCCTTTGTTTCCTTCCCTGCTCTCTTTATACTGAAACAGCAGTAGTTAGACTCGAGGCCCCGTTATGGTACGCGTTCTCTGCTTTACGTTTGTTCTACTTTTTCCCTCGAGCAGTTTCGCACAGACATCGAGTCGCGTGGCGAGCGTGCCGACTGCATCTGAAGCGGCGCAGGCAGATGTTTCCCTTATGGAATATGTTGGCGGAAGTCCCCTCTCCCTAAGCGAGAAACAGTCAGTTGTGCCGTATGCGGAAGCTGGGCTGTCTCGCGATCCAAAGGGTTGGACTCAGGGGTATCTGAATGCCAAAGCTTCGCTGGCACTGGCCACTTACCATAACGCGTTTGCGGACGGGCAGAGCAGAGAGAACTGGCGCAGAGACTTCGAGAATTTCGCGGCTAACGATCCGGAACGCGTCATCATGGACAAGCATGATCCCGTGCTGGCGTCTCGCAAGGACGCTAATGGTCATGTGTCCGACATCGTAACGGAGCACTCGCTGCACGTTCTTCTTGAGGCTGCCGCCTGGGCGTTCTCCGGTGCAGGCTTGCCCGCGCCAGCGCCTGACCTATTCGCTCGCGAGCAGATAGAGATTCGGCAGAACTATGCCTCCTATTCGCCGGACCTTCAATCGGCATACGCCCACATAGGAAGCGACTTCCCGGCCGCGCGCGCCTTTCTTGCGTCGGTCCGACCCGCTGAGGCGCAAGCGTTCCTTAAGGCTCAACTCGAGAAAGCAAGACCTGACGCTCGCACTCTGTCTCAGGGCGCTGCGGTCGCGCTGCTGGCGCAACAGCTCACGCGGGAGGTGCGCCGTCGAGGGCTGAATCCCGTCAAATTATGCCTCATGCAGTCTGGAGACCCGCTGATGAAGATGTACACGTACAACGCCTACCACGATGCCTGGAGCACAATGAACCGGTAAGCTCTCGGCCTCCCGTCGCCACAAACAAAGGTTTGTGATGACATCGAACCTGAAAGGATACTCTGGTGCAGACGGTAGAGCTCTTGAAGAGGAACTCCAGATGAACGGCAAATGTTGGCTAAGAGCAACTGCATTCCTGCTAAGCTCCACTGTATCAGCGCAACTCAGCGTCACCACCCAGCACAACGATCTCGCCCGCACCGGAGCCAACCTCCGAGAGATCGTTCTTACCCCCGCTAACGTCTCCGGCGGCCACTTCGGGATGCTCTTCAAGCGCGTCCTCGATGACCAGGTCTACGGCCAGCCGCTTGTCGCCACAGGGCTGCACATCGGTGGCGGACAGCATGACGCGGTCTTCCTCACGACGGTCAACAACAGCGTCTATGCCTTCGACGCGAACGACCCCAGCGCCGGCACGCCGCTCTGGCACGTCAACTTCGGCACGCCGCCCGACCTCCACAGCGCGCCCTTCGGCTGCCTCGACATGAACGGCAAGATCGGCATCGTCGGCACCCCGGTTCTTTGGCTGAAGAAGGACGGCGCGCCCACCGACACCCTCTACGTCGTCGCGCTCACCCGCTCCTCAACCGGCTACGCCCAGCGTCTTCACGCCCTTGATCTCGCCACCGGAGCCGACCTTCCCGGGAGCCCCTCCACCATCGCCGCACCAAGCTTCGATCCGCTGATGCAGAACCAGCGCCCCGCCCTCATGCTCGCGAGCGGCACCGTCTACATCGGCTACGCCTCGCACTGCGACAAGGAGCCCTACCACGGCTTCCTCCTCGCCTACGACGCCAAGACGCTTGTCCAGACTGCCGTGCTGAACACCACACCCACCGGCGGCGGCGCGAGTATCTGGCAGTCCGGTCAGGCGCCCGCGCTCGACGAGAAGGGCAACATCTACATCGTCACCGGCAACGGCAGCTGGGATGGCAAGCAGAACTTCTCCGAGAGCTTCATGAAGCTCGACCCGCACCTGAAGCTTCTCGACTGGTTCACCCCCACCAACCACGAACTGCTCGACAAACATGATGACGACCTCGACTCCTCCGGCGCGACCATCCTTCCCGGTACACACCTGATGGTCGGGGGCGGCAAGGAGGGCGTCCTCTACACCATCGACATGGACCACCTCGGCCACCTTGGCGATGAGCATGCGGTCCAGCACTTCCCCGCCACCTCCTCGCACCTCCATAGCCTCGTCTACTGGAAGAGCGCGCAACGGGGCGAGCTGCTCTATGTTTGGGGCCAGCGCGACAAGGCCAAGGTCTTCCAGATCGAGAAGGGCCACCTGAACGAGCAGCCCGTGATGCTCCGCCCCATCCCCAACGAAGGCCATCCCGGCGCGATGCTCTCGCTCTCGGCGAACGGCGGCAAGGATGGCATCTTATGGGCCGCCATCCATGCCACCGGCGACTCCTGGCACGAGTCGCGCCCCGGCATCCTCCACGCCTACGACGCGGACGACATCACCCACGAACTCTGGAACTCGCTCGACAACCCCGGCCGCGACGACTGCGGCGAGTACTCCAAGATGGCCCCGCCCACGATCGCCAACGGCAAGGTCTACCTCGCCAGCTTCGGCACAAAGAACATCGGCACCGGGCAGTTCTGCGTTTACGGCCTGCTGGCGAACGGCCCCGCTCCACCTGCTCCGGCGTCGGTCAAAGCCGACCTGCATGAAGGCGAGGTAAGCCTCTCCTGGGTGCCCGTCGCTGGTGCCGAGACCTACGCCGTCCGCCGGGTACTCGGGGGCGATAACGGCTCCGAGATCCTCGCCTCCGGCTTGACCGCTCCCGCCTTCGCGGGCCTCTACCCACCCAATGGCCGCGCCACCTACGTGGTCGTCGCGCAGAACAGCAACGGCGAAAGCCTTCCCTCCGCGCCCGCCAGCGTGATGGTCGGCAAACCCGCCGCCACCGACCGGACCATGGTCATGCACTGATGCCCGCTCCGGCCATCGTGAGGAGTTGGCTCGATCTGCAGGAATGGGGCCTCGACCGCCTCACCAGCTTCGGCAAGCAAGGCCCCGCCCACCTGCAGACCGGCCTGCGCGGGGAACAAGCGGCTCTCTTCCACCTACGTCGGCTAGGCTACACAGTCGTCGCGCAGCGCTGGACCAGCCCGAAGATGCGCGGCGATGTCGACCTGATCGGCTGGCATGACGATTACCTCTGCTTCATCGAGGTCAAGACCCGCACCGCCCGCGACCTCGCCCCAGCCGAGTCCGCCGTCGACGCTGACAAGCAGCGCGTCCTCCACGGCCTTGCCCGCGCCTACCTTAAGGCCTTCCCTAAAGAAACACGCCGCCGCATCCCCGTACGCTTCGATGTAGTCTCGATCTATCTCCTCGACACCGGCAACGAATTCGAGGTCTTTCCCGGAGCGTTTGGATGGCGGTGATCTACGCGCAAGCCACACCACTCGACCAGCTCGATCCGGTTGAGTTGGGCATCGAACTAGACGAAGCCATCGCGCAGGCCATGCCTTGGCTTCTTGTACTCTCCGATGAGGAGGCGTAACACGCGGCTGCTGAGGGTAATTGGTGCCCGAAGGAAGTTATCGGTCACCTCATCGACTTCGCCGTCAACAATCTCGCCCGTATCCTCCGGCTTGAGATCGTCCTCGACATCAAGCCCAAGTCCGCGCGGATCACTACGAGCAGGAGGCCTGGGTGAACGCCCAGCGTTACGCCAACAAAGACTGGGCGGAGATCCTCGACCTCTGGAGCGCGCTCAACCGGCACATCGCCTGGACCATGCGCCACGTCTCCCGCCATAAGCTCGCTCGCATCTGCATCTTTCCGGGTGGTCAGATGAGCTTTGGCTTCGTCCTGGAGGACTACATCGCCCATCTCCGCCATCATCTTGCCGCGTTGCGCGCCGAAGCAGCCGATCCTGCCCCGCGCGGTGTCTAATCACCTGAGAGGACTTCGGAATCAGATGACCCTGCTGAACGCTCCCACCTACGACGCCCGCCAGGAGAACCTTCAGCGCAACCTCCTCATCGGGGGCATCGTGTTGATCCTGGCCACGGCGCTGCTCACCGTCGGCGGCTATCTCTTCGGCCACGGCTGGCTCTTCCTCAACCTTCCGGCCGAGCACACCGTCGGCACCTTCCTCTCGGACCTCGAAGCGAAGGATTACAACGCCGCCTACGCCATCTGGATGCACGATCCCGACTGGCAACAGCATCCGCAGAAGTACGATTACACGCTCAAGCGCTTCACGGAAGATTGGACCGCCGAGAGTGACTGGGGGCCGATCAAGACTCACCACGTCGACATCTCGAAGCGCACCGGCACCGGGATCATCGTCGCCTGCACGATCAACGGCAGCCCGAAGAAGATGTTCATGTGGTACGAGCGGTCGAACCACACCCTGACCTTCCCCGCGCCTTACCACCTGGAATACTAGGGAGCAGCGGATAGCCACGCCGGACTCCGCTTCAGGCGCGCCGCTCTTCCTTGTGATCTGGTGCTTAGCTTTACCCCGATGCCGCCGGGTCCATACGCGAGAGGCCCCGTGTGTCAGAACTCCGCTCCGACAAGTACGCTCTCTGCTAGAAGTTGTGGAAGGGACCTTCAGTTGCATTGAAGCTAAGAGTCGGTCGCACAAGCACGCCAACTTGGAAGTTCTTGCCGATCCAATACTCAATTGACGTAAGGCCATCCAAAAAGTTCGCACGAGTGCAATCGAGAGTACGAAGTGAATAGAGTCGCTCGACGAGTCAGGACGCTCGACGAATCAGCGAAACCCCCGGCAAGTCAACGTAGCATACAAGAAAGTGAGGCTTTATATGCAGACGTTCTCCGCAGATTTAAAGCGTTTATTCATCACGAATAAACAAACGATTGGTAACAGTGTGAAGGTGATGTCGCTCATCGTGCGACCGGCATCGCTTCTGGGGATCGCTGTCTTTCTTTCCTGTTTGCGGTCTGCATCGGGTCAAGCGGTTAACGTTCTCACCCAACACAACGACCTGAGTCGATCGGGTACAAATTCAAATGAGACGACACTTACAACGAGCAACGTGAGTGAAAGTTCCTTCGGCAAACTGTTTTCCTTGCCGATTGATGGCTTTACCTACGCTCAGCCTTTATACGCTTCAGGCGTCGTCATTCCGAATCAGGGGACGCACAGCGTTGTTTACGTCGCGACTGCACACGATAGCGTATATGCATTCGACGCGAACTCGGGTGCACGGTACTGGAGCGTTTCACTCGGAACTCCTGTGCCCAGTTCTGTCATCAATACGCCAAACATTCAGGTCGAGGTTGGAATCATCAGCACACCGGTTATTGACCCAGATAGCGGCACTTTATACGTGGTTGCCAAAACCTATGAGAGCAACGTGCAGATCTTCCGCCTGCATGCACTAGATATCACTACTGGTGCGGAAAAGTTTGGCGGCCCGGTTGTAATTTCAGCATCGGTGAGCGGGTCTGGTGCTATGAGCAGTGGAGGCAGCATTCCGTTCGTGGCGTCTCAAGAGAACCAGCGAAGCGCCCTTACGTTGGTGAATGGAGTCGTTTATCTGGCATTTGCCTCGCATGAAGATCACGATCCGTACCACGGCTGGTTGATCGGGTATAAAGCGGCTACTTTGCAACAGGTCCAAGTCTTCAACGTAACACCGAATGGCGGAGAAGGCGCGATCTGGATGGGTGGTCAGGGCCTTGTCGCGGATACTTCCAATAATCTTTACCTCATCACGTCCAATAGTTCAAAGGCCACCGAAAACACGCCCCTGGACTATGGAGAAAGCTTTCTCAAGCTCGTGCCGAACGGGAGTACGTTCAGTGTTGCCGATTACTTCAAACCGAACAACTACGACAGCCTAAACGCGGGCGATCAGGATCTGGGCTCAACCGGTGCTTTTGCAATCCCCGGCACAAGCTACATCGCTGGCGGCAGCAAGGGTGGAACGTTCTATGTTGTGGATACGAACAACATGGGTAAACTAAATACCTCCTCGGATCAAGTCGTCCAAAAGTTTCGAGCGAGTAATGGTCTCTGGGGCTCTCCGGCATTTTGGAACAACACGATGTATATCTGGGGTAAAAGTGACCAGTTGAAGGCCTATGCCTTCTCCGGAAGCCTTTTCGGCACATCTCCGACATCGCTAGGTACATACACCACAGGCCAAGGGCAAACTAGCGGCTCTGTATCGGTGTCTTCGAACGGAACAACGGCTGGCAGTGGTATCGTCTGGGCTACCGCTCCTGCGGGGGACCCCGACCATGCGACCGTCGCTGGCAATCTCTTCGCTTATGATGCCAGCAACTTGGGGCGGCTGTTATGGAGCACGACCCAGAATGCAGGGCGCGACGGCTTCGGCCAATTTGCTAAGTTCTGTGCTCCAACGATCGCGAATGGCAAGGTCTACGTCGGCACAGACTCGGGTCAGGTTGCGGTCTATGGATTGCTGCCGTCAGGCGGCGGGAGCGCAAATCTTATCCCCGACGGAACCTATACTCTTACCAATCGATACAGTGGCTTGGTTATCGACGACCCGGGATACTCCACCAAGCCAAACACAGTGATGGTGCAGTGGACAGATCACAGCGGCCCCAACCAGAAGTGGGTTTTGAAGAACCTCGGCAATAATGTGGTTTCGCTCGTGAATGCATCGAGTGGCCAGTCGCTTGAAGTCACTGGTGGATCTAAAGCAAATAGTGCGCTCGTCGATCAAAATCCCTACCAGGGTAATACTTGGCAGCAGTGGCAAATTACTTCAGTCGCTGCCGGCTACTACGAACTCACTAATGTGAACAGTGGCCTCGCGCTTGACAATGACGGACAATCCAAAACAGCTGGGGCGAAGATTGATCAGTACCCGTATCGAGGTAATTCTTGGCAGCAGTGGAGTTTTAAATAGCTGTCAAGTTCGGTAGCGGCTAATCGGCTTTAAGTCATTCAGGGTGTCGCCATGCTTATGCCGTTGTCCCAGAACGCGAGAAGTAAACCAGCTGAGCCGTAAGTCAAAAGTGGGAGCCTGAGACATCTCAGGCTCCCATCCTTGTTCACTGATCGAAGTTACTCGTCAGAATTGTCTGGGGCCAGGATGGCATAAATGTCGGCTGTGCCGGCGGCGGAATCGGCCTGAAGAACCGGTTCAGAAATGATGATGGCGTTGTTGAGGATGGTAGCAGCTGCCTTGCTCAGAGTGAGGGTAACGCCCGTAATCTGCTCCGTACCTAGCTGAGGTTTCAGCGGCAGCGTAAGTGTCGAGGGGAATTTTGCCTGGTAGAGCGGAGCGCGCCCAACCAACTTATTGTTGACGATGAAAATTGCTGTTAAAACTGGGTTTGCAGGAGTGGTTGTATCAAGAACGATGTCCTGGATCTGAACAGAGTTACCGTTGCCCTTCAGCAGGTAACCACCAGAGTTCACGATTTCTCCCGCTCCAGTTTGTAGATCGATAACACCCTCTTTCACGGGAAACGTAATCGGATTCTTCTGAGCGGAAAGACCGTCCAAGTCGGTCACGGTGACGTTGAAGCTCGCGATATAGCTTAAGAGGGGCGAGCTTGAAAGAGTGGTGCGGCCATAGACAATCGTCTTGGTCTGCGCAGGTAAAGCCAATGAGACGGCCGTCGCTAGAATAGCGGCGAAGGAAGTTCGTAACAGTGTTTTCATGGGGAGATCTCCTTTAGATCAGGCTGGAATGATGTGCTTCGTGAAGTAAGTGGTTTTGTCACGACTTAGGCAGAGGATTCAGCAGATCGTTCAAAAGTTCCTGTTAGTGCACCGTAAACGTCTACGATGGCTTCGATTATGCAATTACCCTTCCATTCTGTCCCGGAGCTTGGCCGGAAGCTGTCGCCGTTCATCTCTACAATTTGAATGTGGCCGTGAGGCGCACTAGCTCAAGGTTTGCACTTATGGATGCGGTCAGAGCTCCAAGGACGCCATTCTGGTGCACACTCCGGCTGTAGGCAAAAATGGAGAGCGTCGGACGCCTACAGCTCCGAAAATCAGTTCCTCGCCCAACAGATGTTTGAACGGAGAGCGTTTCGGCTCGCAAGGCGACGGGCCTCAACCCGGCGGCAGAGGACGACGCCGTCTAGATACTAAAGAAAAGGCTGTTCGAGTCTGTTGATGCCGTATAGACGAAGACAGTGGTTCAAGCCTACCTCTCTCTGGCGGTGCCGCTGGTAGCATGGCCAACGTTGGAGGTGATCTTGCCGAAAGCTGCAACTGCTATGGGGTGGCGATCGGGGTTAAGAAGCGATTTGGTCGCCATCTGGATGAATATTCAGAGCGGGTAAAGCAGAAGTCCCTTCTTGACTCGATCAGAAATCTGAGCTTGGAAGCCGCGGCGCAAGTCCGGTTCGCCGTGCATGGGCGGCGGCTTAGGCAACTCGGACGTGGGGCGTCTTTAAACAAGCCTGGACTTTTAGAACGAGGCCGCACACGACGGTTATAAGAGCAAGCGATGCTCCCTGTTCAGCAGTTTCACGCTGTCTTCGCAACGACTCAAGATTTTCTTTATCGAACGGCCACTAGATAGATCGCCATCCCCATGCCGACGGCCGCCAGCAGCAACGCCAGTGATACCGCCATGCGCGACACTCGGCCTGGCACCCAGCTGCCAGATCGCAGTTCACGCACCAATTGGAGATGTTGTACGGTCGCCGCGACGTTTACCAGTATCCCGAGGCAGACCAGCGCCACGCCCGACCACATGGACACGCCAGTCGCGTGGGAAGGCAGATGCGTCGCGCTTGCCCGCAGCTCGCGAAGAAATAGCCCGAAGCGGCTGACCGCAAAGCCGACGCCCATCAGCCCCAGCCCGGTGCGTATCCACGCGAGAAACGTCCGCTCGGCGGCGAAGTACGTGCGTGGGTCCTTTTCCGGGGTGCCATCCATGTTCGGATTGTAGCGGTCGCGCTCAACGATCAGAACGAGAGTCGCGCGCCGAACTGGAACTGCCGCGGGTCGGACGACGCCGTCTCCGTGCCCGCCGACGTGTAGAGAAGGTTTACGTCCAGCACATTGTTCTTATTCAGCAGATTGAAGCCGTCCGCCGTCACCTGTAGTGTCAGCTTGTCTGCGAACGCAAAGCTCCGCGCCAGCCGTAGATCGGTAAAGACGACGAACGGCTTGATGCCCGTGTTGCGGCCCAGGGAGCCGTTGAAGTAGGGGCTGTTCGGCCCGGCTCCGACCGGTGCATCGATGTAGCATGGCAGGTTGAACGCTCCTGTCGGCGAGTACTTTGACAACACGGGTGCCGTTCCGCAGCCCGTTGTCCCCGCCCTACTGCGACGGCGTTTGGGCGGTCGGTCAGCGGGTCGAAGTCGAAGTTCGTGTCCGTTCCGGTGACGACGTTGAAGGGCCGCCCCGAGGCGATCTCGATGATGGGCGCGACCGTCCATCCGGAAACCGCCCGGTCCATAAAGCCGTTTCCCGTCTGCCTTCCCGCGTTGTAAACGCCGCTCAGCACCAGTCGATGCCGCTGGTCGAAGGTGGAGGTAGACCGCTCGGCGTTCGGGTTGAAGTTGTTCTGCGGGGCGTCGGCGGTCGAGACCACGTCGGTGGAGTCGTCGATGGCGTGCGACCAGGTATAGCTCACCAGGAACTCGTAGCCAGCCGAAAAGCGCTTCCGCAGATTGACGCTCAGAGCGTTGTAGTCCGACGTGCCCGTGGTCAGGTTGGGCGTCATGTCGCCGAAGGGGACGCTTTGACCCACGCCGATGCCGTCCGCTGCCGCAATCTGGCCGGTCAGCGCCACGCATTGGCCGGCTCCCTGCGCGACGAGGAAGTTCGCCAGTGACTTGTTCAGCGCGGAACGGCGAAAGAAGTTCAGCAGGGGCGGCGTGACGTAGGGGCCGCGCGGACCGTTGCCGCAGGGGATGTCGCCGCTCGCCGTCATCGCGAACGGCAGCTCAGCCTCTTCGCCTGTCGTCAGCACGACCTTGCGGTCGATCAGGTCGCTGAAGCCCGGCGCCCGCACCGTCACCGTGTACACACCCGGAGGAAGCAGAAGCGCCTGGTAGTTCCCCTGCGCGTCCGCCTGCACCGTGTGTGAGAAGCCCTTTGTTGGATCGGCGACGATTACGGTCGCTCCGGCCACAAGAGCGCCTGAAGGATCGCGCACCGTTCCGCTCAGCTGCGCCGTGGCGATGTTCTGCGAGACGCCCCAACGTGCCCCCACGAGCAGCAGCAAAGCAAGCACAACGCGCCGCGCCCTCGGAGTGGGTCCTACCGTAGTTTTGTTCTCGTTCATAAAACTCCCGGTTCCCTGTATCTGTCTCTGTGAAAACCCGCGATAGCCAAATGGTCGATCGAGGTGCGCGAATGTTTCTACAGGATCGACGATTGCATATGCAACAGCTGTACCGTCCAGGGTGCGCGGATCGCATCCAACCCTCTGACCGATCCACAAAACGCGGGACCGAGGAGAAGAACTTGATAGAAGCGATCTTGTGCGACATCGACGGCACCCTGGTGGACAGCAACCATCTTCATGCCAAGGCATGGCAGGACGCCTTTGCCGGACTGGGCCTGGAGGTCGGCTTTGAGGAGGCATGGAGCCAGATCGGCAAGGGTGGCGACCAGTTGATGCCCGTCTTCGTACCCGACTGGAAGCTCTCCGCCGTTGAGAAGCCGCTTGAAGCCTACCGCAAGTTCCTCTTCCAGACGGATTACCTTCACCAGGTCAAGCCGTTTCCGCGCGTCCGCGAGTTCCTTCTCCACCTGAAAGACAGTGGCGTCCGGCTGGCACTCGCGTCGTCGGCAAGCGAAGAAGACCTCAAGGTCTATAAGAAGATCGCCAACATGGAAGACTTGATTGAGGAGAGCTCTTCTTCGGACGATGCCGCGCGCAGCAAGCCTTACGGCGACATCTTCGCGGCCACGCTCAAGAAGCTTGGCCTTCCCGCCGACCGCGCCATCGCCCTCGGCGACACGCCCTACGACGCGGAGGCCGCCGGCAAATGCGGTCTGCGGACCATCGGAGTCACCTGCGGCGGCTGGGCTGAAGCCGATCTGCGCCAGGCCGGATGCGTCGCGGTCTACCGCGATGTGGCGGAGCTGCTCGATCAATACGATAAGTCACCGCTGGCAGAACGCCCATCCTAATACGTCAACTCGTCTGCACACCCTCTTCGCGCGGTCGCCACGCATCGCGAAGCAGCCCCAACGTCTCCGTCATCTGCTCCACCTCGACGACGATCGCCTGAGCATGCTCCCGCACCCGTGCTTCGTTCGTCGTGCCGGCGATCAGCTCCGACCGGTCTAGTACGGCGCGCAGCGGATCGACCAGCGCGTCCGCCACGCCAGCCGCCAGTTGCGCCGCCCCCGCCAGCCGCTCCACCTGGATCAGGCGGTCCATCAGCATCGCGCGTTCCAGCGTTCGCGCCAGCTTCGCCGCCAAAAGCTCCAGCGGAGCCACGGCCTGTTCAGTCCGCTCCGCATCCAGTCGCAATTCCCGGCTGCCGCAGACCGCGAGTAGGCCCACAAGACGTCCGCGCTGCAGCCGAATGGGGACCAGCGTGGCCGTCAGGCACGTTCCGCCGGCTAACCCTCCTTGCTGCTCCAAGGCAGCCATCGGCACCGAAAAGCTCCGGTAGCCCGCTCCGTTCATCCGCTCCTTGCTGTGCCGCGAGGACGCGCTCTCCTCCTGCAGGCAGCGAGCACACCAGGCGTCGAGGGCGGCCAGCGACAGATCGTTCATGCCGCAGCTTCCCACACAGATTAGCTGGCCAGTCTCCTCCGCCAGAAAAACGGCGCTTCGGGCAAAGATGCTCCGGTCCGCGATCAACCGCGCCACCCGCTTGGCCCGTTCCGTACGCTTGCGCGGATCGCCCTGTGCGGGCAACGTCATCTCCAGCAGGCAATAGGCTTCGAGTTCCCGGCGCCGGTCGCGCTCCCAACGCTCCCACCGCCGGTGCGTCGTCACACTTCGCAGCAGCAGGCCGGCTATTGTTACCGCCGCGATCGTCGCGATTGTCGCCATCGTCGCTGTCGTCTCTAGGGGCCCGAAAACCATTCCTCTGCACCTTGTCGCTGGTACTCAACGCGCGATGACCATCCATCGGCTTTCTTTGTCCGTGCTGCCCGTCCGCCGGAAGCCGCGTCTATGCTGAAGGGAAGGTCGGTTTCGCGCCCATGCAGCTTGTACTTGCCGGCCGCATCCGCACCTGCCAGGAGTCTCCGCAATGAAGCCGTCTTTCGCCGCCTCAACCCATGCTCTGATTTGGCTATCGGCAGCTGCCAGTGTAGCTTGCGCTGTTGTCCCATATGTGTACGCCGCCACGCCTACCGCCGTCCATGCCGAAATGCTGGCTGGAATGCAGGACACCGCGGGATTTGGCACGCTGGACCCGACGCCGCCCACCGGCATGACCGCACAGGAGATCATTGTCAAGATGGGCGCGCGCGAGTCCGCCTTCAGCCAGGCGCGCCAGAACTACACCTTTCGCCAGTCGGTCAAGGTCGACACCATCGCCGAGGACTCGAACAAGGTCGACGGCGAGTACCAGCAGATCACCGACATCACCTTCAACGCCGCCGGACGCCGCGAGGAGCACGTCGTCTTCGCGCCGCAGAACAGCCTCGAACGCATCCTGATGACTCCCGCCGACTTCGAGGAGATTGAGCACCGCCTTCCGTTCGTCCTCACCGCGGAGGACCTGCCGCTCTACGATGTCTCGTACCTCGGGAAGCAGAAGGTCGATGAGCTCGACACGTACGTCTTCCAGGCCGGCCCAAAGACCATGGAGAAGGGCAAGCGCTACTTCCAGGGCAAGGTCTGGGTCGACCAGCAGGACCTGCAAATTGTTCTTGTCAACGGCATCACCGTGCCACAGGACAAGCGCAAGGGCCACGAGGACCTTTCGCCGCCCTTTACTACGTATTATGAGCAGGTGGATGGGAAGTTCTGGTTCCCCACCTATACCAAGGCCGAGGGTACGCTGCACTTTCCAGCGCAGCAGGGCGCAATGAGCCAGGACATCCACGTCCGCAACACTGTGAAATATACGGACTACAAGCAGTTCCGCGCTAAGAGCCGGATCATCTTCAACGGAGAAGACATTACAAACACTCCCGACAGCCAGCCAAAGACGCCGCCTAAGAAGTAGTCAAGCTATTCTGGTTGTCATTCCTGAAGGGAATCTACGTTCGCTTTGGCCGCCGTGCCTAAACGCCCGGAGCACACCGCTCCTCGGGGTTCTCATGCTGCTCGGTCATCCAGCGGTCGAGCAGCGTTCCCGCGCAGCGCGCGCCGCAAAGATGCTTGACGCCTCCCTCATGCGCCTGCCGGACCTCCCACCGCGTGATCTTCATCAGCGGCTGCGTCTCCCCGCCTTCGGCCAACGGAAAGCAGTCCACCCACGCCATCCACCACATCTCCCGCTCGCCCTTGGAGTTGCCGCACACATCGCACTGGTAGTTTTCGCTGCGGGCCATCGGAGATTTCTCCTGAGGCCCAACCTACCACATAGGGGTCTCAGACGAGCGTCAACTCTTCTTTGCGCGTGAAGAACGCCTCAACCGCGTCCAGCACTTGCGGACCTTTCTTTGCCTCGAAGATCTGCTTGCGCAGCGCGCCGCCGCCCGGCACCCCATGGGTAAACCAGCTGGCAAACTGCTTCATCTTGCCGACGCAGTCGCGGTGCCGCTGCTCGCGCGCCGTTTGGCCGGACGCGGTGATCGCCGCCGCCCGCATCGCCTCGGCTCGCTCCTCGGTCGCAAGCTCATCGACGAGCATCGCAAAGTACGTTCGAATCATGCGGTAGCGGTCTTCATCCGTCGGCTGGTCGTACTCGCCTGTGGCCGTGTACTGCGCGATCTGCCGGAAGATCCACGGATTCGACGGCGCGGCCCTCCCGATCATCACCGCGTCGCAGCCCGTCGCGTCCACCATCGCGGCAGCGTCTTCGGGCGTCCGGACGTCGCCGTTGCCGATCACCGGAATGCGCACCGCATCCTTAACCGCGGCGATGTACTCCCAGCGCGCCTGCCCGGTGTAGCCGTCCTCGCGGGTGCGGGCATGGAGCGCGACGGCGTTCAGCCCGCACTCCTCCGCCAGCTTCGCCAGCTCCACGCAGACGATGTGCTGGTCGTTCCATCCCATGCGGAACTTGACCGTAAACGGGATCGTCACCGCCACCCGCACCGCCTTAAAGATCACCTCAATCAGCGGCAGATCGCGCAGCAGCCCCGAGCCGCCATTGCAGGCCACGACGCGCTTCGCCGG
>CAXTUR010000062.1:0-17252 GCA_964247455.1 uncultured Acidobacteriaceae bacterium | reverse complement strand
GCGATGCTGTAAACTATTGCAAAAAGGCACAATATCGTTTCAATGTGAAGAGTCCCTGTCTCTCCGCCATAAAATAGTTGTGCACTCTTCGCTTTCTTTGCGCTATGCTGGTGGGCATGGCTGACCTCCGCAAATTGTTCGCTCTGCTTGCCACGCTCTCTCTGCTCTCGCTAGAGGTGGCACAGGGGCAGCCTGCCGCCAAGCTCAAGCTGCCCGAGATCAAGTATGAGAAGTACACGTTGCCCAATGGGCTGACGGTGCTGACGCATGAAGACCACCGTCTACCCTTGGTTGCCGTTGATCTCTGGTATCACGTAGGGCCGCTCAACGAACGCCCGGGGCGCACGGGCTTCGCTCACTTGTTCGAGCACATGATGTTCGAGGGGTCGGAGCATGTGGGCGAGAAGGCCCACTTCAAATATGTGGAGGCGGCCGGCGCGTCGGACATCAACGGAACGACAGACTTCGACCGCACTAACTATTTCGAGACGCTGCCGGCGAATCAGCTAGAGTTGGGCTTGTGGCTTGAGAGCGATCGCATGGGTTTCCTGATGGAGGGGCTTGATCGCGTCAAGCTCGCCAACCAACGGGATGTTGTGCGGAACGAACGGCGGCAAGGCGAAGGCAGGCCGTACTCTGTTGCCAACGAAGAGATCTATCACCAGCTCTTCGCTCCCACACATCCATACTATGGCAACGTGATCGGCAGTCACGCGGATATTGAAGCGGTGCGGGTGGCCGATGTGCGTGAGTTTCATCAGCAGTTCTACACGCCGAACAATGCTTCAATCGCCATCGCCGGCGATTTCGATCCAAAGAGCTTGAAGGAGCTGCTGACAAAATACTTCGGGCCCATACCCGCCGGGCCGAAGGTCGAGCCGGTGAACACGCCGACCCCTCCTATTACGTCGCAGCGGCGCGCCACAGTCACGGACACGGTGAAGCTGCCGCAGATGCGCGTGGCCTGGCTGACGCCCCCTGCCTTTACGCCTACCGCTTACGATGCGAATGTGGCGATGTATGCGCTAGGCGGAGCGAAGGCAAGTCGGCTGGACCAGGC
Source organism: uncultured Acidobacteriaceae bacterium (assembly GCA_964247455.1). GTDB lineage: Bacteria > Acidobacteriota > Terriglobia > Terriglobales > Acidobacteriaceae > Edaphobacter. The sequence continues at coordinate 16,192 of CAXTUR010000062.1, read as the reverse complement.
CCTCGTCTATAAGACCCAAGTGGCGCAAAGCGTGCAGTGTTTCGTCCGCGATCTGAAGTTGACCAGCATTGCGCAGTGCACGATCACGGCCAAGCCGGGGGTGAAGCTTGAGGACCTGGAAGCAACGATGTGGGCGGAGATTGCCAAGCTCCAGGCTGACGGTCCGACCGCGGAGGAAGTAGAGGCGTCAAAGGCGACCGCTTTATCGCAGAAGATTACTGGGCTTCAGCGGCTGGGCGGCTTCGGTGGCGTGGCCGACAGTTTGGACGAGTACAACCAGTACACTGGCGATCCCGGATACCTCGCCAAGGATGTGGCGGCAACGGAAGCAGTAACAGCGGCGAGCGCCAAGAGTGCGGCAAAGTTGTTCGCCAAGGAGTCAGCGGTCGTTGTCTACTGCGTACCGGGCGCAAAGCTGCGCAACGACGTGCCGCGCAGCCCAGACGATACCGATGCAAAGGTCGCGATCACCAATCCCTACACGCCGGAGTTCGAGGCGGCACAGAGTTGGCGGAAGACCCCACCCACGGTCGGGCCGCCGGTCACGGTTCATCTGCCGGTACCGCAGACGTTTACGTTGGCTAATGGCTTACAGGTCTACTTCGTGGAGGAAAAGGCGCTTCCCGTTCTGTCAGCGTCTCTGGTTTCCCGCGCTGGAAGTGAGAATAATCCTCCCACCAAGGCTGGTCTCGCCAGTTTGACGGCACTGACGATGGCCGAAGCCACAACCACGCGCGATCTCACGCAACTGGCCGAGGCGCAAGAGCGCTTGGGCACCACAATTCGTATGCGCTCGTCTATGGACGGCGCGACAGCGGCCATGACAGTGCTGACCAACCACACCGGCGAGGGCATGACTCTGTTTGCGGACGTAATCGAGCATCCCGCTTTGAACAACGAGGACTTTGATCGCCTACGCAAGCAGCGCCTCGTGGCGATTTCGCAGGAGGGCGATCAGGTTTCGGCCATAGCGCAGCGGGTCGGTCCTAAGCTCCTCTATGGAGAGCAGCCTTATGGCGCGTCTCCAAACGGGACGGCGGCCAGCGTTGAATCCATCACACGTGAGGATGTCGCAAGTTTCTACGGGCAGCACTTCGGTCCTTCGGACTCGGCGCTTGTGCTAGTCGGCGACATCGGTCTTGCCGATGCAAAGAAACTGGCGGAGACGTACTTCGGTGGGTGGTCGGCAAAAGCGGTCTCTGCCGCGACGATCCCGCCGGCCCCCCAAGCGCCTCCGACACATATAGTTATTGTTGACAAACCGGGAGCGCCGCAGACCGCATTGGTAGCCTACGGCTTAGGCACTTCTGCTAACTCACCCGACACGTTCATCCTGGAGATTATGAACTATATCCTCGGCGGCAGCTTCGGCAGCCGGATCAACATGAATCTCCGAGAGGTGCATGGATATACCTATGGCGCAGGATCATATTACGCGCAGTACCGTACTGGGGGGCCGTTCATCACCAGCACCCTCGTGCGAACAGACGTGACCGGCGCTGCCGCCAAGGAGATGATGGCGGAGATCCGTGGCTTCAGCTCGAAGCTGCCGACTGCCGCGGAGCTGAATACGGCGAAAAACTCAAACGTGCAATCCCTGCCAGGTAATTTCGAGACCACCGGAGCGACTGCCGACGCCCTCGGTTCCCTCTTCCTGTACAACCGCCCACCCGACTACTTTGCTACCCTGCCCGCGAAGTACGCCGCTGTCACCCCAGCGGATATCGAGCGTGTGGCAAAACAGGATCTGCGTCCTGATGAGTTGTTGATCGTCGCAGCTGGAGATCGCGCCAAGATCGAGCCGCAGCTAAAGACAGCTGGTCTTGGTCCTGTTGAGGTGCGCGATCTACAAGGCAATGTTGTCACGAAAATCGAACCAGCCGCGAAGTAGCCGATGAAGACTCCACTCATCGGCGTACTGGCACTTCAAGGCGCATACGACGCGCATATCAAGGCACTGACCGCCCTGAACGCTCAAACACGTTTAGTTCGGTGTGCCACAGATCTTGAGGTACTTGATGGTCTCATCATGCCAGGTGGCGAGTCCACTACCATGCTCAACTTCCTGGAAAGAGGCAGTGATCGTGGCGGCTTCTTCGAAGCTCTACAGCGCTTCGTACAAGAAAAACCGGCTTTCGGTACGTGTGCCGGGTGCATTCTGCTGGCAAAGGACGTGAAGCACCCAGCCCAACGCTCTCTGGGGGTGCTCGACATCACCGTCGAACGCAACGCCTATGGACGGCAGAATGATTCGACCATTCTGCTCGCACCAACCTCGCTTTCGGGTGGGCCGCTGGAGATGGTGTTCATCCGGGCTCCCCGGATAAGCCGGATTGGAGACCAGGTGGAAACCTTGGCCGACCGGAACGGGTTCCCTGCTCTCGTCCGCCAAGATCATTTATTGGCCGCGACCTTTCATCCCGAGCTTTCGTCTGATACGCGCATACATCAGTTGTTCCTGAGCATAGTCGAGAAAAGTAATGGACAATCTTAGTGACTTTCTGCTCTCGCTTGAGGAGCAGCTCGTCACCACGATCGTCCGGACCGACGCGGAGGCACTTACATTGCTGCTTGCCGAGGATTTTACAGAGTTTGGCAGCTCCGGGCGGACATACAACAGGCAACAGATCGTCGAAGAGCTCGCCATTGAAGCTCCTCGCCGCGTTACCGTGCATGATTTTGTCTGCAGAGCCCTATGTTCGGAAGCGGCTCTCGTAACCTATCGCAGCCGTTCGGAGCGGGGCGAAACTCTTCGCAGCTCGGTTTGGGTCTACCGCGCAGGCCGATGGCAGATGCTCTTTCATCAGGGCACAACGGTCGCATCTTCGCCGGACGTGGACGCAGTATCCTGATGGTGTGAGCGCACCGCCACTCTCGTTGTTTTGGCCTTTACCTGCTGACGCAAGCGCGCATGGGCCGGCGCTTGATCTTCATCTTTTCCGTAATCTTTGGATCGCGTTGGGACTGTTTGCGTTCGCTCATCTTCTCCTGCTGATTGGCCTATTGCGCAGCCGCCGTTCGGAGGCGGTCGAAGCCTCGGTGTGGAAGCTGGAATACCTGCCGCTTGCGGCACTTTCGCTGCTGTTTATCTTTCTGGCCCTACAAGCCGAGCGGCTGTGGGCGGCTGCGCGCTATACGGGAGCCGACCCGGAAGCACTCCAGGTGGAGGTGGTTGGGATGCAGTTCGCCTGGTACTTTCGTTACCCTGGGGCGGACGCGGCTTTTGGTGCTACCAGTCCGCTGCTGATCTCCGCCGCAGAGGGCAATCCAATTGGCCTCGACCCAGCCGACGCGCACGGTCATGACGATCTGGTCAGCTCGGAGCTCGTTTTACCCGAGGGACGCGAAGTTGATTTGAGGCTGCGCGCGCAGGATGTGATCCATGGATTTGCGGTGCCGGAATTGCGTGTAAAGCAAAACGCCGTGCCGGGGCAAACGCTGCATCTTCATTTCACGCCCACTAATTCAGGTACCTACGCCATCTTGTGCACGCAGCTCTGCGGCTCAGGCCATTACCGCATGAACGCCAATTTGAGGGTACTGCCGCCGGCTGACTTTGCCCGCTGGCTTGCGGCTAAAGAGGCGGCGGTCCCATGACACCCGGCACAGTGATCCGCAGAGAACGTTCTTTTCTGAGCCGGGCTGTCTTTACGACAGACCATCACGCGGTTGGATTACAGTACCTTGCGCTCGCTTTGGTGGCTGTCGCAATCGGCACGGCGATGTCGCTCGTCATGCGCATCCACCTGGCGTGGCCGGACGCGCCGCTTCCCTTTCACAGGCTGATTTTGCCTGAGGATTATCTCGCGCTGGTAACCCTACACGGCACCATCATGCTCTTCTTTGTGATGACGACTGCACCGCAGGCGGGGTTCGGTAATCTGATCCTGCCAGCGCAGATTGGCTCACGCACGATGGCGTTTCCGCGGCTGAACGCGGCATCGTTCTGGCTGACGGCAGTAGCACTCGTCGTGCTGCTCAGTTCCTCATTCGTTCAAGGTGGCGCAGCGATCTCGGGTTGGACAGCCTATCCGCCCCTCTCCGCCGTCTTCAGTGCCGGCCCAGGGCAGGCTCTCGGGATGGACCTCTGGCTGGCGAGCATCGCCCTCTTCGCCGTCGCGAGCACCATTTCATCCATCAACACCTTAGTGACAATCCTGAACTTCCGCTGCAAAGGGATGACGTGGGAGCGGCTGCCGTTGACTGTCTGGGGCTGGTTTACGGCGGCTCTCTTAAGCATTGTGGCCTTCTCCGTGCTGCTAGCCGCGCTGGTCCTGCTCTTCTCCGACCGCCACGCGCATACCAGCTTCTTCCTCCCCGCCGGAGACCTCATCAACGGAACATTGCACACCGGCGGCAACGGATCGCCGCTGCTTTGGCTGCATCTCTTCTGGTTCTTCGGCCATCCGGAGGTGTACATCGCGATCCTGCCCGGCATCGGGCTAACGTCCATGCTGTTGGGCAACTTCGCCCGCCGCCGCGTCTTTGCCTACCGGACGATGATCGCGACCACGCTGCTGATCGGCTTCCTCGGTATCCTGGTTTGGGGACACCATATGTTTGTCGCCGGACTAAACCCGTTCGCGGGAACGGCGTTTTCCATCTCGACGATCGCCATCGCAATTCCCGCCACCGCGAAGGTGCTGAGCTGGCTGACGACCGTCTGGCGCAGCAAACCGAGCCTGGCCACCCCGATGCTCTTCTCGCTGGGCTTCGTGTCGCTCTTCCTAACGGGCGGCCTCACCGGCCCGATCCTCGCACAGCCCATCCTCGATCAGTACCTGCACAATACGTTCTTTGTCGTCGCGCACTTCCACTTCATCATGGCGATGGCGGGGGTCTTCGGCTTATTCGCGGGCACGTACTATTGGTTTCCGCTGGTATCAGGCAAGATGATGTCCGAAACGCTTGGCCGGCTGCACTTCTGGGGAACCTTCATAGGGGCATACGCGACCTTTTTGCCGATGCACATCACCGGGCTGGCCGGGGAGCCTCGCCACTATGCCCAGCTTACGGGGCTTCCCGGCACGGCGGCGGCGCGTCTTCTAACGACCGGCTCCGTGCCGCTGCAGGCTCATATCACCCATGCGGCTATCTTTCTTGCCTCGGTGCAGGCCATCTTTTTGGTCAATCTTGTGCGCAGCGTTCGCTCGGGCGTAGAGGCTCCGCAGAACCCCTGGGACGCGACCACGCTCGAGTGGCACCCGGCACTCGCTCCGGGGGTCGAGGATAATGGTGAGCCGATCAACGTCTTTCGCCCGCCATGCGAATACGGCACAATGCCTAGCGGTTCTTTTTACCCCCAGTGGCAAATAGAGGAAAAACCGGAGTAATCTACATCCACGGTCATCCTACCGGAGACATTGCTATGCCGGCCATTGTTACCCCGCCCATCGGAACGGAATACGAGAAGAAGCATCGCGTCGACGACGGCGATAGCGGCAATGGACGCCGTCCGCCAAACGACACCCGCGACAAGCGCACCGGCGGCGGTGGAGATAATGAGGGCTGGAACATCCAGCCGCCAGGCCGCCGCGGACCGCGCGAAAAGCTGAGCCGGTACCGGCTGGCCGTTTTCTTCGCATTGGCGGGCGACCTGATGTTCTTTGTCGCTATCGTCAGTGCGTTCTTTGTCTCGCAGTCGACTGGCCGCTTTGATGCTTATAACAACTACATCAATCAGTGGCTACCGACTGCCATCCCGCCGATCCTCTGGGTCAACACCGCCATCCTTGTGCTAAGTTCGGCCACCGTCGAGATGGCGCGTCGGCATATGTTCCGCGAGGTCGACGTAATGGATGAGTGGCTCGGCCTGGGCAAGCCGAGCACACGCAACGCAATGCCGTGGCTCGGCGCGACGGTGGTGTTGGGAACACTCTTCCTCATCGGCCAATGGATCGCGTGGCAGCAGCTTGCGATGCAGCACGTCTTCTTCCGCTCGAACCCGAGCAGCCATTTCTTCTTCCTCATCACCGGCGTTCACGGGGTCCACCTTGTGCTGGGCATCGCCGCGCTGGCGGGTGCACTCATCGCGCTCTTTCGCTCAAAGCAGATGGAGAACCGACAGGTCTTTGTCGATTGCGCGGCGTGGTACTGGCACTCTATGGGAGTGTTCTGGCTGTTCTTGTTTGTGTTGCTCGCGTTCTTCCAGTGAACAGGTTTTTAGAGGAGCTAGGACGCAAAAGCAGTGTCCGGTTGAGACCACTACTTCTGGCTGTTCCGTTGTTCTGCTCCTCGGCGCACGGTCAGGGTTGCGCACAATGTCGCGACAACACCGCAGCCACACCACCCGCCACCCAGCGTGCTTACCGCCATGCGATCCTCCTGCTCGCTCTTGCAGGCGGCGGGGTGTTCTCGGGTGTGGTGGTCCTCTTCAAGAAGCTGACTTAGCTAAGAGGTATTATTCCCGCGTTACTGCTCGCACCGCGCTCTCGAGGAGATGCGTTGCCGCTCCCAGTGCTTCGTTTCCCACTTCTGACCAGTTGGGAGCGCCAGCCTCCAGGATCGGCATCACGAGAGTCACCTTCGTTCCGCGTCCCGGCCGGCTCACGACCTCGAACGAGGCGCTCGCGCCGTACAGGACCTGCATCCGTTCGCGAACGTTCTTCATGCCAATCCCGTTAGACCGTGCGTGGCTCGAAGTAATCGCGGCACCGTCACGCTCCGGCTCCATACCCACGCCATCGTCCTCTACTTCAACCAGTAATTGCCGGTCGAGCAAGCGGCTCCGCAGGGTCACCGTTCCCCCGGCGATACGCGGCTCCAGGCCATGCTTGATGCTATTTTCAATCAGCGGCTGCAGCAGCATACTGGGCACAACCACCTCCAGCGTCTCGTCGGCGATCTCTTTCACTACGCGCAGCTTCTCCCCAAAGCGCACCACTTCAATGCCAAGATAGTCGTCCGTAAACTCCAACTCCTCGCGCAGAGGAACAAACGCCTCGCGCTCCTTCAGCAGCATGCGCAAGATGCTTGCCAGTTTCACGATCATCTCGCGCGCCAACTCCGGCTGCGAACGCACAAGGGAGGTGATTGAATTCAGCGTGTTAAAGAGGAAATGCGGATTGATCTGCCGCTGCAAGGCATCCAGACGCGCCTCCATCAGCAGCCTTCCCTGCTCTTCCAGCTTCCGCTCCGTGCGGATCGCGTTCCAGACCTTCAGCGGGATGCCGACCACGATCGGCGCAGTCACGCAGATCAGCAACTCAAGCCACCACACCCGCGTATGCAGTTCGTAAAAGTGCTTAGGATAGAACTGCGATAGCATGCTCGTCGCGAACTGCATCGCCGTGATCAGCAGGAGCAGCAAGATCTGCCGATCCAGCCCCAGATGCCGCAGGTTACGCGTCACCCAGCGGTAGATGCTCAAGTCAATCATCGGGGAGAAGGTCCACACGTCTTCCGGATCGGTAAAGCGGCCGAACGCACCCGACGCGGTTGCCACCAGAAGATTGACCGGCAGTGCCCAGAACTCACCATGCAGCACCGCTGGGAGGGCCATGGCCGCCCCGCCGCCAAGCGCCGCCAGCGGACCAATAAGAATGCCCAGCAGGATTGTCGCCTCAAACGAGATGTCGGCCGCGAGGAAGTTTGGCACCGTCACCCGTATCCACACGCCCAGCATCAGCGGAACACACAACATGGCCACAAAGCCGACTGTCTGCCGCACCGTGCGCGTAGAGGCGAGCAGCGCATCCTTGAAGGTGTTCGAACGCCCAAGCGAGGTCGACACCGCGGCCGCCACGCCGAGTTCCACGAGCAGCGTAATCAGGATCAGCTTGGGGTCGGCCTGTGTCACACCCCTACTGTAGTCCCTCGTCCGCGTCATCAAAACGCGGCGGCGATGAAACGTATAATGGACTTATGCCGTTCGCCAGTATCCGCAAGGTCGCCGACGCCGATTTTCCTACCCGTTGGGCGCACTTTCGCATTCTCGGCTTTGAAGGCCTGATCACTGATCCCGAGCCTTGCAATCCCAGCCAGCCTGCAGCAGCCACTCGCATTGAGACGGCGGTCGCCCTTGTGCTCGGAGACCTCTATGTCGCTCCGCCCATCGTCCGCATTCACTCGCAGTGCCTTACCGGCGACGTCTTCCACTCCCTGCGCTGCGACTGCCGCCAACAGCTGGAGCTCGCCCTCGCCACGATCGCGGACGCGGGCGCGGGTATCCTGCTCTATGAGAATCAAGAGGGACGGGGCATCGGCTTGATGGCCAAACTGCGCGCCTACGAGTTGCAGGATCAGGGTCGCGACACCATCGAAGCTAATCTCGAACTCGGGTACAAAGCGGACTGTCGCGTGTACGAGTTGCCGGCAGCGGTGCTCCAGTCGCTTGGCCTGCGCGCTGTCCGCCTCATCACTAACAATCCGGAGAAGGTGGCAGCTCTCGAGGCCGCCGGAATCAAGGTGGTTGAGCGTATCTCCGCTGTAGTGCCCGAATCTGACGAGAACGCTCGCTACCTGGAGACGAAGCGCGAAAAGATGGGTCATCTCGCCGCGTGAGCGAACCAGCGGTACGTTTCGAGAACGCAGGGACGCTTGAGCCTCTCCCCATCGTCCTGGAAACAAACCCCCTTCTCCAGGCCCGTAAGCTCAGCAAGACCTACGCGACCGGCCGCGGCCAGCTTGAACTCTTTCGCAACCTTGATCTCACCGTAAATACAGGCGAGATGGTGGCCATCGTCGGGGAGAGTGGAACGGGCAAAAGTTCCCTGCTTCACCTGCTTGCGGCGCTCGACACCCCCACCTCTGGTGAAGTCCGCGTTGGTGAGCGCAACCTTCGCGCACTCTCCCGCCGCCAGGCAGCGGACTTCCGCAATCGCGAGATCGGCTACGTTTGGCAGTTCCACTATCTCCTGCCGGAGTTTACAGCGCTTGAAAACGTCGCGCTTCCCCTGCTTGCCCGAGGAGACCGCCGCCCGCTTGCCTTGGACGAAGCACGCGCGTGGCTCGCTGAAGTTGGTCTAGCCGACCGTGCCGACCATCGCTCCGGGGAGCTCTCCGGCGGTGAACAGCAGCGCGTTTCCCTTGCCCGCGCCCTCATCACACGGCCCAAGCTCCTCCTGGCCGACGAGCCTACCGGCGATCTCGACGCCCGCACCGCGGAAACTGTCTTCACGCTGATTCAACGGCTCCACGCCGCGCATGGCCTGACCAGCATCCTTGTCACCCACAACACGGAGTTTGCTCGTCGCTGCGACCGGCTCCTGCGCCTGCGCGAGGGCAAACTCGCCGACGAAGCACCCTGATTACCCTTGATCAGTACGGATTGTTGACGTGAGATGAAGATCATGCATCCCATGGCTTGACGCGGCGAACATCCAGCCGCTTGGAGACGTGATGCTTATCCTTTTGGTCGTTCTGATTCTTCTCTTTGGCTTTGGCGGCTTTCGTATGGGGCCAGGCATTGGCTACTACGGGGGTGGCGGACTTAGCCTCATCCTCACCATTGTGCTCATTCTGCTGCTGCTTAAGGTCATTTAAGCCCCGCTACGGCGTGCTTCCCTGCGCCACCGGGTTGAGCACATAGGCCTGGGCAGGGTCGGCGGCTTTGCAGGTGAAGATCTGCATCGGCGTCTCCCCCGTCGTCTCGCCGTAAGGGATATCGAGACACAGGTTGTTGATGGCCGATACCAGCGTGTACCCCATCTTGGGATCGGTTGCCGGAATGTACGCCCACACCTGGCTCGCCTGTGAAGGAACGTAGCAGGGTGCCTGGACGACGGGCGTTCCAAGGGCTGATCGGCCGTAGCTTACGGTCATACATTGCAGGCTGTTCGCGTTGACAATGTGGAACGATGACGTCGTCCCCGGGATCGGAAGAAACGTCCACTCCTGCCGCCGTTCTCCTGGGACACACGGGTAGGTTTGTACGATTTCGCCCTCAAGCGTGCTGCCAGCCTTGATCTCGAGACACAGTGGCGTGTAGATCGCCATCTGCATCTGCATGGTGCTCGACTTGCTCACCACGGCACCGCATCCAGTAAATCCTAGCGGAACGGCCAGCACCAGGGCGGCGAGAAGCAAACGGCAGACGGATCGCATAAGGCCCCATAAGTCGCCCACCTGACAAGCCGTGGCAAGCGTCCTCTCTGCTCTTTCTTCGGCAGATCGGCCCTGGGACATTACCGTCGCGTATGGCTGCTTGTAGGGTCCAGTGTATACAAACGAAAGCGGCCGCTCCGAGGGGGAACGACCGCCTTGCGAGTTACAACGCGGAACTTACCGGTGTCCGCCCCCGCCACCATGGAAGCCACCACCGCCGGCGCCATGAAAGCCACCACCAGCGTTGCCATGGAAGCCGCCCCCGCCACCCGCAAAGCCATGTCCGCCCTCAGCACCGCCGCGGAAACCACCGCCACCATAGCCGCCATGGAAACCTTCTCCGCCGCGGAACCCTTCCCCGCCCCGCGCATAGCCGTATCCGCCACGGTAGCCGCCGTAGCCACCACGGTATCCATAGCCGCCCCGATAGCCGTATCCATAGCCACGATAGCCATAGCCGCCCCGGAACCACGGGCCTGCGCCAATGAACAGCCCACCATTGAACCATGACGGTCCATAGTAGCCGTAGGGAGCGCAGGCATACGGAGCATAGTCGTAGTAGCCATAGGAGCAAACGGGCGGCGCATAGTAGCCACCCTCATAAACCGGTCCGCCAATACCGATTGCGACGCCAACCTGAGCCTTCGCCTGAACCGCCGGAATCAGCAGCAACGCGCCGAGAAGAAAGAGATACCGTAATGACCGCATACACACCTCCCAATCCAAACCGCCCTTTTGCGGCGATTTGAAAGGTTCCGCCTGCCCTCAGGCATTCGGTACCCCTCCCTGTAAGAACGCACAACCGGGAAAATAGTTGTTGCAGCGCGGTTACAGCGCGTGTGTCGCGCTCATATCACTTAAACGGAGAGCCAGCGACTTCGCCCCGCCGCCGCCCTTCAGAAACTCCGAAAGCTCCATCTGCGTGACCTCGAAGCCGAGATCCAGCAGCCGGTCCGGCAGGTCTGAGTGCCGCAGCGTGTGCATGGCGATGCTTCGGCCCACGTTGAGGACGTTGCAGGCAAAGTGCGCCGCCTCGGACTCGGTCACGGCGATCCGCATCTCCGGCAGGTAGGCCGCCTCGATCTTGCCGAGCGACACTGCATCGAACGCCCCCGGAAAGTACAGCAGATACCCGCCCGCCAGCGGCGCAAAACACGTATCCAGATGGTAAAAACGTGGATCGACCAGGTTCAGCGAGGTGACCGGCGTATGCCAGGCGTCGGCCACATGGCGGTGGCTGTGCTCACAGGTCCGGACGCCGTGCGCCGCCCACAAGCAGCCGCCATCCGCGCTGAACAACGCGTCCCCCTCACCCTCGAACGGCGTCTCGCGCGGCGTGTTCCATAGCAGAAAGTCCTCCTCCTTCAACCAGGCGCGAAGGAAGTCCTCCTCAGGCTGTCGCTGAACATGAGTAAAGCTCGATACGGCCGCCATGCCGTGCTGGACCAGGGCCGCGTGCGCTACAAAGACCATGTCCGGCGAGTTCGGGCGCGCGGGCACCAACCGCACCTCGGCGATCGTCTTCAGATGCCCGTACAGCGCGTTCCACTGTGCAAACGCTAGGTCGCGGGAGGGCCGGTGGAGATTGCCTGCCATCCACGGATTAATCACGTAGTCGACATCGTAGAACTGCGGCGGGCACATCAGAAAGGTGGGTTGGTTGAAGTACGGCGTGGATTTTATCTCGGGTAGAGCTCCCGGGGAGGAGACGATGGTGTTCATGTGCGACTGCTTCTCGACTTTCCTCCGTAAGTGTCCCCTTCTCACACAATCATCGTCAAGGGCGAAACCATGAATAAACGCCAACAGGTACTCATATGCCCCCTAGATCCAACACACATATCACTTCATTTCGTTGTATTCCAAGAGGCGGAATGACCAGTCGCAGACACATCTGGGCTGATGCTCCTGTCAATTGGCCGAAGGTTGCTCGATGTTCTGTATTATCAATATTCCAAGGGAGGCACGTGTAGGCCGCAAACTCAGGCCCAGTTGCTCGCGAATAGCAGTGAAGAACGTCGAATCGGCTGGATCAGCCTTGCCACGCGTCCAAAAAGTCCACAATCGAACCCACCGCTCAGACCTGTTCGATCCAGCACTGTCCGTCCCCTGATCTCCTACTGCTGGCTAATCCAGGACAGGACAAGAGGAAAAGGTAGGCGGTCCGATTTCCAGTGCAGTGCGTCCGCTCGGCTTGATCTGGAGGCAGCGACAATCTATGGCTGTTCTCAGGAGGCGGAGGTGGTGGGAGATGATCGAAGGCAGCAGCGTCGTTCTCGATCACCTTCTTGCACTTCGATCCTCCTTTTCCGACTTCGAGCGCAAAGATGGGAAGCTCTTTCTTTGTCTCCGTTAACCGCAGCCTAAAACGCTGCTCGAGAAGCACTTGGAGCCGAATTCTCATCTCGTCTTTTAACTTGCTAAAGGGCAATCCTTTTAGTGCGGCCAAATCCGCCTCTTCTACTTTTGCTCTGATGTTGAAACGCTCTTTACCGATCCAATCGGACCCCCGCTCAGCTCCTTGTCATCCGGCACAGCGTAGGCAGAAGTAATGAGCTCTCGAACCGTGCTCCCCGTGGCCTCCAAACTGCCGGGACGTGGTACTCCGATTCCGTTAAATCTATACTCAGCACCTGGTGCGCTCTGCCGAACAACTGCGACTTCGAACGCTGGTCGCCCTGCTTTAGCGTGCATGATGCCGCCGAGGTGGTCAGTGTTGCTCTCGACAACCTGCGATCGCGCGCCTATCGGGATCGCAAACAGCAAATAGGTAAGCATTTTAGGTAGCACGAAAGAACGCAGCTGCTGGATATCGCCGCCCTTCGGATAACACTTGGCCAGTACACGATTCGTCAACGCAGTCGCCATGCCGGGGATGGTAATAGAAGGTTGTTGTAAGCGTACACGGGCATATTCAACTCGGACCTGATTACCCATGAGCAAGCTGTCAGAGCAACGCATTCTAGAACCCATCACGTAAATCCTACACTGCCAGCAATAACCGAACCCTTTTGCGTCTTATCTATCACTGCGCGGTTGCAAAGACGTATTCCTCCGCACTTACATCTAATCCAAATACACACGCTAACAATTCATAACTCCGCAGCCGAGCCGCATGGTCCCACGTGATCGTGTTCACCACCAGCTCCCCGATTTCTAGCGCCCGAGCCATCGCCTCCAGCTCCGTCCGTACCGTCTCCGGCGTTCCCACAAAGTAGCGCGGCCACTCCCCGTCCTCGTGCCCTGCGTCGCCCAGCAGCCGCAGCTCCTGCAGAGCTTCCTCCGGCGGAGCCACCGGGCTGCGATCCCCCATCCGAATGCGCCGCTGCAACAGCCGCACGCTGGCATGGAGATACTGCGCCTCCTCCCGCGTCTCGGCGCAAATCACTCCAACGGCTGCCATCGCCTCCGGCTGCTCCCGATGCGCGCTGGGCCGGAAGCTTCGCTGGTATTCCTCGATCGCGTAGCGCGTGTTGCCCGCGCTGAAGAAGTGGGCGAACGTATACGGCAGCCCGTACTCCGCCGCCGTCGCCGCGCTCCACATACTCGAACCCAGCAGCCAAACCTTCGGCCCGCCGGGCATCGCCGGCGCGACCGTCACCTTCGCGAACGGATGCCCCGCCGGAAACCCATGCCCGAGAAAAGCCAGCAGCTCGCTCAGCTGATCCGGGAAGTCGTCCTGCATCGGCGTCCGTCGCTCCCGCTTCAGCGCCATGGCTTCGATTGGCCCACCGCCGGGCGCGCGCCCAATCCCCAGGTCGACCCGCCCTGGGTAAAGCGCGTGCAAAGTCCGAAACGTCTCCGCCACCTTCAGCGGCGTGTAGTGCGGCAGCATGATCCCGCCCGACCCAATCCGAATCCGCCGCGTCTCCGCCCCAATCCGTGCGAGCATGATCTCCGGCGCGGTACACGCCAGCAGCTCCATCGCGTGGTGCTCCGACATCCAGAACCGCGAATACCCCTGCCCATCCACTAGCCGCGCCAACTCGATCGACCGCTGCAAAGCCTCACCCGGCGTACTCCCCGCCGCCACCGGCGACTGGTCCAACACCGACAACCGCAATCCGCCCGATTCACTCATACCTTATAGATGTATGCCCAGACACAATCGGCGCGAACACATTCGCCGGATATTCGCTATACTAAACACGCGCTCGCTTTCTCTTCCCTCTTCCCTGCCCTCATGAACACCGGACAAAAGCTCGCCATCCTCGCCGACGCCGCCAAGTACGACGCCTCCTGCGCGTCCTCCGGTGCAAAGCGCAAGGCCACGCCCGGCGGTATCGGCTCGTCCGACGGCGAAGGCATCTGCCACAGCTACACTCCCGACGGCCGCTGCGTCTCACTGCTGAAAATCCTGCTCACCAATGTCTGCACTTACGACTGCGTCTTCTGCGTCAACCGCGTCTCCTCCGGCATCCAGCGCGCCCGCTTCACACCCGAAGAAGTCGTCACCCTCACGCTCGACTTCTACAAGCGCAATTACATCGAGGGCCTCTTCCTCTCCTCCGGCATCATCCAGTCGCCCGACTACACTATGGAGCAGCTTGTCGCCGTCGCCAAAGCCCTGCGCCAGGCGCACAAGTTCGGCGGCTACATCCACCTCAAAGCCATCCCCGGCGCAAGCGACCTGCTCCTCAAGGAGGCCGGCCTCTACGCCGACCGCCTCTCCGCCAACATCGAGCTCCCCACCCAGCAGGACCTCGTCCAGCTTGCCCCCGAAAAGAAGTCCGCCGTCATCGAGTCCACCATGGGCCAGATCCGCTCCTACAAGGACGAAGCCGACGAAGACCGCACCAAGTCGAAGCTAGCCCCGAAGTTTGCCGCCGCCGGCCAGTCCACCCAGATGGTCGTCGGCGCTACCCCCGCAAACGACCGCCAAATCCTCTCCACCGCCACCAAGCTCTACACGGAATACAAGCTCCGCCGCATCTACTACACTGGCTTCTCGCACAACAACGAAGCCGACGCCCGGCTCCCCCTTAAAGCCGCGCCGCTTATTAGGGAGCACCGCCTCTACCAGTCCGACTGGCTGATGCGCTTCTACGGCTTCGACGCGGCGGAACTGACCAGCCCCGAGCAGCCCGACCTCTCCCTCACCGAAGACCCCAAATCCACCTGGGCCCGCCTCCACCCCGAGTTCTTCCCCGTCGACGTCAACACCGCTCCGCGCGAGAGCCTCCTCCGCGTCCCCGGCGTCGGCTACCGCAACGTCGAGCGCATTCTCTCCATCCGCAAAAACCACGCACTCACCCTGGCTGACCTCAAAAAGCTCAACGTCCGCCTCGCCCAGGCCAAGCCCTACCTGATCGCCGTCGACCACATCGGCGGCGTCACTCCACTCCCGCCCACTCCCGAAGTCGCCGCCCAACTCGACCTCTTCGCTCCGCTAAGCGCCCTCACCGGCTCGCTTTAGCTTTTCTGGTTGTCATTCGCAGGGAATCCGTGTTTCGCAAACGACATGACGGTACACTGCATACAGCCGAGGTAGACTCATGCCCGCAACCGAGACTCTGAGCATCGCCCTTCCAGCCGAGTACGCCACCATTGTCCAACAGGCTGTTGAGGCAGGAGACTACTCCTCCCAGAGCGAAGTCGTTCGCGACGCCCTTCGCGACTGGACCCACAAACGCCAGATGCGCGCCAAAGATCTTTCCAACTTGCGCAACTCTTGGCTCGAAGCCATAGCCGACGACTCCGATGGCGAAGACCCCGATCCGATCCTCGACGCCTTGGAACACAAATACGACGCAATGGCGGAAGCATCCGGGCAATAGATGCGCCTGCGCTTTTCTCCTCACATCAAGCATGACCTGGCTGATATCGCGGAGTACATCTCCCGTGACAGCCCGCGACACGCGGCCAACTGGATTCGCGTCCTACGCTCGCATTTCGCGAAGATCGCCAGCAATCCTGCCCTTTACCAACTCAGACCCGAGCTTGCCCCAGACGCCCGTCTCGCTGTTGTCGGCAACTACGTCATCCTCTTCCGCATTCGCCAAGATACGGTTCGGATCGAGCGCGTCGTCCACGGCAATCGCGAACTACAGCCCCTCCTCGAAGCAGAGCCCTAGTCCATAATCTATCCCTGTACCCTGATCGACGGAGCCACCATGCAACGCCGCAAATTCCTCAACACCTCCCTAGC